>JBBWZK010000206.1:0-13684 GCA_039648975.1 Blastocatellia bacterium
GTCTGCGTCCTGCTACCAAAAGGGATGTCGTCGATAACCTGGGAGCGCGGGCATCTCGCCTGCAGCTTCTCGCAAGCGGAAGATCGGCGGGCGAGACGCCCGCGCTCCCATCCGTCAACGACTCAAAACGACCGCTTTCTTCTTTTCGGGCTTGTCCTGTTTGGTCGCATCCTGAGGCTCGGCCTGATGTTCAGCGATCTGCTTCAAGCCGCCGAAGGACAGGCCCTCGCGCGCGACATAGTAAATCCCGAACAGCGTCGCCGGCGCGAAGATCAACGGATGTAAAATGATCGCCACAGACTTGGCCGAATCCTGATCGACGCCCATAAAAGCCAGCGCCGCTGCCGTCGCGATGTGGAACGGCCCGGTTGCGCCGCCCGGCGTCGGCACGACTGAGCCGAGCATCGACATGCCCATCACGAAGACCGCGCCGGTGAACGGCACTTGATCGGCGTGTATGCCGAAGGCGCGCACGACCAGCAGATGCGCCGTCGCCACCATCAGCCAGATGAGAATCGTGTAAGAGACCGTGATCGTCAGGCCGCGCACATCGTGCAGCACGGCCAGGCCCTCCGAAATGTGCTCGAACAGGCTGATCAATCCCGAAGAGATTTTGCGCGGCAGCCGGCTCAGTTTCTTATTCAGATAAGGCAAGGCGCTCTCGCGTTTTCGCCGGAAAACCGAGAGGCCGTAGATGCCTGCGATGGCGGCGATGAGCAGCAACGCGCCGGTGACTTTGATCCAGCCAAACATGCGCATGGCATCGGCGTTATGTTCGCGCTCGTTGTATTCAAAAAAGACCAGGTTGATGGCAAAGAAGAAGACCACCATCACCATGTCAAAGACGCGCTCGATCATGACGGTGGCGTAGCTCGCCGATGGATGCACCTTTTCTTTCATCGACAGGGTGGCCGGGCGGATGATCATCTCGGCGGCGCGGCCCATCAGAAATAATGCCGAGAAGCCGATCATCGTGGCGCGAAACAAGGCGCGCAAGGGCGGCTTCGCCATCGGCTCAAGCAGTGTGCGCCAGCGCAGTGCGCGCACGAAATAGGTGCCGATCAACAGCCCCAGCGCCAGGCCAAGCTGCGCCCAGTTCGCCGCCCGCACCTTCGCCCAGACTTCCGAGAAGTCAAGGTTGTGAACAAACAGGTAGACAAACAGCGCGCCCACAACAAGGCTTAAAATGGTTTTCCACCTGCCGTTCACTTTATCGGTTGTGTCTCCGTGATATACAATAGAACCGGTGACACGGCAAAGCGTCGCCAGTTCGTTGAAGCTTGATGCAATCAGCCGCAAGGGACTGTAGCAAGCGGGCATTCTAGCACAAAATATGGAAGGCCCGCACCCCTTTGGCATCATCTTGTGTGCCCAAAGCTTCAGCGAAACATTTTTCGTCACCATCTCGTTTAGCGAGTTGGCGGACATCATAGATTACGGCTTACGAGAGGGCGACAGGTGGGAGCGATACTTGCGTTGACAGCAACCGATGCCGAATTGGCTCAACGTTGTCTCGAAGGCGACCAACATGCGTGGGCGGAGATCGTGCGCCAGTATTCGCGCCGCATCTATAACCTGGCTTATCGTTTCACGTCGAGTCACAGCGCCGCCGAAGATCTGACGCAGGAAGTATTCATTCGCGTCTATCGTTCGCTGACGCAGTACGACGCGACGCTCGGCGATCTGTCGAACTGGCTGATGCGCCTGGCGCGCAATCTGATTATTGACGATTACCGTAAACGTCAGAGGACGCCGACGGATTCGAGCGATGATCTGGCCGATCATGAATATCATCTGCCGGCGGTGCTCGACAGCCCGCATCGCTCTCTTAAACGCCAAAAGCGACGGCTGCAAGTGCTTGCCGCCATCAACAAACTGTCGCCGGACCTGCGCGAATGCGTCATCCTGCGCGACATTGAAGAACTGGCGTATCAGGAGATCGTCGACCTGTTGCGCATACCGGAAGGCACCGTCAAGAGCCGTATCAACCGGGGCCGCATCGAACTGGCGAAGGTGCTTCGCCGCATGAAGGTACAGCCGGACTAACGCGGTCAGTGTGCGCGGGCCTCGGTGGACGCGGCCCGCGCAGGCGCTCAATGACCGCGCAATAAAGCGTGACTTCAGCCTGTGTTCGCTGCCCCGTTTGTGGCAGTTGAAAAGTTGTGTTGTCGAAAGGACAAGGACATCCCTTGATTGAGTCGATATGCAGTGCAGCCGATTCGAAGAACAACTGAGTGATTACCTTGACGGTCAGCTTGCGAAAAGCGACGGCGCAGGGTTTCGCGAGCACGCGCTCGCGTGCCGTTCGTGCCGCGCGCTGATGGATGAGATCAAGGGCACGCTCAACGAATGCCGGCAGGATATTCCGGTTGACGTTCCCGTGATGCTCGAATCGTCGCTGTTGACGATTGCCGAAGAACATCGGCTTTTCGATTGCCTTGCCTTTGAAGAGTTGATCACAGAGTTTCTCGATGGCTTCGTGCCTGCGGCAACTTATCATCGCTTTGAAGAGCACGCTGCCGTTTGTGCGAGTTGTTCCGACCTGCTCACGAACGTCGTCTTTGCGGTTGCCGCCTGCCACTCGGTGCATACTTATGAAGAAGTCGAACTGCCGGCAGTGCTCTTTGATCAACTTGTGGCCATCAGCCTGACCGGCGCACCGGCCAGCAAGCCACGTTTCGGCATGAGAGTCAGCCACTGGGCGGCGCGCTTATTGCCGCGCGCGACAACCGCGCCGCGCTGGTCAATGGCGACCGCCGCGTCGATTGCCCTGGCGTCGTTTATCCTGCTGCTTTATGGCTTCTCAGACGACCGCACAGTGGCGGGCATTTACCGGCAGGCACAAAATAAATTTGCGCAGATCTATAATCGCGGCACAGGCATCTATGCGCAAAAGGATGCGCTGGCGGCTCGCCTTGAGCGCGTCGGCATGGGGCTTGACGAAATCTGGGATGGCCTGGGCGGCGAAAAGCCTGCAAACAATCCATCGGATCATCAGAAAGACGCTGAAAAACCGCCGCCGCCGCAGAAAGACTGAGGCGGCTTTTTGTTTTGCTTTTGGCCTGCCACTGCTTTCGCTGAACCCTTCCGCCTCGCCAATCGTTTAAGTTGTTGATCGTCAGCAAATCAGAAATCGAACCGAAGAGTAATTATCTATGACCTGTTCATATCACACGCAAAGCGCGGCGCGGGTTCAATGCACAAGCTGCAATCGCGGTCTCTGTGCGGCCTGCGATCATCGCATCAAAGGCTATGCCTACTGCCAGGACTGCATCGTGAGGGGCATTGAGAGCCTGTCGCATCATCGCTATCAACCAGGCCGCTCGAAAACCAAAGCCCGGCTTGCAGCCCTCTGCGCTTTGATTCCGGGAATGGGCGCGGTCTACAATCGCCAGAACCTCAAAGCCGTTGTGCATTTCGTCAGCATCGTCGGCTTGTTTAATCTGACCAAGCTGCACATCCTGCCGGGACTCTTCTCGCTGGCGGGAATGGCGGTTTATATTTATTCGATGATGGACGCCTATCGCACGGCGGAACGCATCAGTCAGGGCGACAGCGCCGAAGCCGATGAAGCGCGCTTCAAGCAGCGACTGGCGAAGCGCGCGCCGGTGCTCGGCGTCGGCTTGATTGTACTTGGCGCGCTGATGGTCATACAGATTCTGCGGCCCTTCGCTTTCATCAATCCGGCGCGCTTGCTGCCGGTGGCGTTGATTATCCTCGGCGGTTATCTATTGACGAAGTATTTCCAACGATCACGCGGCGACGTGCCAACGCCTGATTACAACCGCCCGCCTTACTCATCGATGCCCGGCTCCTTCGGTGATTCGTCTCACACCAACGTCCGGCAGATGGCTCGCTTCGGCGAGCGGAGGTAGGTGAAGCCGTGTCGTCGCAGCGCAACAATAAAAGAGGTACGCTGCTACTCGGCTTGCTGCTCGTCGGCGTCGGGGTGCTGGTCTTGTTAGCGCCCGCAGGCTTAGGCGTGCGCGGCTGGTTGATGCGTTTGTGGCCGATCTTACTGATCTGCGCAGGGGTCATTCGTGTCATGGGATTTGCCGTCGAGCGCAAGCCGCGCTCGCCCGTCGGCGGCATGTTATTGATCATCATCGGCGCGCTGTTTTTCATCAGCCGGTTTCATTCCGACCTGAACGCCGTCGCGTTATATGGGCGTTACTGGATGTTGTTGCTGCTCATCTTCGCGGGCATCGAACTGGTGCGCTTCTATACGCATCGCCATGCCTATGGCCCGCCGCCGCGCCTGTTGACGGTTGGGCGAATCCTTGTCGTCGTCTTCATTATCAGCACGGGAGTGCTGGCCAATCGCATGGCGAACAGTCCTGCGGTGCTTTCGGCATTGCAACTGCCGCGCTTTCTCGACAGCCTGCGCGATTCGGTCGCCGGCCAGAGCTTTGACTTCACCGACGCGCCGGTGGAAAGCCGTGAGTTCATGCAGGGAATGAAGATTACAGTGGCTAACAGCTACGGCAATGTCAAAATCAACGGCGGCAGCCAGACCGTCAAAGCGACCTTGACCAAGCGCGTGCGCGGCTGGTCCGCTGATGACGCGCGCCGGATTGCCGATCAAGTCAGCCTGACCATCACAAAAACTTCTGATGGCTTGCTGGTCACGACGACGCGCAACGAAATTAATCAGGATTTCACGACCGACATCCAAATCGATGTGCCGCTGTCCGCCAATCTCGTCGCCAACAACAGCTACGGCGCGGTTGCCGTGAGCAATCTGCAAAACAATGTGCAGATCAAAACGAGTCACGGGCAGGCCGACGTGAATCAGGTCAACGGCAACGTCAAGTGCGATTTGAGCTATGCAAACGCCAATGCCGCAAACATCAACGGCGACCTGATCATCAACGGCGCTAAAGGCGTGCGCCTGTCGAACATCAACGGCGCGGTACAACTTGCGGCGCGCAACGACGCGGTCGAGTTAAAAGAGATCAGCGGCCCTGTGCATGTCAACGCGCCGTTTTGTAGCATTCGCGCGCAGGGTTTAAGCGCCGAATCTGAGTTGAAGACGGAGCATGGCAAAGTCGAAGTCACGGGCGCAACCAATCTGATCATCGAAGCGCCTTTCTCAGACGTTCGCGCCCAGACGATCAATGGCGACCTGACCGTCCATTCGTCAAACAGCAGCATTCAACTGGCAACCGTATCGGGCACGATTGAAGTCAACGCAGACAAATGCAACGTCAGCGTTGAAGACGCGCGCGGCGAAATCGCTATCGAAACCTCGCACGGCGAAGTCGTAGTGAAGGATTTTTACGAAGGCGTTCATGTAGAAACCAGCTATGGCACGGTGACGCTCGTCGCCGCCAAGCCGCCCGAAAACGACATTGATGTGAAGAATAGTCATGGCGAAATCAAGCTCGTGCTGCCTTCGTCGAGTCAATTTATGCTCAATGCGGCGAGCGAGAACGGCGAAATTCGACCCATAGGCTTCAGCGGACTGGCCTCGCGGACGCGCGAGCCGTTGATCGCCGCCAATGGCGACGGGCCGAACATCATCCTGCGCACCTCGTTTCGCAACATCACTATCCAGGCGAGCGGCGCTCGTCAGGCACAGGCAAGCGCGCGCGTCAACTGACGCGCAAGCAACAGCCGCGAGGCTTACAGAGATCGCACGAACCGCCTCGCGCATTCGGGTTGAAAGGAGCAAAACTATGGCAGCAATTCTCAGATTCATCATCGGCCTGGTGACCTTCTTCATCGGCATTGTCGTGATGAAGCTCGTCCTCGGCATCATCGGCGTCGCCCTCAAGTTAGTCTTTCTCGTGATCGTCGTCGCCGCGCTGGCGCTGGTCGGCTACGTGGTCTACAAGATCATGTTTCCGCGCCGCCCCGAGCATGTTTGACGAGTCACACGCCGCGCCGTCTGCTGCTTGCTTCCTCCCCCAAAACCTGTGGCAAGCGGCGGGCGGCGCGCGACAAGGCCCTTCCCGCCATTTCTTGCGAATTTCTTAAATCTGTATCCATCTGACCCGCAACGATTGCCATGCAGTGAAGCCGTGTGATAGCCTGCCGACTTGCTTGGGTAGTATTTCCCCTCACGGAGCCTCTAGGTAGTTGGGTTAAACAAGCCGTTTCGGGTGTTGCTGTGGGACATTGGCAACATCCCCATACTCTGAATAAGAGCCAAGGAGATGCTGAATGTCGAAGGATAATCCGCGTTATACCCTATTGATTATGCCGGGCTCGTCCTCGAAGGTTCGCCAGGTCAGCTTTCATCGCAATTTGATTTACGGCGTCGGCGGCGTCGCCATCGCCCTGGTTTTACTGACCGGCTATGGTCTGCTGCGCCTGACGCAGACCGAGTCTTTGAACATACGGAACCTCACCCTGAAGGCCGAAAATCAGAAGCTCAAAGAAGCCAACGACGCCTACCAGAACTCCTATGCCAAGTTGAAAGGCCAGATCGATTACGTCAGCGATATGTCGAAGGAGATGGCGCGACAGGCGAAGATAGATCATACGCCGGAAGTGGATAATATCGTCGGCACCGGCGGCCCGGAAACCGTTCCGGCCCTCGACCACGCCGCCGATCAGATCGAACGGCAGTTGCGTCACATCAACGACCGCATGAAATCCGATATGCTGCGCCTGTCTTCAATTCCAAATGGGTTGCCGGTGAACGGCTACATCACGGACGGCTTCGGCATGCGACATAATCCCATCAGCGGCGAAGGACACGAATCCCACCAGGGCCTCGACATTGCCGTCGATCACGGCACGCCCGTGGGAGCAACGGCTGACGGGCTGGTGATTCACGCAGGGCCGTATTCGGGCTATGGCAATCTGGTGATTCTTTATCACAGCAATGGCGTGACGACGCGCTACGGCCACCTGTCGAGGGTTACGGTCGAGGAAGGCCAGCGCGTCAAGCGCGGCGATCAAATCGGCCACGCCGGCAGCACAGGCCGCTCAACCGGCCCGCACGTCCACTACGAAGTGCGCGAGAACGATCAGCCGGTTGATCCGATGCGCTTCGTCGGCCAGGCGCGACAGTAGCATTCATTACGATTATAGATTTAAGCTTCGAGAACCTGATAGGCGACTGTAATCGCAGCCGTCCATCAGGTTTTCTTTTTGGATCGGCTTGCGATGGGATGTAGGGCAAGCGGTGCAATTTGGAGTGCGGTGACCTGTCACCGCTGTGCAGCATTCGATTGCAACAAAGCGGCGACCAGTCTCAGCACTCCAAAACAGGCCGCTTCTCCTATGCCCTACACCGATGTGAAATCCGATCTAAGAGAAAAGATCGGTTGGATCGCCGATGCTGAACAAATCGGCAAGCGAGGATTCCCGATGATCTCTGCGTGCGGTTTGGCGCACGAGGGTGTCTAGTTTGGCGGCGAGTTGCGGGTCAGTCGAGTGACCGTCCAATTCCGTGAGCCGCTGCAAGTCGCCTTCGCGCGCTTTGATGTAATCATCAGGCAAACGCCGCCCGCAATAATTGCATGCCGGGCTGGCCAGCGCCAGCAGCTTTCTCTGACAAAACGGACAATGCCGATAGTCGCTCGGCGGCGCAGCACTGCCACTGATCGGGGCGCTGCAATTCGGGCATTTCAACAGGCCCGCCGCGACCGCGCTTTGGCAGTATTCACAGATTAACGTCATTTGCTTTGCTCGATTTGGCTCGGTAGACTCTGTCGTTTAGGGGCCGCTCAACTGCGATGATAATTGAGCCTACTTGCCGCGACAAGACATTTCTCAGCAGGCGGCGGCACGGATAAATCGGGCGCGAGCCATGTGCTTGCTTGACACTCAATTTCGCCAGGCGATAAGATGCACAGTCTTGATAAGCGGCTGGATTTTAACCTGTGAGACGCCGCCGCGAGCAGTCACACATTAGCGTTACACATAGACAGCAATGACAAACTACATTCCAGTTCTCATTGTGCTTGGGCTGGCAGTCGGCATGGCAGCCTTGCTGATCATCGTTTCTCGATTGCTCGGCAAAAACCGCCCGACGCCGGAAAAGCTCGCGCCCTATGAATGCGGCGTCGAGCCGGTCGGCACGGCGCGCGAACGCCAGTCGGTGAGGTTCTATCTGGTCGCGATGGTCTTCCTGCTGTTCGACATTGAGGCCATTTTTCTGGTGCCGTGGGCGGTGGTTTTTCCAAACGTGCTCCGAGAGTCCGCCAACTTGAAGTGGATCTTCTATGGCGAAATGATGCTCTTCATGGTCGTCTTGTTTATCGGCCTGATCTACATCTGGCGCAAGGGCATACTGGAGTGGAATCGTTGAGCCTGCGGCTCAACTCGCGATTGTCAGTTGCTTAAACTTGTCGAGCCACCATCTGCTTATGACTACAGACGTTCTTCTTGAGTGGGTAATCAAATCCGCGATCATCCTCTTCGTTCTGGTCACTGCCGTTGCTTACCTGACTTTTCTCGAACGCAAGGTGATGAGTTGGATTCAATTGCGCATCGGCCCGAACCGCGTCGGCCCGTGGGGTTTGCTTCAGCCGCTCGCCGACGGCGTCAAGATGATCTTCAAAGAAGACATCATACCGACCGAAGCCAACAAGTGGCTTTACATCGCCGCGCCCGCCATCTCGTTGATTCCGTCGCTGATGACTTTCATCGTCATTCCATACGGCGGTCAGGTCAACCTCTTCGGTCGCCCGATTCGATTGCAAGTCACCAGCATGAACATCGGCCTGCTGTATGTCTTCGGGCTGACCTCGCTTGGCGTCTACGGGCTGGTGCTGGCCGGTTGGGCGTCAAACAACAAGTATTCGCTGATGGGCGGCCTGCGCTCGAGCGCGCAGATGATCAGCTATGAACTCGCCCTGGGCATCTCCATCGTCAGTGTGCTGCTCTACACAGGCTCGCTCGACCTGTCGGTGATTGTCGGCCAGCAGAGCGGCAGGTTTGCGTTTACGGGCTGGAATATCTGGAAGCCGCCGTTATTCCTGGTGTTCATTGTTTTCTACATCGCTTCGCTTGCCGAGTGCAATCGCACGCCGTTCGATCTGCCGGAAGCCGAATCCGAACTCGTCGCCGGTTATCACACCGAATACTCGTCGATGAAGTTCGTGATGTTCCAGATGGCCGAATACATCAATTTGATCACGGCTTCCTCAATTGCCGTGACGCTGTTTTGGGGCGGCTATATCGGGCCGAAGGTGAATTATTACCCCTGGCTGGGGCCGGTTTACTTCACCGTCAAAGTGCTGGCGCTGATCGTCCTGGCGATGTGGATACGCTTCACGCTGCCGCGTTTCCGTTATGATCAATTGATGCGCTTCGGCTGGAAATTCCTGCTGCCCGCATCGATCATCAACGTCATCATCACGGCCACAGTGATTCTGATCTGGCCGCCGGCAAACCCATAGCTCGGCCCTGCGAAGGCTGATTCAGCAATATGGAAAAAGTTCTATTCATCATCCTTGCCGTCCTCGCCGTAGCGACCGCGCTCAATGTCATCTTCCAGCGCAATCCGCTCTACAGCGCGCTCTCACTCATTGGCACGCTGGCGTCGCTTTCGGCGTTGTATCTGACGCTGCACGCGCAATTCATCGCCGCCATTCAGATCGTCGTTTATGCCGGCGCGATCATGGTGTTGTTTATCTTCGTCATCATGCTCTTGAACGTGCCGAAGTCGCAGCCGCTGATTGAGAAGCATCGGGCGCTGGGCTATCTGGCCATCCCGTTCGCCGGCGCGCTGATTGCCGAAGCCTTTTTCGTCTTGAAGAAGGTGGCGGATAAAAAGATCAGCCCGGCCTTTGCCCTCGACACGACAGATCACGCGGTCGGCACGACCTACAGTGTGGGCTACAATCTGTTCACGCAATACCTGCTGCCGTTTGAAGTGACGTCGGTGCTGATCCTGATGGCCGTCGTCGGCGCGATGGTTCTGGCACGGCGCGAAGGCGATTGAGCGAATCGCCTCCGTGTAGCGCAAGCTGTTAGCTTGCGCAGGGCTGGCGCAAGCTAACAGCTTGCGCTACATCCAAGTGGAGAGAGAGATTATGATTCCGCTCTGGTGGTATCTGGGACTTTCGGCGCTGCTGTTCACGATTGGCGCGGTCGGCGTCTTCATCAAGCGCAACGCCATCACGATTTTCCTGTGCATCGAGTTGATGCTGAATGCCGTCAACCTGTCGCTGGTGGCGATGTCGAGTTATTTTGGCGACATCGGCGGTCAGTTGTTCGTCTTCATCGTCATGACCGTTGCTGCCGCCGAAGCCGCCGTCGGCCTGGCGATCATCATCTCGATCTTCCGCAATGGCGTATCGCTTAACGTTGACGAAGCGGACACACTGAAACTTTGAGTGTTACGTGATACGTGATGCGTGACTGGAATGTGACTAATGATGTCACCATCGCCGCCTAATCACGCACCACGCATCACGCATCACGTATAGGGATTTGAAATAGAATGAACGGAGCTCACACCGAACCATTGCTTGCCTTCATCATCCTCGCTCCGCTGGTCGGCGCAGCGATTCTCGGTCTTTTCGGCAAAAAGATGAGCGAGCGATTGATCGGCATCATCGCCTGTTCAACCGTCGCCATCTCCGCGGTGCTTTCTTTTGTTGTCTTTTTCAAACACCGCGCCGACCTGCAAGCGGGCGCAAAGATTTTCGATTACCTGTTCACCTGGATAAAGGTCGGCAACTTCCGCGCCGATTTCGCCTTGATGCTCGATTCGCTGTCGGCGGTCTACATTCTATTTATCACATTTGTCGCGTTCTGGATTCACGTCTTCGCCACCGGCTATATGCGCAGGGATTCCGGTTATTGGCGCTTCTTCGCTTACCTGAATCTGTTTATGTTCGCGATGCTGACGCTGGTGCTGGCGGACAACTTCTTATTGATGTTCGTCGGCTGGGAAGGTGTCGGGCTGTGCTCATACCTGCTCATCGGTCATTACTTCACTGAAGACTATGCCAACAATGCGGCCAAGAAAGCCTTCATCGTCAACCGTATTGGCGACTTCGGCTTTGCCATCGGCTTGATGCTGTTGTTCTGGCATTCCGGCTCGATCTTTTATTTCAATGATCCGACGCGCGGCATTCATGGGGCGTTCGACTGGGCGATGCAGCAGGCGCAAGACCCGTTCACGGCTGGGGCGATCTTTGCAGGCGGCCTCACTTCGATAGCCGTCTTGATGTTCGTCGGCGCGACCGGCAAGAGCGCGCAGATTCCGCTTTTCGTCTGGCTGCCGGATGCCATGGCCGGCCCGACGCCGGTCAGCGCATTGATTCACGCAGCCACCATGGTCACGGCAGGCGTCTACATGGTGTCGCGCGCCAATTCGATCTACACGCACGCGCCTGTGGCGATGTTCATCGTCGCGATTGTCGGCGCAGCGACGGCGTTGTTTGCCGCGACGATTGGAATGGGCCAGTGGGACATCAAGAAGGTGCTGGCTTATTCGACGATCTCGCAACTGGGTTATATGTTTCTGGCGTGCGGCGTCGGCGCATTCACGGCGGGCATCTTTCATGTCTTCACGCACGCCTTCTTCAAAGCGCTGCTCTTCCTCGGCTCAGGCTCGGTGATTCTCGGCGTGCATCACGAACAGGATATGCGGCGCATGGGCGGCTTGAAGAAGTATATGCCCATCACGTTTTGGACGATGTTTGCCGGCTGGCTGGCCATTTCAGGCTTTCCGTTATTATCGGGCTTCTTCAGCAAAGATGAAATTCTCTACCGCACCTTTACCTCCGCAGGCATTCCTGAATTGTGGGCTAAAATACTTTGGGGCGTCGGCGCATTGACGGCCCTGCTGACGGCGGTCTACATGACGCGCTTGATGGTCGTGACATTTTGGGGCAAAGAGCGATTTGCGAAAGCCCACGGCGACGCGCCGCACGGCGGACATCATGACGATCACGGACATCATGGCGGCAAGCCGAAAGAGTCTCCGCTGGTGATGACCCTGCCGCTCATCGTGTTGGCCGTCGGCGCAGTCCTCGCCGGTTTCCTCGGCGTGCCCGAAGGCTTGTCAGGCGGCAAGATTCCGAATTACTTTGAGCGTTTCCTTGAGCCGTCTATTGCCCACGTTGGCGCGGCACACGCCGCGCCCCACGCCGGCGCTGAATCAACTCCCGCGCCGGCGCATAGCGAGTCAGTCGAACGCGCCGCGACAGAGAATCACGCGGTTGAAATTTGGCTGACGGTCGTCTCCAGTCTCATCGCCTTAGCCGGCCTCGGCATCGGCTGGGTCTGGTTCAAGCGCAACCCGCTGTGGCAGCCGCCGCGATTGCTCGAAAACAAATACTACGTTGATGAAGTCTACGACGCGGCAATCGTCGAGCCCATCAAA
The DNA here is from genome assembly GCA_039648975.1 of Blastocatellia bacterium. Lineage (GTDB taxonomy): Bacteria > Acidobacteriota > Blastocatellia > UBA7656 > UBA7656 > DATENM01. The sequence goes on from JBBWZK010000206.1 coordinate 12,296, forward strand.
GTCGGCTCGACGAACGTGCTCTGGAAAATCATCGACAAGGAATACATCGACGGCATGGTACACGGCGCAGCCTATCTGGCGCGCGGCCTCGGCAGTGCGCTGCGCTTCCTGCAATCGGGCCTGGCGCGCGCCTATGTCGCTATCGTCGTGCTCGGCGCGCTCGTGCTGATCTACTATTTCATCAGGTAGGCTGGTTGCAAACCGGGGCCGCCGAGCGTGGTCGCCTCTATAAGAAACCAATGAGTGAATATATAGTCACCATCGTCACGCTGTTGCCGCTTGCGGGGGCGATCTACCTCGCGGTTGTCGGACGCGGCGAAAAGACCAACGAAAACGATCTTAAGTGGACGGCGCTGGTCTTCTCTCTGGCGACCTTCTTTATCTCGCTCTCGCTGGCGTTTCGCTTCCAGCCGGGCGTCGGCTTGCAGTTTCAAACCGACAAGGAATGGATCACGGCCTTCAATCTTGGCGTCCACTATCACGTCGGCGTCGACGGCTTGAGTTTGTGGCTTGTCTTACTGACAACCCTGCTGGTGCCGCTGTCGCTGATCTCGTCGTGGAACTCGATACACAAGCGCCAACGCGAATTCCTGATCTCTATACTGGCGCTCGAAACCGGCATGATTGGCGTCTTCGTGGCGATGGATCTGTTCCTCTTCTATCTCTACTGGGAAGTGATGCTCGTGCCGATGTATCTGCTCATCGGCGTCTGGGGCGGCGAGCGCCGTATCTATGCCGCCATCAAGTTCGTCATTTACACGGTCGTCGGCTCGCTGCTGATGTTGGCCGGGATCATCGCGCTCTATTACGCGCACGGACAAATGACGGGGACGTTTACCTTCGACATCACGACCATCACCGAAAGCGTCCGCACCAGCAAGCTGATTCTCAGCCCCGAAGCTCAGTCCTGGATGTTCCTGGCGTTTGGCTTTGCCTTCTTCATCAAGGTGCCGCTCTTCCCTTTTCATACGTGGCTGCCTGACGCGCACGTTGAAGCGCCGACCGCCGGTTCGGTGATTCTGGCCGGCGTGCTGCTGAAGATGGGAACTTACGGCTTGATGCGCTTCAACCTGCCGCTATTTCCCGATGCGTCGCGCGAGTGGGCGCCCTTCGTCTGCTTCCTTGCAGTCATCGGCATTATCTACGGCGCACTGGTCGCCATGGTGCAGCCCGTTCTGAAGAAGCTCGTCGCCTATTCATCCGTCAGCCATCTGGGATTCGTTGTGCTCGGTATCTTCTCGTTCACGGATAAAGGCATGCAGGGGGCGATTTACCAGATGCTCAATCATGGCATCTCGACCGGCGCGCTGTTCGTCATTGTCGGCATGATCTATGACCGCCGCCACACGCGGCTGATCGCCGAGTTCGGCGGTCTGGCTCATGTCATGC
>JBBWZK010000237.1:0-8883 GCA_039648975.1 Blastocatellia bacterium
TTTCGCGCCGGGCACATGGTCATTATCGTTGATGACGAAGATCGCGAGAATGAAGGCGACCTGGCGTGCGCCGCCGAAAAAGTGACGCCGGAAATCATCAACTTCATGGCGCGCTTTGGGCGCGGTCTGATCTGTCTGCCGCTCACCGAAGAACGGTTGGATGAATTACAAATTCCCTTGCAGGTCTCGGAGACCGAGAACACCGCCTCGCGCGGCACGGCGTTTTGCGTGTCTATCGAAGCGCGGCGCGGCGTCACCACGGGCATCAGTGCAGCCGACCGCGCGACGACGATTCAAGTCGCCGTCGACCCGCGCTCACGGCCCGCAGACCTGGCGCGGCCCGGCCACATCTTTCCGCTCAGGGCACGCAAAGGCGGGGTGCTGGTGCGGCCCGGTCAGACCGAAGCCTCGGTTGATCTGGCGCGCATCGCCGGCCTGATGCCGGCGGCGGTCATCTGCGAAGTCATGAACGATGACGGCACCATGGCGCGGCTGCCGCAGTTGCGCGAGTTCGCAGGGCAGCACGGCATCAAGATTATTTCGGTCGCCGACTTGGTCAGCTATCGCATGGCGAACGAGTTGTTAATCCATTGCGCCGGCGAAGCGCGCGTGCCGACGGTCTACGGCGAGTTTCGCGCTCTGGCTTACACCAACGACATCAACAGCGACGTACACCTGGCGCTGGTCATGGGCGACATCACGCCCGACGAAGATCTGCTGGTGCGCGTCCATTCGCAGTGCGTGCTGGGCGATGTCTTCGGTTCGCTCAGAGACGATACCGGCTGGCAATTGCAACGGGCGCTTGAAATCATCGCCGCAGAAGGGCGCGGCGTCTTGTTATACCTGAAGCAGGAAGGGCGCGGCGTCGGGCTGGTCAATCAACTGCGCGCTTATCGCTTGATGGACGAGCAGAACAAAGACGCGGTCGAAGCCGACGCGGCGGTCGTTGGTCGCCACAAGATGGACCCGCGCGATTACGGCATCGGCGCGCAGATTCTCCATGATCTCGGCGTCCGCAAGATGCGGCTGATCACCAATCATCCGGTGAAGCGCGCGGCGCTCGAAGGCTTTGATCTCGAAATCACCGACCGCGTGCCCATCGAGATGGAGCCCAACGAAACCAACGAGAAAGTGCTGCGCGCACGACGCGACAAGCTCGGACATCTGCTGACGAAGGTATAGCGATTTTAGATTTTAGATTTTAGATTTTGGATTGGTGGAGTTGATCCCAGTCGTGACCATATCGCACACTTCCCTCAATCCAAAATCCAAAATCCAAAATCTAAAATCTAAAACCTAAAATCGTGTTGGTTTTATGCGCAGAAAACTGCTAATCGCCGCGCTCGTCTTACTCGGCATCCTGCTTCTCTTATTCATTGCCGTCGTCTTCTATATTCGCAGCGGGCGGCTCGACCTGTTCCTGCAAGCACAGGTGATCGAGGCGCTCGGAGAGTTCGGCATCCGCACCGAAATCGGCAACGCACATCTCGACCTGCGCGGCTACAAGGTGACGCTCGACGACGTCAAGCTTTACGCCGGCGATGGCTCGCAGCCCTTCGGCAAGATCAAGCAGATGAGCGCAGAATTCTCTGTGATCTCTTATCTGCGCCGCGAAATCAACATCACCCACGTCGTCATCGATCAGCCGGAAGTATGGCTGAGTGTCGACGAGCAGGGCCGCTCGAATCTCGATGCGCTGCGCGCGCCGCCGAGCAAAGAGGAAGAGAAGAAGAACGCCGTGACGTTTCTCACCGCGACGTTTGAACTCAACCATGCGGCGCTGCATTACGATGACTTGCAGCGAAAAATCAATGCCGTGATTCCCTTCGATCCGGGTCAGGATATGGCGGGCCTGACGCTGACGCTCAAGCCAAAAGAAGCGCGCGCCCTTGAAGACAAACTCAATCATGATCTCGCATTCAATTTTGACAAAGCCAGCGCCGTCTATGAAGGCCGCCGCATCAATAACATTCAATCGTCGGCCAGCGCCGTCGTGCATTATGACGAGAAGAATCAGGCCGAGCAGCGCGTTGATGAACTGAGCTTCAAGTTCAGTTCCGACGTCGGCAACCTCAACGCCAACGGCAACCTTGAGAGCTTCACGCCGTTGAAGTACAACCTGCCGCAGTTTCAAGCGACGGCTTTTCTCGACAAAGTCGGCAGCGTCTTTGCGCCCGATATGAAGATGAAGGGCGCGGTCAGCTTTAACGGCGAAGGCAGCGGCATTGATGCGGATTACAGCGCCAAAGGCAAGCTGACATCGGATTCGCTAAGCGCCGCGAACGTGACAGTCGCGGGCTTGCAGGTCAACGCCAATGTTAAAGGCCACGGCGCGGATTATCATGCGACCGGCGAGGTCACGTCCTCTGCGCTCATCGCCGAAGGTTTTCGCGTCAACGGCCTTCGCGTCAAGACCAGCGTTGACGGCAAAGGCGACGAGTACAACGCGACGGCTAATCTGTCGACCGGACAGGCGGCAGGCAAAGGCGTCGAGATCAGTTCGGTGCGCGTCGACGATGCGAAGATCAAAGGCACAGGCGATCACTTCAATGCGAGCGCCGCGCTGAATGTCTCGGCGCTCAAGAGCGAGCGCGTGACGGTGAGCGGCCTCAGCGGACGGCTGACGGCAGACCGCAGCAAAGTCGGCCTCGAATCATTTACCGCCGAGACGCTCGGTGGCACGGTTGCCGGTAACGCGACCCTCGCTTATAGCGGCGGCTCGTCGTCGGTTGACGTGCAGTTCCGCTCGATTGATTTAGACCAGGCGGCGACGGCTGCGGCAGCCAAACAAGTGCAGGTGCGCGGCACGGCCAACGGCACGGCGCGTTTGCAATTTCCCGGCTTGAACTATCAAGCGGCAACCGGGCGCATCGATGCGAGCTTCGATGCTGCCGTGTCGCCGCCGCAATCTGACACAGAGCCGCTGCCGGGCAAAGGCGAGATTGCGCTGGTCGCCACGGGGCGCGGCTTCAACATCGAACGCGCCTTCATTCACTCGCCCAACAGCGAGGTGACCGTGACAGGCGAGGTCGGCTGGAAGGGCGCGGCGAATCTCGATGTGAAGTTCAACTCGCAGGACATGGCCGAAGTGCAGCGCGTCGTCGAAGCGTTCGGCCTGATCACTGATGAGATGAAGACACAATACCCTGTGGCCTTGAGCGGGCCGGGCCAGTTCACGGGCCGGCTTGAAGGGACGCTCGATAGTCCAAGCGTCAGCGGCCACGTCAAGCTCGATTCGATTCAATCCGCAGGCGACACGGTGAGCGATGTGCCTGCGCAAGAAGTCGGCTCGTTTGAAGGTGATATTGCTTACAGTCCGAACCTGTTGCGCATCGACAACGCCGCGCTGGTCAGACCGGACGGCTCGCGCGCCGACTTCTCAGTCAACGCGCGGCTCGACCCCGAAGCGGTGAAAGATAAAAACGGCATCACCGTCAAAGCCAACGTGCAGAACTTCGATCTGCCGAGCCTGGTGCGTGCCGCGCAACCCGGACTGGCCAGCCTGATCGGGCGTGGCACGATTACCGGCACGATTGATCTCAGGGGGCTGCCCGGCCCGCGCACGATTGAGGGCACGGCAAACCTTTCGCTCAATGCAGGCGAATTCAACCTGCCGTCGCCCGGCGAAACCGATGAGGTAAATAAAATCACTGTCCCTGAATTCGCCGGCAACATCACGTTCGCCAACAGCGAACTGACCGTGCAGAACCTGCGCATGCGCATCGGCAACGACTCGGAGATTCAAGGCGAGGGGCGCTTTAACCTTGATACCTATGCTTACTCGCTCAACGCCCAGGGCAAGAAGGTCGATCTCAGCGAACTCTCGCAAAGGCTCTCGGACAGCGTCCGTCTCACAGGCGTCGCCGATGTGACGGTCAGCGGGCAAGGCAAGTGGGGCAACGCCGAAGACTGGTCTGAGTTGAATCTCAACGCGCAGATTCAAGGCCAGAACGTTTCCTTCAACGGGCGCGATCTGGGCAACGCCAAAGTCACCGCCGTCACCGAAAACGGCCTGTTGAAAGTCGAAGCGACCGCCAACGTTCTGGATCAGCCGAGGACGCTGGTGGCAACCGTTGATCTGCGCGACCGCGAAGCGTATCCGGTCAGCGCCAACCTCGAATTCACAGACACAGACATCGGCCCATATCTCGGATTGGTGGCTCCGGAACTGGCCGGCATTTCAGGAACCGCCACCGGCACAATCAAACTCAGCGGCCCGCTGCGCGACCCGGATAAAATTCAGGCGGTAGCCAATCTTACAAAGCTTGAATTCGGTGGGGCGATCAACGAACGCCAGCGTTATACGATTGCCAATCAGGGGCCGATCATCGTCACCGCCAGCCCGACGGGCGTTTCAATCAATCGCGTCACGCTGGTCGGCGAAGGCACCAGCATCACGATTGAAGGCATGCTGGCTCGCAACGGCGGCGCGCAGTCGCGTCTGTCGGTCAACGGCGAAGTGAATCTGCGGCTGCTGTCATCGTTTACGCAAATCGCCTTTACGACGGGCATTGCCCGTGTCGATGCCTCGCTCGTCGGCCCGCTCGAAGCGCCACAATTGTTAGGTGTGGCGACGCTGCGCAACATCGGCGTGCGCGTCCTTGACGTGCCGCTATCGCTGTCGCGCGGCAACGGCACGATTCGCTTCACCTCGAATCAGGCGGTGATTGAGGATTTCACCGGCACATCGCCGGGCGGCGGCACGATTCATATCAGCGGCGGCGCGGCGCTCGCCGGCCTGGTGCCGGATCGCTGGCGCATCGAAACCAATCTCGATCAAGTCGGCGTCGAATACCCACGCGACACGCAAACCGTGATGGATGCCGAACTGACGCTGCAAGGCAATCGCCGCTTGCAGGTGCTATCGGGCAGCATAGACGTGCGCCGCGCCTCGTACACGCGCGCCTTGACGATTGAAGAGTTGCTCGGCAGCAACGGGCCATTCTCGCCCAACTTTGTCGAAGTCGGGCCGGGCGGTGGCGGCGAAGGCGTCGGCGGCGGCGGCGGGCTTCAGACGACCCTCGATCTGCGCATCACGGCGGACAACACGCTGATCATCAAAGACAATCTTGCCGATGCGGTGGGCAGCGCCTACTTGAACCTGCGCGGCGGACTGGATGCGCCGATCATCTCCGGGCGCATCCTGCTATCGCGCGGCACCATCGAATTCCGGCGCGGGCGATTCGAGATGACGCGCGCCATCGTCACCCTGCCGCCACGACGTGGCGCTGATCTGAGTCTCGACGTGCAGTCGGAAGCCGACATCAGCGGCTATCACATCACCGTCGGTTTCAATGGCACGATTTCAAAATTACAGACGACGGTCTCTTCCGATCCGCCGCTGCCTGAGCCGGACATCGTCTCGCTGGTGCTGACCGGCAACGTCTCCAACCAGCGCACGGAAGTGGCGGCGGTCACACAAACCGGCTTGGGCCTGGCGCAGTCTTTGTTATCCGCATCACTTTCGGAACAGCTTGAACGCGGCACGCAGCGATTGTTCGGAACCAGCAGCCGCTTTTCCATTGACCCGTTGTTGATCGGCAGAGGCAGCGACCCGACGGCGCGCGTTACCTTCGGCCAGCGTATCACCAAAGACCTGACCGTGACCTACTCGCAGAACCTGACCTCCGGGCCGTCAGGCATCGAGCGCGTGATTCTCGTCGAGTACCGCTTGAGTAATCGCTTCTCGGTCGTCGGCTATCGCAATGAGCGCGGCGAGTTGGGATTCGACGTGCGCTTGCGCAAGAGATTCTGATGGAAGGATGAGCGGTAGAACGAAGACAAGCTGATGGGTCTTGCATCATTTCTTCAAAGTGGCCGTGAAGGAAAATCATGTAGGGGAGGCCCTCTGTGGCCTCCCCAGCGTGGAATGTATGAACTTTCAAGAAGCGACAACTCGCAGTCTGGGGCGACCACAGAGGGTCGCCCCTACATGAAAAACTTGTCTACTAACTTCACCGCCGCTTTGCTCGCAACAAGCCCGCGCTGGCTGTCGCGCCTGGCCTTTTGCCTTTTGCTTTGTGTTGGCGCGCAGGCGCAGACGGCGGAATTTCTTGGGCGGCGTGTGACGAATGTGACTGTCGAGATCGAGGGCGCGCCGGGCAGCAGTGTGACTGAGGTACGCACGCTGATTGACATCACGGCGGGAAAAGATTATTCGCCCGTCAGCATACACGATTCGCTCGTGCGGCTCTTTCACTCAGGGCTGATCGCCAACGCGCGCGTCGAAGCGACTGCGGATGGCGCAAACGGCGTCGCCTTGCGCTTCATCGTTCGCCCGCGCGCCCGCATCGATGCGGTCGTCTTTGCGGGCAATCCCATCTTTCCCGCCAGCGAGTTGCACGCCCGGCTCAATCAACTCGACGTCGGCCAGTTCGCATCGACCGCCGCGGTGCAACGCGGGCTTGGCGAATTGCAGGCGTTTTATTCATCGCGCGGCTACCTGAAAGCGCAAATCACCGCCGACGTGCAGCTTGATCCGACCGGCACGCGCGCGACCGTCGTTTATACTATCAATCCCGGCGAGCAGGCGCGCGTCTCGAAGTTCGAGATCAATGTCAGAGGCGAGCGGCTTGATTTTACGAAGCTGCCGCACACGCTCGTCGAAGGCCAGCCGTTTTCAGCCTCCGGCGTGCAGGACGTGATGGATCATCTGCGCGACCTCTATCTCAACCAGGATTATCTGGGGGCGCGCGTCAATCAGAACATCACGCCGGACACCAACAGCAACACGGTTGCCATTACCATCAGTGTGGTCTCCGGGCCGAAGATTTCGGTCGCGGTAGAAGGGCTGGAGATCAGCAAAGACCAGTTGCGCAAGACGCTGCCGTTTTATCGGCAGGGCGGCGTCAATGATTTCGCCCTCGAAGAAGGCGCACGCCGCTTGCAGGAATATGCCCAGAGCAAAGGCTATTTCTTCGCACGGGTGACGCGCCCGCAAGCGCCGCGTCGCACGCAGACCTCGGCAACGCTGGTTTACAAGATCGAGCCGCGCAGTCGTTATAAGCTGACCGATATCGAAATCAACGGCGTCGATGCCATCCCGCATCGCACGCTCGAAGATCAGTTGAAATCGAAGCCGGCCTCGTTTCTGCCGTTCATCGGCAACCGCCAGGGCATCACCAGCGACGATTATCTGCGGCAGGACGCCAACCTGATTCAGAAGCGCCTGCGCGAAGTCGGTTATCGCCGCGCTCACGTTGACGTGCTGCGCGGCGTGTCGCCGACAGGCAATAAGCTGATCATCACGTTTGACGTGCAACAGGGGCCGCGCACCTATGTCGAAGAAGTCGCCATTCGCGGCAACAATATCTTGACCAGCGACGAACTGCGACAGGACCTGGCGATCAAGCCGGGCGAGCCCCTGGTGGCATCGGTTGTAACGAATGATACAGAACGCTTGCTTGCCGCCTATACGACGCGCGGCTATGCCTCGGCAGAAGTGGTGACTGAAGTGGTTGAACTCGGCTCGTTCGACGGGCAGGATCGCGTGCGCTTATTGTTCAACCTCAACGAAAGCAATCGCGTGCGCATTCATAGCGTGGTAACGCGCGGCACGGCTTATACAGACAAGGGCCGGCTCGAACGCGATTTCTATCTCTTCAAAGCCGGCCAGTGGTTGCGCAACGATCAGTTGCAGGAGACCGAGCAACAACTTTACGACACCAACTCTTTCAACTCGGTCAACATCACGTCGGAGCAAGTCGGCCAGACCGCCAACAACATCGAAGAGCGCGATATCACGGTCAATCTGCTTGAAGCGAAGCGGCGCGACTTGATCTTCGGCTTCGGCTATCAGGCCAACGTCAATTCGCAGACGGTTCCGGGGCTCAACTTTCTTCATGGTCTGCGCGGCCTGACGCAACTGACCTATTACGACCTCTTCGGCAAGCTCTACACCGCCAGCACACAGATTCGCGTCGCCGAAAACGAACTGTTCGGGCAGATTTCGCTGGCCAACCCGCGCCCATTCGGCACGCGCTTCCCAACCGTGGTTTCGTTATTCGCGCGGCGCTTGGGCGAGCGCGATTTCCGCACAGATCGCTACACGGCGTCGATTCAGGCGGAGCGCCGCATACGGCCTGAGCTGATCGTCTTTGCCAGTTACATCTTTGAGCGCGTCAGCGTCTTCGGCCTGCCCTGCACCTTGACCGAAGTCGCCGCAGGCGACTGTCCCGGCCTATCGCTCGAAGAGATTCAGCGCAACTCGCGGCCCATACGTCTGGGCCGCATCGGACCGAGCTTTGCTTATGACACGCGCGACAACAAGTTCGATCCGACATCGGGAACGCAGACCTTCGGCAGCGTTTATATGGCGGCGACCGCGCTGGGCGGCAACGAGCAGTTCATCAAGTTCAGCATTGAACACAACCGTTATTATGCGTTGCCGCGTTTCCGCGACACGGTCTATTCGGTATCAGGCCGCCTGGGACTGGCGACGCCGTTTGGCGGCAAGACGTCGTTGCCGATCTCCGAACGATTCTTCGCAGGCGGCGCGCGCGATCTGCGCGGTTTTGGATTTGAAGAAGCCGGGCCGACGATCTTTGTGCCGCAGCGCGATACGGCAGGCAACATTCTGCGCAACGCCGACGGCACGCCAAAGCTGATGCTGAGTCCGCTGGGCGGCAATGCGGTGCTGGTCATCAACAACGAACTGCGCTTTCCGATCTGGCGCGATCTGGGCGGCGCGGTCTTTTCCGATACCGGCAACGTCTTTCAGCGCGTGCGCGACATGAAGCCGTCGAATCTGACGCAGACCTTCGGCCTCGGCGTGCGCGTCAAGACGCCGGTTGGCCCTGTGCGCTTTGACATCGGTTTCCTGCTTTTCAACAAGCCGCCGGGCTATGCCGGTTATCATCTACACTTCACGATTGGACAAACGTT
>JBBWZK010000307.1:0-5045 GCA_039648975.1 Blastocatellia bacterium
CAATTGCATTAAGCCAGAGTCATGTAGGGGCGGGCCTCTGTGCCCGCCCCAGACTGCGCATTCGTAAACTGGGGCGACCACCGCAGGGTCGCCCCTACAGGTCAAACCCAATTGAAAACTGCTCTAGATCGGATTTCAGATCGGTGTACGGCATAGGAGAAGGGGCCTGTTTTTGAGTGCGGCGACTGGTCGCCGCTTTGTTGCAATCGAATGCTGCACAGCGGTGACAACTCACCGCACTCCAAATTGCACCGCTTGCCTTACATCCCATCGCAAGCCGATCTAACTTTTGGCCTCTCTCTTCTGATTCCTTTTCCATTCTGACTTCTGGCTCCTGACTTCCTTTCTCTGCTCACTGGTCACCTGTCACTTCCGAAGACGGTGGTTCATCGTCTGGATCGGGCGGCTCCGGTGGAAAGGTCACGCGGTCGTAAACGTCGCTCAATCGCAGGGCGCAACCAATCGACGCGATGGACAGGCTTTCCGGCAACTCTTCGACAGAAGCGGCGATGACCCACTGGCCGTTATCCTGGCGCGCGAAGTGCTCAATCAAAGAGCGGTTCTGAGAGACCACCACATAATCGGTCAAGGTCGGGATATGCATACGATAACGCCGAAATTTCTGGCCGCGATCAAAGGCTTCGGTTGATGGGGACAGGACTTCAATGATCACGGTTGGATTAAGCAGCACGTCCTGGTGCTCATCGTGAAACTTCATTTCACCGCAGACGACCAGCAGATCGGGATAAGAAAACAAGCCTTTTGTCGTATAGCGCGTTTTCGGAGTGGGGCCGCTGCGCACTTTCATGTCTTTGGAGAACACCTGGCAGGGCGTACCTCGCAACTGGTTGTGAAGCTGCGCCACCAGGTTGACGCAGCTAGCGCCGTGATTGGGGCTTTCGCCCGCCATCGCGTAAATCAGGCCGTCGAGATATTCGTGGCGCTCTTCGGCTTCGCGTTCCAGCGCCAGATATTCTTCTATAGTGTAAAGCGGTTGTGATTGCGGCAAGCTCATCAGATCGACCTCCACAGCCAAACATCATGGGCTGATGGCGTGATTATATCGCGATCACCGAAGCCAGAGAAGCGAGCGCCGGATTGCGCCGCTGTGTTATGGTTGTGGCGACGATTGCCGTAAGCATCGCCAGGCTTTTCGTGTAGTTGATTTCAGGTCGTAAAAACAGATAATCTCTCCCCGCTTGTGCCTCAGGAGGAATCCGCAGATGACCGTATCGAGAGTCGAGACGGCGAAGAAGTTTCTCGCCAGAGAACTGGAACGCTTGAATGAGCAGGAGCGTGAAATCGTCCATCGCTTCATCAATCGCAAAGGCGTGGCGCGCAACGTCGAGCGCGAATTTGCAGATCAACTATCGCTTGGCGAACGCGTCGCCGACCGTTTCGCCACCGTCATGGGATCGTGGCCGTTCATTATCTTTCAGAGCATCATCCTGGCCATCTGGGTAGCACTGAACCTGGCGGCTTACATCAATCACTGGGATCCTTATCCGTTCATCCTGCTCAATCTGGCGCTGTCGTTTCAAGCCGCCTATGCTGCGCCTATTATCATGATGAGCCAGAACCGGCAGGCTGATAAAGATCGTCTGCAATCGAAGACGGATTATGAAGTGAACCTGAAAGCCGAGATGGAGATCATGCAGCTTCACGAAAAATTCAACGAACTGCGCGATCACTACTGGGCCGATCTGGTACGCATGCAGCAGCAGCAGATCGACATGCTCGAACGTCTGGTCAATCAACTCTGCAAGCCTGAATCAACTCATACGGTTGACCCTGGGCACATTGCCGAAGGCAGATGATGGATTGGCAAGTATTTGCACAGGAGGCAAAACATGGCAGAGATGAGCGGCGCGCAGGCGATGTATGAAATGATGGTGCGTGAAGGGGTGCGCTATGTCTTCGGCAATCCCGGCACCACCGAGTTGCCGCTGATGGACATGTTCGCGGCGCGCAGTGAGATTGATTACATTCTCGCGCTGCACGAAGATTCGGCGTTGGGCGTGGCCGCAGGTTACGCGGAAGCAAGCAATCGCGCGGCGGTCGTCAATCTGCACACCAATCCGGGGCTGGCGCATGCGCTCGGCAACCTCTACAACGCACATCGCCACGGCACACCGCTGGTCGTCACTGCCGGCCAGCAAGACACGCGCGGCACGCTGGATGAGCCGTTGCTGTGCGCCGATATGGTCGGCATGGCGCGCCCGTTTACCAAGTGGACTTATGAAGTTCATCACGCATCAGAGATTCCTGCGGCCATGGCGCGCGCCTTCAAGCTGGCCGAGACGCCGCCGACCGGCCCTGTCTTTTTATCGCTGCCGGTGAACGTGTTGGAAGAACGCGCCGACCTTGAGTTGACTGCACGCACACAGGCGGACGGACGATTGCGCGGCGATCCGGGAAAGATTGAAGAAGCCGCCGCGCTGCTGGCCGCCGCAAAAAATCCGGCCATCATTGCCGGCGACGGTTGCGCGCGCTCAGGGGCGCTGGCGGCGCTGGCCCAGCTTGCCGAAATGATCGCCGCCCGCGTTCACGCCGAGCCGTTGAATGCGCTGCTCGTCTTTCCGACCGATCATCCGCTTTATGCCGGGCCGCTCGTGCCCAATGCCAGGCAGTCGGCGGCGATGCTCGAAGGCGTGGACGTGATTCTGACGGTTGGCGCAAGCAATCTTGCGCCGCTTGTCTACACAGGCCATCGCATGATCCCTGCGAGCGCGCGGTTGATTCAGATCGATGTGAATGAGCGCGAGCTTGGCAAGAACTTTGCGGCGGCGGTCGTCGTTCAAGGCGACCCGCGCAGCTGTGTGGAAGCGCTGCTTGATGCGGTTGGTGTAAGGATCAATACACCGAGCCCTGAAGCCATCGCGCGGCGCGAAAAGCTTGAAGCCACCATCAGCGAAGCCCGCGCGCGCTTCGCCGAGCAGGCTTGCGCGACCGGCGAAGAGGGGCCGATGTCTGCCGGATTTGTCGCGCGCACATTGCGCGAGATGACGGCAAGCGACGCCATCCTCGTTGATGAAGCGGTGACGGCGACCACATACTTGCGCCTGCTGTTTGAGATCAACGAGCCGAACTCGTACTTCTTCACCAAAGGCGGTTCGCTCGGATTGGCTCTGCCTTTCGCGGTCGGCGTCAAGCTGGCGCGTCCCGACCGCCAGGTCATCTGCGCCGTCGGCGACGGTTCGGCGCTCTATGCCATTCAAGGGTTATGGACGGCAGCGCGTTATCAAACGGGCGTCGTCTTCGTCATCTTCAACAATTCGAGCTACCAGATTTTGAAAGGCGGCCTCCTTGCGTTGCAGGGCGAATCGGCGCGGCGTGGCCAGTACATTGGAATGGACATCACAGAGCCGGAAGTTGACTTCCAGCGCCTGGCCGAATCCCTCGGCGTTGCCGCTCGGCGCGTGTCGCGCGCGGCGGAACTCAGGCCGGCGCTCGACTGGGCACTTGCCGAAAACGGCCCGACTTTGCTTGATGTCAGCATCGCCCGCGACCTTCGCAGTCTGCTTAGATAAATGCTCTGAAGGATGATGTAGCGCAATCTGTTAGATTGCTCGAGGCTGTACGCAATCTAACAGATTGCGTTACATGGCGAACTCAATCACCACAAAGGATCACGATGCACAAATCATCAATTCGCCAAAGGCTCGCGGGACTTGTCCTGCTCGTCGCTTTTCTTGTTTGCCAGTTACCGCAGGCAGCGGCGCAGTCGCCGCAAGCCGCGAACGTCAAGGTCGTCTATGCCGGACGATTGCTGGATGGCACGTCGAATACGATGCGAACGAATGTCAGCATCATCATCGATAAAGACCGCATACGCGAAGTGCGCGATGGACGCGCGACGGTCGAGGGTGCTGAAATCATCGACCTCAGCGATGCGACCGTCTTGCCCGGACTGATCGATTGCCACACGCACATCACGATGCAACTGAGCCGCGAGTCAAGTTCGCCGCTGGCGAATCTCACGCGCCGCCCGTCGGCAATCGCGTTGACCGCGACCGTTTATGCGCGCACGACGCTGATGGCCGGATTCACTACCATTCGCGATGTCGGCGCAGGCAGTTTCGTTGACGTGAGCCTGCGCGATGCGATCAATGCAGGCACGGTCAGTGGCCCGCGAATGTTCGTTGCCACACAGATGATCGGCATCACCGGCGGTCATGGCGATGTCGGCGGCATCCGCGAAGATTTATTGCCGGAGCCGGACTATAGCAAGGGCATCATCAACTCGCCCGAAGACGGCGTGCGCGCCGTGCGCTACAACGCCAAGTACGGCGCTGATCTGATCAAGATTGCCGCGACCGGTGGCGTGCTGTCGCTGTCAGACGCCGGGCTTGAACAGCACCTCACGTTCGAGGAGATGAAAGCCATCATTGATGCGGCGCACCTGCTCGGCATGAAAGTCGCGGCGCACGCGCACGGCGCTGCCGGCATCAAGGCGGCTTTGCGCGCCGGCATCGATTCCATCGAGCACGGTTCTTTCCTTGACGACGAAGCGATTATGCTTTTCAAAAAGCACGGCGCGTATCTGGTGCCGACGATCATCGCCGGCAAGACAGTTGAGAGCGCCGCCAAGATTCCCGGCTTTTTTCCGCCGCGCATCGCCGAGAAAGCTTTGAAGGCCGGGCCGTTGATTCAAAACGCTTTTGGCAAAGCCTATCGCGCCGGCGTGAAGATCGCCTTCGGCACAGACGCCGGCGTCTATCCGCATGGGCAGAACGCCAGAGAGCTTGAATACATGGTTGAAGCCGGTATGCCGCCCGTCGAAGCAATACTTGCAGCGACGCGCAACGCCGCAGACTTGCTCGGCCAATCGGCCAACATCGGCAGCGTTCAGGCAGGCCGCTTCGCCGACCTGGTTGCCGTCAAAGGCGACCCGACAGCCGACATCAAGCTGCTTGTCAGCGTCAGCTTCGTGATGAAAAGTGGTGTGGTTTACAAACGCGACGGCAAGCCCGTGGTTTGGTAGAGCGCAATTGAAAGTCGGCTAGCTTATGGAGTGCGGCGACCTGTCGCCGCTATGGTAGTCC
>JBBWZK010000387.1:0-9434 GCA_039648975.1 Blastocatellia bacterium
TGCCGATGGTGATTTCGATGACCTGCTTGAACGGCCTGTTCAACGATCCGCGCGCCAGCAGTCTAGGGGAAACTCTGCTGCTAAGGGAGGGCGGCGGTGCGATAGCCGTGTGGGCTTCGTCGGCGCAGACGACGGCGGGCGGGCAAGCGGTGATGAACCAGGAGTTCATCCGCCAGCTATTTCAGGGCGTCGGCCCGAAAGGCCAACCGCTGACTCTGGGCGAAGCCGCGATGAGAGCCAAAGCGGCAGTCGGCGACCTCGACATACGCAAGAGTTGGATTCTTCTGGGAGACCCGATGATGAGCATCAGGTGAAATGATGTATGCGGAATGATGAATGATGAACTGAAGAGGAAAAGACAGCCGGATGATTTATAAACAATCCCCTGCCGTTTCCGCCGCGCGCCGCGCGCATCTCTAGCCATCCCCCTCATTCATCATTCATCCTTTCTTCACCTGATGACGGTCACGACCGTAGACCTGCCGATGTTGAACGATGAATCGTAAGCCAGGCAGACCAGCGTATGCATGCCGCGCGCTAATTGATCCGCTTGCCAGGCCATCGTGTAGGGCGCGGTGGTTGATTGCGTGATCAATACCCCGTCAACATACAACTCAACGCGGAAGAGACTGCCGGAATTATCCGAGGCGTTCACCGTCACCCGCACAAGCTTGACGCGGTCGCCATTCGACGGCGTGATCCGCGCGCCGTCAGCAGGCGATAGGATTCTGATCTGCGGCGGCGTGATGTCATAGCCCGCTTGCACGGTCACAGGAAATTGCAGGCTCGATGTATTGCCTGCCGCGTCTCGCGCAACCGCGCGCAGCATGTGCGTCGAGCCATCTGCGAGCGCCGACGTGTCCCAGGTGAACCCGTATGGCGCGCTGCTCTTCTGCCCGATCAATACGTCATCCGCATACAATGTAACTTTGGCCACTTGCCGGTCATCCACGGCATCCAGTTGCAGCAGTTCGCCCGGCGTCTGGCCGACCAATCCGTCAGGCAGCGGCGTCAGAAAGCGCAGCGCCGGCGCAGTCACATCCCTGGCGTTCGTCAGCTTCATCGCCGTCAGTTCCAGCGCGCGGCCCGCGTTCAGCCTGCCGAAGCCGTAGCCTGTGTCATAGCCGGCAGCACCACGGTCGTCTGCCGAAACTTTTAATAAGGCTTCGACCTGCGCGGCAGTAAGCTGTGGATAGACTGAAAGAATTAACGCCGCCGTGCCGGCGACCAGCGGCGCTGAAAACGACGTGCCGTTCACGCTCTGATAAGTTCCCTGCAAGTCTGTAGTCCAAATTCCACTTCCCGGAGCCGCCAGGTCAATGTAAGGGCCGGTCGAGGTGAAGCCTGCCAGCCCGTCACCCTGCGTGGTGGCGCTGACTGCGGTGATGCTCGCATCTTCGTTATTCGGCACATAACCGGCGTCGTTGCCTGCGGCCATCACAAACAGACAGTTCTTGCTGCGCGCGTACTCGGCGGCATCCGAAATCGCCGACGAGCCATAGCCGGCATAGCTCACATTGATGACGCGCGCACCATGATCCGCTGCCCATATGGTGGCGGCAACGATGTCGCTGGTGGCAGCCGCGCCGTCGCTTCTTGAGGTAATGCGCAGAGGCATGAGGCGGCAATTCATGGCCGGCGCGGCGACGCCGACCCCGTTGTTGCTGGCGGCGGCGGCGGTTCCCGCCACCCATGTGCCGTGCGGATGCACAGGGCTGGTGTCGTTGTTGTTATCGACGACGTTCCATCCCGGCACAAGCTGGCCAGCGAGATCAGGCTGCGTTGCGTCGATGCCTGTGTCGCAGACGGCAAGGATGATCTGCGCACTGCCGGTCGTGATTCCCCAGGCGGACGGTGCGTTGATCGCTGCCAGGTGCCACTCGGAGTCGTATAGCGGATCATTAGGAGTCAGGCCGGCGGGGAAAATCAAATAATCCGGCTCGGCGAATTCAACGCCGGGCATCTGCTTGAGCAGTTGCGCATAATCGCCTGCGTCCATGTCGAATGGAATATCAATGACGTGCAAGCGCGGCACGCTCAGGCTGCGCACTTGCAAGTGAGCATTGATGAAAGCTTCGGCATCTTTGGCGGCGGCATCATTGCGATACTTGATGATGACGCGGCCCGGCACCATTGTGCGTTTGGCTTTAGATTGCGCGATGACTTTCCCTGATGTGGCGGCGCGGCTGCCATCTATAAATAGAGATGACAGGCCAACCAGCAGAGTGCAGAGGGCTAAGGCGACAGCGATCCGTTTATTCATTCTCATTCTCCGGGGGCGAGCCGTAAGCTTGCCGAGAATTCATCCAGGTAACCGTAAGCGGATGCCGGCGGCGTAGACATTAAAAGCCGGTCCGACCTCCGCCCGCTGTTTGGGCAAGCCTTATACCAGCGCGAGACGATGCTCCTGCTGCGGACGATTGCTACGACCGAATGAAAGTATTAATGCTCAAAAAATACCAGAATCAGGGAATAAATGAGCGGTTTTTTCGCGGATTTGCGCGCCGCGATGCAGGCGGTGTCAATCGTTCGAGGGGGAACAGGCGCACCGCTTCAAGCGCCGCAGATGTGGCGATGTGCCACGCCGCAAAATAGCGATATGCATTACAAACAGCGCAATCGCCGCCGAAATCCTGATGCGCCAACTTGACGAGAGTATGCGATTGTGGTCTGATAGCTTCACTGTCTTGGTCGTCAACGATTTAACCCTAGCAGGATTCGCCCCGGTCTGTGAGAGGCTATGGTAAACCGTGACTATTACCAGTTGCTTGGCGTGCCGTTGGGCGCCAGCGCCGATGAGATACGTTCCGCCTACCGTAAGCGAATCAGCGTGATTCATCCGGATCGCTTCGATCCAGCCTTACAGCCTGAGCAATGGCAGGCCGCCAATGAGATGCTCATGGAGTTGAACAGCGCCTATGACGTTCTGCATCATCCCTACAAGCGCGCTTTATACGACGAGAGCCTCGCGGCGATGCAGCCGAAAAAACTGGCCAACCGCGCCGTTCGCTGCCGCTTCAAGGATTTGCCGCCGGCGACGCAGGAGCGGCTCTTAGTCTTGCAAAAGGGAAGAAGCCAGTTCTTCAAGTTTCAAAGCCGTAGCCCGGTTAATGTGTTCAGATTCAAAACCGGCAACCCGGCTCTGGCCTGGTGTGGCCTGTTGATCGCGGCGCTGGTGCTTGGCGGAGTCATTCAATTTGAGTTCACGGGCAACTGGCCGGCTCATCTGTCGCTGTTGATCTGGGGCGGCGGCTTGCCTGGAATGATGGTCTTGAGCATTGCTGTTTATAAACTGGTTCGCTGGTATCGCTCGCCGATAAAAGATTACGTTTACCTGACGCCGCTCTACTACATCAAGACAAGCCCCGGCCATGTGACCTTCCGCTGGTTGTGGAGCAGCGAGACGCTGGTCGTCAAGCCCATGACAAATCGCCTGCGACAACGCCAGGGCGGCATGCTCCTGCTGGCCTTCGATGATAAGCCGCAGAAACTTCGACTGGCTTCCGAAGAGTTCGCCAGAGAAGTCGCCTATGCCCTGAGCATCTGGGAAAAACTTATTGTAGACTTAAACGGCAAGCGCGACGGCGCGCTGCTGGATCAACTCGACGCTTTCCCGGAAATCAGCGCCCGGCTCGGCAAAAGACCCGCGCCTGATCCGCATTCAGCAGACGCCGGCAAAGAGGCGCGAATGGATGACGGTTCGGCGCGACGTGGCCCGGCGGCGCTCGAACAAAAATGGTTCTATGTGAAAGGATGGTAATTCGCAATGACCGATGCGACTCCTCTGACCGAGCGCCCCGCATACCAGGCGCTCGCCGCGCATTATCAGCAAATCAAAGGTAGACACCTGCGCGAACTGTTCGCCGAAGACCCGCAACGCGGCTCGGCGATGGCGATTGAAGACTTAGGCATCTATTTCGATTACTCGAAGAATCGCGTCACGGACGAGACTCTACGGTTGCTGGTGAACCTGGCCGAAGCAGTGGAACTCGGCGAACGTATTGCCGCGATGTTTAGCGGCGAAAAGATTAACCTCACAGAGAATCGCGCTGTCCTGCACGTCGCATTGCGCGCGCCGCGCGATCAGGCCATCTTGGTTGAGGGCGTCGATGTTGTGCCTGAAGTTCACGCGGTGCTCGACCACATGGCGGAGTTTGCCGACCGCATACGCAGCGGCGAATGGACGGGCTACACCGGCAAGCCTATACGCAACGTCGTCAACATAGGCATCGGCGGCTCAGACCTCGGCCCGGTCATGGCCTACGAAGCCTTGCGTCACTACAGCGTCCGCGACATGACGTTCCGCTTCGTCTCGAACATCGACGGCACGGACTTTGCGGAAGCGACGCGCGACCTTGACGCCGAAGAGACGTTGTTTATTGTGTCGTCAAAAACCTTCACGACGCTTGAAACCATGACTAACGCGCAGACGGCGCGCGCCTGGGCGCTCGGTGCGCTGCGCTCTGAAGCAGCGATTGCCCGTCACTTCGTCGCGGTGTCGACAAATGCGGAAGAGGTGTCGAAGTTCGGCATCGACACGGCGAATATGTTCGGCTTCTGGGACTGGGTCGGCGGGCGCTATTCGATGGA
Organism: Blastocatellia bacterium; assembly: GCA_039648975.1. GTDB lineage: Bacteria > Acidobacteriota > Blastocatellia > UBA7656 > UBA7656 > DATENM01. Next base: position 4,591 of record JBBWZK010000387.1, read on the forward strand.
TTCAGCCATCGGGCTGTCGACGATGATCGCCGTCGGGCCGGAAAGCTTCCGCAAGCTGCTCGCCGGCTTTCACACGATGGATGAGCATTTTCGCACTGCGCCGTTTGAAAAGAACCTGCCGGCGCTGATGGGCTTGCTCGCGGTCTGGTACAACAACTTCTTCGGCGCGCAGACCGTCGCGGTGCTGCCTTACGATCAATACTGCAAACGCTTCCCGGCTTACCTGCAACAACTGACGATGGAATCGAACGGCAAGCGTGTGACGATTGATGGCGCGGTGGTTGATTACGAAACAGGGCAAATCTACTGGGGCGAACCGGGCACCAACGGCCAGCATTCGTTTTACCAGTTGATCCATCAGGGCACCAAGCTGATTCCATGCGATTTCATCGGCTTCTGCCGCTCGCTCAATCCGATTGGTAATCATCACGACATATTGATGGCGAATCTGTTTGCGCAAAGCGAGGCGCTGGCCTTCGGCAAAACGGCTGATGAAGTGAAGCAGGAAGGCACGCCTGATTGGCTGGTGCCGCACCGCACGTTTCCGGGCAATCGCCCGTCGAATACCATCCTGCTTGAGCAATTGACGCCCGAAGCCCTGGGCAAGCTGATTGCGTTGTACGAGCACAGCGTCTTCACGCAGGGCGTGATTTGGAACATAGATTCCTTTGATCAATGGGGCGTCGAGTTGGGCAAGGTGCTTGCCAAGCGCATCATTCCTGAGCTTGCCAGCGACGAAGCGCCTGAGCACGACAGCTCAACCAACGCGCTCATCAATCGTTACCGCAAGCTCAAGTAAATGTTAGGCGCTGGTGCTCGCAAGCTCAGAGGTTGTATAAATCAATCGAATTAGATCGGTTTTCACATCGGTGTAGGGCATAAGAGAAGCGACCTGTTTTGGAGTGCGGCGACTGGTCGCCGCTTTGTTGCATACAAATGCTGCACAGCGGTGACCAGTCACCGCACTCCAAATTGCTCCGCCTGCCGTACATCCAATCGCAAGCCGATCTAAGAAACGAAAAATTTAGGGAGAAATGTGTAGATATGCAAATTCTAGTGCAGATACTGACATCCGAAACTCGATCACTGAGAGATATAATAATAAGAGACAAGAAATTAAACGAGTATAGTCTCAAGGTGGTCATGCAAAAGAAATCAGGCAGGTCTCACGGGTGGTCAAAAATCCGAAGCACTTACTCTGAGTTTCATGGAGCTATAAATATCCAATGGGAAAGTTCCTCAAGAATGCTATTATGCCGAGTTGTGACGAGAGGCTATGGCAGAGCGAATTTTATTATCGGCTCCTTTGTAGATTACTTACTCGCGCGATACCCCAAGAAGATCGAAGCGATAAATATAATTCCCCGGCATCCGAAACGCGCCTGACCCGCCACCGCCTCGCCATGACCCGCAAAAAATTGCGCCCAAACAGGAGACGGCTTACCCAATGTGTGTCCAAACGTAATTATTATTGACACGCTACAGGTGCGATGTTAAAACCGTAGCGTCGTAGTTGATTGAGTTCTTGCCGCACCCTGCCCCTCCAAACGGTCTCTCATTACCTGTCGCTAGCCGTCCCCAGACAGCCTCTCCCAGCGTCGCGCCCACATCGTCCGCGATATGGCTTGGCGCGCGAGTTCGTCAAAGCTTTATTGAGCTTATAAGTCTTAGGGTTTGCAGCGCGCCCCTCGGATAATCATCAACGGTCAATCGGTTAAGCGCTGCCGTCGCTATCGTCAATTCGAGTAGTGGCTCGACTGGCGAGGCGGAAAGCTGGTAGTGGGAAAATATGTCGGCAAAACTGGGCGAAACCCTTCTCAAAGACAATCTCATCACGCCGCAGCAGTTGAAGGAGGCGCTCGATTATCAGCGCATCAATGGCGGGCGGTTGGCGTCGACGCTGGTCAAGCTCGGCATGCTCAGTGATGAAGAAGTCACCGCTGTGCTCAGTCGTCAATATGGCGTCCCTTCGGTCAATCTCGATCTCTTCGAAGTCGACCCGGCAGCCGTGACGCTGGTTCCGCAAGAGACCGCCGAGCGCTATTCGGTGCTGCCGCTGTCGCGCGTCGGGGCGACGCTGACGCTGGCCATGATCGATCCGACCAACGTCTTCGCCATAGACGATATCTAGGTCATGACCGGCCTGTCGGTCGAGCCGGTCGTCGTCAGCGAGACCGCCTTTCAATTCGCCATCAAAAAATATTACGGCACCTCGCGCGAGATGGAACTCGCCAGGGTCATGGAAGACCTGGTGGCCGAAAGCACGAGCACGCCGGATTACGGCGACGAATTCGGTGAACTCGAAGTCGAAACCGCTGAAGAAGAGATTGATCTCGAAAATCTTGAACGCATGAGCGAGGACGCGCCGGTCGTCAAGCTGGTCAACGTCATTATGGTTGATGCGCTCAGGCGTGGCGCTTCCGACATACACATCGAGCCTTACGAAAAAGAGTTTCGCGTGCGCTTCCGCATGGATGGCGTCTTATACAACATCATGAGTCCGCCGATGAAGATGCGCGATGCGCTGACCTCGCGCATGAAGATCATGGCGCGGCTCGACATTGCCGAAAAGCGCCTGCCGCAGGACGGGCGCATCAAGATTCGCGTGCGCCTGGATGGGCGGTCGCGCGAACTCGATTTTCGCGTGTCGTCGCTGCCGACCATCTTCGGCGAAAAACTCGTGCTGCGATTGCTCGACAAAGAGAACCTGCGGCTCGACATGACGCAACTCGGTTTCGAAGCCAAGAGCCTCGAAAAGTTCAAGCGCAATATCTCCAAGCCCTATGGCATGGTGCTGGTGACAGGGCCGACAGGTTCCGGCAAGACCTCAACACTGTATTCGGCGCTACAAAGCCTGAACACGTCAGAGACCAACATCATGACGGCGGAAGACCCCGTCGAATTCAACCTGCAGGGCATCAATCAGGTGCAGATGAAAGAGTCCATCGGCCTGAACTTTGCCGCCGCCCTGCGGTCGTTCCTGCGCCAGGACCCGAACATCATCCTGGTCGGCGAAATTCGCGACTTCGAGACGGCGGAGATCGCCGTCAAGGCGGCGCTCACCGGCCATATGGTCTTATCGACGTTGCACACGAACGATGCGCCGTCGACGATCAGCCGCTTGATGAACATGGGCATCGAGCCGTTCCTGGTGGCCACGTCGGTGAACCTGATACAGGCGCAGCGCCTCATCCGGCGCATCTGCAAAGACTGCAAGGCGGAAGTCCACACGCCCAGCGAAGCCATGATTGACGTCGGCTTTCCGGCGAGCGAGATGAAAGAAGTGCGTACCTTCAAAGGCGCGGGATGCACGGCTTGCAACGGCACGGGCTACAAAGGCCGCGTCGGTTTGTATGAAGTGATGGAAGTTACTGAAGACCTGCGCGAGTTGATTCTGGTTGGCGCTTCGGGGCTTGAGCTTCGGCGCAAGGCGGTTGAAGAAGGCATGCTGACGCTGCGCCAGAGCGGCCTGGAAAAGATTCGCCAGGGGGTGACGACGATTGAAGAAGTGGTTAGGGAAACGGTGAAGTGATTTTAGATTTTAGATTTTAGATTGAGGGACTGGCCCAGACCGCCGGTTGCTTGAGTCCGGTAATCCAAAATCTAAAATCTAAAATCTAAAATTCCGATGAGGGAATTATGCCTGAAATTACATTAAGCGATTTACTCAGAAAGATGATTGAGCATGGCGGCTCGGATTTGCACATCACGACTAACTCTGCGCCGATGGTGCGCGTCCATGGCACGTTGCGGGCGCTCGAATTCGCCGAGTTGACGCCCGCCGAGACCAAGCAGCTTGCTTATTCGGTGCTCACCGACGCGCAGAAACACCGCTTTGAGGAGACCCTGGAACTGGACTTTTCATTCGGCATCAAGGGACTGTCACGTTTCCGCGCCAACCTCTTCAATCAGCGCGGCGCGGTGAGCGCGGTCTTTCGCTCAATCCCTTATGACATACGCTCGTTTGAAGACCTGGGTCTGCCGCCGGTCGTGCAAACCATGTGCGACAAACCGCGCGGCTTGATCCTGGTCACAGGGCCGACGGGTTCCGGCAAATCGACGACGCTGGCGGCTATGATTGACAAGATCAACCGCGACCGCCACGAGCATATCATCACTATCGAAGACCCGATTGAATATCTGCACGGCCACAAGAGTTGTATCGTCAATCAGCGCGAGGTACACGCCGACACGCATTCGTTCGGCAACGCGCTGCGCGCCGCGCTGCGCCAGGACCCGGACATCGTGCTCATCGGTGAAATGCGCGACCTGGAGACGACCGAGACGGCGCTGCGCATCGCCGAAACCGGCCACTTGACGTTTGCGACGTTGCACACCAATTCGGCGGTGTCGTCGATCAACCGCATCATAGACATTTTCCCCTCCGGCCAGCAGGCGCAGATTCGCACGCAGTTGTCTATGGTGCTGGAAGGCATCATGACCCAATCGCTGCTGCCGAAAGCGAACGGTCAGGGGCGCGCTTTGGCGATGGAGGTTCTCGTGCCGAACTCGGCCATCAGAAACCTGGTCCGCGAAGACAAAGTCCACCAGGTTTACTCGATGATGCAAACCGGCCAGGAGAAGTACGGCATGCAGACCTTCAATCAATCGCTGGCGAGTCTGTATTTCAAAAAACAGATCACCCTGGAGATGGCCATAGCGCGCTCGTCGAACGCCGACGAGTTACAGGATTTGATCAATCGCGGCGCGGCGGCATTGCAAACGCCCATGCGTCCGGCAGGGCCGACCACGCCCGGCACACGGCCACAGGTGCCGCTTGGCCGAGTCGGACGTTAATTGAGACGCGGCGGAGGGGGGAGGCGGAGACGCGGTGAGGGAAAGAA
>JBBWZK010000368.1:0-11753 GCA_039648975.1 Blastocatellia bacterium
CTGCAAGCCTTGCGCATGCAACTGCAACCGCACTTTCTCGTCAACACGCTGCATTCGATCTCGGCGCTGGTTCATAAAGACCCGCAGGCGGCGGATAAGATGATTGCGCGGCTTGGCGATTTCTTACGCTTGACGCTCGACAGCGCAGGCGTGCCGGAAGTCTCTCTGCACCAGGAGCTTGAATTTCTGAAGTGCTATCTCGACATCGAGCGCATACGCTTCAAAGACCGGCTGAGCGTGCAGATGAACATCGAGCCGCAGACCTTGGCGGCGCGCTTGCCGAATCTGATCTTGCAGCCGATAGTTGAAAACGCCATCCGTCACGGCATCGCGCCGCGCACCGACGCAGGGCGCATCGATATCGAAGCGCGTCGCTTCAACGGCACGCTGCAAGTGCAGATCACCGACAACGGGCCGGGCCTGGCCGCCAATGGCAACAACGGGCGCATCGTCAAAGAAGGCGTCGGCCTGGCGAACACGCAGGCGCGCTTGCAACAGCTTTATGGCGATGACTCGCGGCTTGATCTAGCCAATACCGCGAAAGGCGGCCTGAGCGTGACGCTCGAAATCCCCTTCAACACCAATTGACGAACGCGCTCAACGATTCGGATGGCGCGGGAACTTGACGAACGGCAGCCGCACGCCGCGCACGAAGACGCGATCCGAGCGTACCTCCGGCGGCGACTCAAACCCTGTGCTGCCCATCGCCGCGATGATGTCGTCCTGATCGACGCCGTCGCCGCTGATGCCGAGACCGCCGACCAGCTTGCCGCCTTTGTAGAGCGGCACGCTGCCGGGAAAGATCTGTATGCCGTTGGCGATTGCCGGGATTGACGGACACGGCGGCGTCAGCGCGTTCGCGAGCGCCGCCCCGTTGCCGCTGATCCCGCGCAGGATATTGAGAAAGTATTCATCAAGAATCAGGTCGAGTTGCAAGCCGTCGTTGAACGGACTCCATTCATCAATCGGCTTTGAGAACGGCCCGTTCTCTGTGTCATCGATGCCGTCGGGGAAGAACGGGCGGCTCAGGAAGCCGCCTGCACGATCTGAAAACGCCACCGAGCCATCGAGCTTGAGGCCGTCTTTGCCTGCCGCATCCACGTAATTGCCGAAGCCTGCCTGTCGCAATTTCGTCGCCGCGTTACTGTTGCTGAAGAACGCTGCGGTGCGCCCTTTCTGCGCCGACACGTCGAAGCCGAATATGGGCGCGTCTATCGTGCTGAAGATGCCGAGTATCGTGCCGTCCGTATCGCAGACGGTGATGTTGACCTCCGCCGGGCTGTTTTCAGGTTGACGAATCGCCGCGCGCGTCTTGAACGCCTGTGCGGCGGCCTGCACGATGATCGTCTGCACTTCGGCCTTGCTTAAAGCCGAGCCAGCCTTGAACGGATAGAAGCGATCATCGACGCGGCCCGCAGGGATGGATGAATCCAGCGTGACGACACGAAACTTCGACGGATGATTGCCGACCACCGCCTCCGGCGCAAGCCCCAGGCAGGTATTCAGCGAGCCGTTGAGCTGACCGAAGGCCGGCACCGTCACGGCCTGCGGCATCTGTGCGTTGACATAAGGGAAGCGTATGCCGTTGACGATGATCTTGTCGCCGGTAATCGCGGCGGGCGCTTCAAAGTTGCGCGTCGCGGCGACCGCGACTAATTCCTCAACCGGCACGTCCTTGTCTGCCGGGTCTGGGTCGAGCGTGTAATGGCCATCGCCTTCGATGCCGACGCCGCCGACTTCAAGACCGTTCTTGTAAAGCGGCAAGCCGCCCGGGTCGGCTGACAATCCGAGTGGTGAGCGCGCGTTCACGTCGCTGCATAGCAACTGCGAAAACTGCACGCCGAACAGCGGCCCGCTGCCCTGAAAGTTGACCCCCGGCGGAAAGTGCTCCTGGACGATAAAGCTGGCGGTGCGCGTGCTGAAGGCGTGGCCCTGACTGCTCAGGAAAGCGCCGGTCACGGCTTTTGAAATCGCCGCCGTGCAGGCCGGCACGGTGACGCCTTCGATTCCGCCCTTCGGCCCACGGTTGGGCAGCGTGACCGTGGTGTTGGCCGGCGCGCCGTTCATGGAGAAGACGCCAAGCACGTTGCCTTCTTTATCGCTGACCGCAATGGTCGCTTTCAGGCCGCTCACGCTGGCCTGCGCGACGGCCTGCGCGATAACCTGCTTGACGTCTAAGTCCGTCAGCCGGCTGTCGTCTTGGGCCATCACATCAAGGTGCGCCGAGACCGTGCTGCCATCGGGATTGTTAATCGTCACATCGATGCCGCCCGCGAGATCGCTTTCAGCCACTTCGTTGACATAAATCTTCGCGGCGTTTTTGATCTTGATGCCCCCGTGACGCACCTGGCCTGCGGCTGACATGAGCGTGACAACCGCGCCTTTCTGAAAGTTCGCGCCCTTGATCGTCAGCCGCCCCGAGCCGGTGTTGAAGGCGCAGGCTTGCACGTTGATCGTCGGCGACTGCGCCGATTGCATCAAGGACGCCAGCGTCTGGCCGGTAAGACCGAGCAGGACGACGGCAAACAACAGACTTTTCAGTTTGAGTGATGTAAATCTTGTAGCCATCTTGGCACTCCGTGCGTGTTGGAGGACAGTATAAAAATCATCTTGCGACTTGAAACTGAACGGCGGCAAGTTTAATCAAAGTGCTGCGCGCTTGCAAGCACGCAATGGCTGGCGCGCGTAAATCGCCGCCAGCAAACGCGCCCGAACCGAGCCGCCGCGCGTCGTCAGGGCGCAAGCCGGCGAAAATTTATCTTCAGCAAATTACTGCGCCGCAGCGCCCTATATCCAGATACATGGGGATCGATGATGGTCTCGATGCTTGACTTTGAAAAATCGAAATGATATTTTCCGGCGCGTATCATTGCAGCATCGTTGCTCCAGTAGATAGTGTAAAGCACGAACTATGCATTAAAGTCAAAAACCGTTTTTCTCATCTCTTATACTCGTCGTCTGACCGGCTCTCCGGTTTAGATCGCGGCTGTCCCCTGTTGCGCTTGCGGTTGAGAGGGATTGAATGCGATTCAAGCTCACAGTCATTGCTTTATATGCGATTCTGACGCTGTCGCTGACCGTCGGCTTGCGCCAGACAGTTGCCTATTCCGGCGACTGGGCGACCTTGCTGCAAGGGGTAGACCAAAAGCCCGCCGTCAGCCTTGACGCGACCAACGGCAGACGCGGCCTGGTGCTCTTTCATCATCGCGGCCATGAAGCGTTCGACCGTCGCAACGGCTTCAACGCGCCTTATCTCAACCACGAAGCCGGCGCTATGAACTGCGTCGTTTGCCATCACCGCCGCGACACCACTGACCCAACCCGACCGGATACGACGGATGTCGCCGACCGCAAACAGTTTCAAAACTGCAAAGTCTGTCACAAAGTCGACGAAGCTGATCCGGCCCAGTTCGTCGACCGCGAAGGCTACATCCTCAACGCGCGCGAAGCCTATCACCGTCTCTGCGTCGGCTGTCATATGCAGAAGCAGGACATGGCGGCGCGCGGCGAATACAAAGTGGTTGACCGGCTGCCGATCAAATGTAGCGAATGCCACAAACTCAGCGTCTCCGACGAGGATTACGAAGCGCGCAGCCGACGGCCCGAACCAGAGCCTGAAAAAACGCCATACGAAAATCGCCCGTGGCCGCCTGACTACAGCAAAGCTCCCCCCGTCGCAACCACGAAATACGATCCGACAGGCTATGCAGGCCCGTCGCACATCGACGCGCCGTCGCAGCAGACTGGCAACTTCGAGGTGATCACAGATCGCTGGCGCATCGGCTTTCCCGGTCATGAAGTCGAGCCGCGTTATCAGGAAGGGCACATCTATAATCCTTATCGCCAGAACGTCCTCAAAGGCGACTATCCGATCTTCGGCCAGCACAACTTTTTTGTGCTGACCGCCGAAAGCGAATCGTTCGTCAACGCCAAGCGCATCCCTGTGCCGAGCAACGTCGCGGCGCAGCGGCCCGACAGCGAAGAATTTTTCGGGCGCGGCGGCCAGTTTTTCTTCAATCAGAACTTCATCATGACGATGGAGTTGTTCCACGGCGACACCTCGTTCAAGCCCGTCGACTGGCGCATACACGTCACGCCTGTCTTCAATATCAACTACCTGCACACGCAGGAAAACGGCCTCGTCAACGTTGATCCGCGCCGCTTGAACACGCGCACAGACGGCTACATCGCCTTGCAGGAAGCCTTCGGCGAATACCGCCTGGGCGATACCACGCGGATCTTTCCGTTCCTCAAGGGCGGTCGCCCAGGCGACAACAAGAATCCGTATTTCGACACGACCTCCGTGCGCGCAGGCATTCAGCCGTTCATCTCGGATTTTCGCGGCTTCATCTTCAGCGACGTCAATCTCGGCACGCGCTTGTTTGGTAATTATGCTAACAATCGCTACCAGTACAATGTCGCCTACTTCTACATGCTGGAGAAGGACACCAACAGCGAGTTGAACACGCCGCACTTCCGCGATCAGACGGTCTTCATCGCCAACCTCTTCCGGCAGGACACGCACTGGCACGGCTATACAACACAGTTCAGCTTCCATTTCAACAACGACCGGCCAAGCCGCCACTTCGACGAGAACGATTTTCTCGTGCGCCCGGCGCTGATCGGCAGCGTCCGCCCGCACGGCGTCAAGGCCGCTTATCTGGGCTGGACGGGCGACGGCCACATGGGCAAATGGAACATCACGCACGCCTTCTATCAGGCGCTCGGCCACGACAGCGATAACCCGATAGCCGGCCACGCGGTTGACATCAACGCGCAGATGGCGGCGGCAGAGTTGTCTTTGGATCGTGACTGGCTCAGATTCAAGGGTTCGTTCTTCTTTGCCTCGGGCGACAAGAAACCGTTTGACGATACGGCGCGCGGCTTCGATTCGATTCTCGATCATCAGGAGTTCGCCGGCAGCGGCATCAGCTTCTTCAACTCGCAGGGCATCCCGCTGACCAACACGGCGGTCTTGTTGACGACGCCGGGGAGCCTGCTGCCGAGCCTGCGCAGCAGCAAGACCGAAGGCCAGGCGAACTTCGTCAATCCCGGCATCTTCGTTTATAACCTCGGCGCGGAAGCCGAGTTGACGCCGAAGTGGCGCGCCCTGCTGAACGCCAACTATTCGCACTTCCATCACACAGAGCCGTTGTCAGAGTTGTTGTTCCAGCCGGACATCCACACGCCCATCGGCTTTGATTACGGCATCGGCGTTTTGTATCGGCCATTACTGAGCGAGAACTGGATCGTCTCGGCGGGCTTTTCGTCACTGGTGCCGGGCACAGGCTTCCGCGACATCTACAGTTCGAATTGCAGCGGCCAGAACTGCGGCGCGAAGTCGAAGATTCTCTATTCGGCGTTCGTCAAGTTGAAGTTCCAGTATTGATTGATAGGCGAGCGCTTGCCAATGGTGAGGGCATTGAGCCGAGAGCAGAGCCACAGGCGAAGAACGATTGAAGATGCAATGCAGCGTTGAAAATGCAACGCCGCAAGTTTCCTGGAGCGAGTGAAGATACAATGCGGCAAAGTCCCGTTAGGGACGAAATGTTTATAGTACCGTGTTGCTATATGTGATCAAGCTCCGTTAGGAGCGAAATGTCAGCGATGGCAAACACGTTCACACAGATTTATATACAGATCGTTTTTGCGGTCGCAGGCCGGGAATGTTTGTTGCGAAGAGAGAACAAAGAAGAGTTGCACAAATACACAACAGGTATTCTGCGCAACAATGGTCAAAAGCTGATTGAGATAAATAGTATGCCTGATCACGTTCACATTCTGATTGGACTCAAGCCGAGTCTGGCATTGTCCGAATTGGTGAAGGACATTAAGGCTGAATCATCCGGTTTCATCAACGAAAAGAAATGGGTCAGAGGCATATTCAACTGGCAAGAAGGATACGGCGCATTTTCGTATTCGCACTCTCATCTGGATGCGGTGATCAGATATATTCGCAATCAGGAGAAGCATCATTCAGCCAAGTCTTTCAAAGATGAGTATATGACTTTGTTGCGCAAGTTCGACATCGCTTTCGATGAGAAATATATTTTCGAGTTCGTCGAAGATGGATAGCTGACATTTCGCCCCTACGGGGCTTGGATGTTTTTTCTTACGAGTTGCTATAAACATTTCGCCCCTACGGGGCTGTCGATAACGCTGGCGGGATTAGGTTGAATGGCGAATCGTCCGTTTCGCCTTGTGGGTTGAACCTGATTCGGAGATTTTGAGAAAGCGTTGCTTATCTGATGTAGCGGCGCAAACGTTTTGGCGGGGAGTGAAGATGAAAGCATCGAATCGCAGCGCATTCAAATTGATCTTGATTCTGGCGCTCGCTTGCGTCTACACGTTCGTCAGCTTTGCCGATACGAATAAGCCTGCCAGCACACCTCCGCCCGCGACCGCTTCAAACACACCGGCGCACGGCGCGACGACCGACATTGCGCCGCCCGCGCAGGCCACTGCACCCTGCGACCCGACGGCTCAGAAGACGTCGCTTTTTGGCATGACCGCTGCCGAAGCTGAATGCCGCAGCATCGGCTGCGTAAGTTGTCACAAAGGCATCGAAGACATACACAACTGCAAGGTCAATCTCGGCTGCATCGATTGTCACGGCGGCCACGCCGAAGTGCGGCGGCCCGATGGCGTGCAGAAAGGCTCTGCCGAATACCAGGCGCTGAAAGAGAAAGCCCACGTCCTGCCGGGCAACGCTTCGCTGTGGAAGACCGCCGCGAATCCTGAGCGTTCTTACGCGCAGGCCAACAAGGAAACGCCTGAGTTCATGCGCTTCGTCAATCCCGGCGACCTGCGGGTTGCCGCCATGAGTTGCGGCACGTCCGAATGCCACACGCGCGAGGTACACAACGTCGGCAAGAGCTTGATGACGACCGGCACGATGTTGTGGGGCGCGGCACTTTATAACAACGGCTCGTACCCGTTCAAGAATTCTCGCTGGGGCGAAAGCATCAGTCCTGACGGCCAGCCGCAGCGCGTCATCACCATCCCGCAGCCGACCGCCGAAGAGACGCAGAAGAAAGGCGTGCTGCCGTTCCTCGATCCGCTGCCGCGCTGGGAAATCACCCACATGGGCAACATCCTGCGCACCTTCGAGCGCGGCGGGCGCAAGTCTGCCGAAGTCGGCTTGCCGCTTTCTGAAGAATCGCCCGGCAAACCGACGCAGAACCTGCTCAGCCCGCGCGGACTTGGTACGCTGCTTAGAACCGACCCTGTGTACCTTGGATTACAAAAGACGCGTCTGCTCGATCCGATGCTGGGGATGTTCGGCAGCAACGATCAGCCGGGCGATTATCGCTCGTCGGGCTGCACGGGCTGCCACGTCGTCTACGCCAACGACCGCGACCCGCTGCACGGCGGGCCTGATGCAGAGAAGTACGGCCACGATGGCGCGACGCAGACCGATGACATCGCGCTCAGAGAAGCGCGCGACAAAGGCGAGCCGGGCCATCCCGTCAAACACCAGTTCACCCGCGCCATTCCTTCGAGCCAGTGCGTCGTTTGCCACATGCATCCCGGCACGCTCGTGATGATGAGCTTTTACGGCACGACGTGGTGGGATCTGGAGACAGACGGCGACAAAGGCATGTACCCGGAGAAGCACAAGAAGCCGACGCCCGCCGAAGAACAGGCCATCCTGAAGCGTAATCCTGAAGAGTCTGCGTTGCGCGGCAACTGGGGCTCTGTAGACTTCTTGCGAAGCTTACGCGACTCGATCAATCCGAAACTGACGCGCACGCAGTTCGCAGACTTCAACGGTCACGGCTGGGTTTTCCGCGACGTTTTCAAGACCGACCGTCATGGCAACTTCCTCGATCCCAATGGTCAGATCGTCAACGACGTGAACGCCGCGAAGCTCAAGGAGGCCGTCGAAGGCCCTGCGAAAGACGGCCTGCCGGTTCACCTGAAAGACATCCACATCGAAATGGGCATGCACTGTGTGGATTGTCACTTCAAGCAAGACAATCACGGCAACGGCAAGCTCTACAGCGAAGTGCGCAACGCCGTCGAGATCGACTGCGTCGATTGTCACGGCACGATTACCGAGCGCGCCGACCCGACCGCCAAAGAGGCGCGCATGTCGGCTGAATATCAGCGCGCCAACGGCGGCAATCGGCTGATGCCCGACCGCTTCACGCAAAAGGATGTTGACGACGCGGCGAAGTCTGGCAATCGTATGCTCGATTACAGAGAGCTGCAATCGCGCAAAGACCGTTTCTTCAAAGATGCCGAGGGGCATCTCTGGCAGCGCGCCGCAGTTTCTAAAGGCGCGGACGGCAAGCCGGTCGTCTGGCGCGTCAAGCAGGTGGCCGATACGGTTGATCCGAAGAGCGCCGATTACAACGAGAAAGCGGCGCTCGCCAAAACGATTCTGACTGACAACAAGACCTGGGGCAGCGTGCCGGCGGACGAATCGAAACTGGCGCATGCGAACTCGGCGATGACCTGCTATAGCTGCCATACTTCGTGGACGCCGAGTTGTTTCGGCTGTCACTTGAAGATGAAGGCGAACCAGGAGCGCCCGATGCTGCACAACGAAGGCGAGGAAGATTTGCGCAACTGGACGTCATACAACTTCCAGACCTTGCGCGATGATGTGTTCCTGCTCGGACGCGACGGCACGGTGACCGGCAAACGCTTCGCGCCGGTGCGCTCGGCCTGCGCCATTCTCGTCAGCTCGCAGAACCAGAACCGCGAGTGGATTTATTCGCAGCAGCAGACCGTCTCTGAAGAAGGCTACAGCGGCCAGGCATTCAGTTCGCACTTCCCGCACACCGTGCGCACGAAAGAGACGCGCGCCTGCGTCGATTGTCACCTGTCGGAAAAGAACGACAACAACGCCTATCTAGCGATGACCTACATGCAGGGCACGAACTTCTATAACTGGATAGGCCGTTATTGCTACGTCGCCGCCGGCAAAGAAGGCTTCGAGGCCGTCGTCGTTACGGAACGCGACGAACCGCAGGCGGTCATCGGCAGTTATCTGCACAAGCTCGCGTTTCCCGAAGAGTACGAGAAGCATGAACATCATGAGCGGGAGCTTACCGAAGCTTACGAGCATCCCGGTAACGACATCATTCGCGGCTTGAATCCGTTCGCGCCACAGGAGACAGAGGTGTTGAACGTGCAGCTTCGCGGCGAGTATCTCTATGCCGCGACAGGCCGTGGCGGCTTGCGGGTTTACGACGTGGCGAACATCGATCAGAAAGGTTTTTCCGAGCGCATGACGACCGCGCCATTTTCGCCGCTCGGCCAGCGTTTCTATGTGAAGACAAAGTATGCGACCGCTGTGGCGTCGCCGTCGACGCTCGCCGTCGATCCGACCGCGTCGCTGCCGGCTGATCTCTTGAAGAAGTTTGGTGTCACGAAAGTTCGCATGCACCGGCCCGAAAACGAAGAGGCCGTCAACCGCGACGACAAGCAGCCGATTCATCCGCTCTATGCGTTCCTCTACGTCACGGACAAGTACGAGGGCTTAATCACGGTCGTCGCCGCGACGCTGTTGGACGGCGTCCCGACGAACAACTTCCTCAGACGAGCGCTGACATGGAATCCGAACGGCGTGCTCAACGGCGCGAACAACATCACGATTGCCGGCACGCACGCTTACATCACCTGTGATCGCGGCCTGGTCATCGTCGACATCAACAATCCGTTCGAGCCCAAGGTCGTCGCCGAAGTCGGCGCACCGGCGTTAAAGAATCCGCACGCCGTGCAGATTCAATTCCGCTATGCCTTCGTCTGCGACGCGGATGGCGTCAAAGTGGTTGACGTTACAGACCCGGCGAAGCCGCGCGTCGCTGACGGCGCGGTCGTGCCGCTCGCCGAGGCGAACAATATCTATCTGGTTCGCACTTATGCTTACGTCGCGGCAGGCAAGCAAGGGCTGGCGATTATTGACATCGAAAATCCTGAGAAGCCGCGCCTGGAGCAGACCTTTGACGCCGGTGGCAAGATCAACGACGCACACGACGTGAAGGTCGGCATGACCAACGTCAGCCTTTTCGCCTACATCGCCGACGGCCATAACGGCTTGCGTGTGGTGCAGTTGACTTCGCCCGAAACCAGGCCGACCAATTACGGTTTCAGCCCGCGCCCAACGCCGCAGTTGATCGCTTCGGCGCATACGAAGGGGCCGGCGCTGGCCGTCTCGGAAGGGATTGACCGCGACCGCGCCATTGACGAAAGCGGCAATCAGCTATCGGTCTTCGGTCGTCGCGGCGCGCGCCCGATGAATTTCAACGAACTGCTGCGGATGTATACCATCGATAGCCGTTTGTTTCTGGTGCCCGACATCAAAGATCGCGACACCAAGAACAACGGCGATATTCGGCGGCTCTACGGCCCGCCGCGAACGATGGACGCCGCCGAAAACATCCGCGCGCCACGGAAAGAAGAGCCAAAGAAGTCGGAATCATCGAGCGAAGAGAAGCGCACCGAAACCTTGAACGCGCCGCCTGCGGCTATCCCTGACGGGCAAGCGCGGCTGAGTGCGCCTGCCGATGCGTTGGCGTTCGCCGCGTTATGCATGCCGTTTGCGTTTGTCTTGTTCCGGGAACGACGCCGACGAAAGATGTGAGTCAGGAGAGCGAATGAAACTGAAGCTGGCTATCTTGATCGCTTACTTGCTGGTGATGGTCGCGCCGTCGGCGTTCGTCGCCCAGTCTGTGCCGGTGCAGGACAACTGCACCAAGCCCGAATGCGACAAGAAAGCGAAGTGTGGCGAACCGGCTAATCATGTCATCACGCTCGATCTCAACGGCGTACAGGGAAAGGTTTGCTTCGCGCACAAAACGCACGAGATGTACATTAACCCGGACACGGAGTTCGCGCATACGACCGAGAAGGGCGCTGAATGCATCGGCTGTCACCACCGGCGTAATGAGGTGAGCGACGCGCCAACGCTGTGGAAATGCGACTCGTGCCATCGCAGCGAAAGCGCGGCGACCAATCCGCGCAATCGCGAAGGCGACGAGATGTATAACAAGCGCGTTTTCCACGAACTCTGCATCGGCTGCCACCAGGCCTCGAATGCGAAAACTGACAGCAAGTGCAAAGCGCCGGTCGCCTGCACGGAATGTCACGAGCCGGGAACCGGTGTGCCGCGAAGAACAGGGCCTGGCATGTAACCATGTAGGGGAGGCCCTGCGGTGGCCTCCCCAGACGACGCCTGCGTACACTGGGGCGACCACCGCAGGGTCGCCCCTACATGAAGCACAACTGTTCATTGGGAGGATGAATTGGCAAGAGCGGGAATCAAAAATAGCGTGCTTGCGGTCGGCTGCCTGCTGATCGTGGCGGCGTTTGTCGGACTGCGGCCATCGCGCGCCGATGAATTCAACTTGCCTGAGCCGCAACGCGCTGCCAGAGAGTCAGGCCCGCCGCGCTTCCCGCATAAACAGGAGAAACACCGCACCATCGATTGCGCCACCTGTCACCTCGGCGCTAAACGCAATGCGACCGCAAGCGACCATCCGGTGGCGAAAGACTTTCCGCACGCCGCCTGCATCAACTGCCACCAGAACTTCGCGGCGGAGTTCTTCAAATATGCCGTCGGCGGCTCGAACCGCTTCTGTGGCATTTGCCATCTGCCCGGTCGCACGACGGCAAGCGCCGAGTCGCTGCGCACAGACTTCACCAGCCCTGAGATGAAGAACTTCACGGAGTTTGACGATGTCTTTGGGCACAGAGCACATCAGCAGGCCGTCAAGCCTTATGTGCGCATCGCGCCCGTGAGC
>JBBWZK010000370.1:0-30818 GCA_039648975.1 Blastocatellia bacterium
AGCCGTCGAAGTCGTGATGGCGGCGCTCCGTCAGAACCCGCAGCCGAAGTACCGCAAGCCGGCATATCCGAACTTCTACACCAACGCGGGCCGCGCCGTGCCGGCTCCGACAGCGCGCGCGAAAACAACCAAACGAGCGCCGGCATCGAAAGCCAATTGAAGGCGGCTTGATTGAACCTTGCGGCCTCGGCATCTCTGCGATAATCAACTGATGGTTCTCGCAGATTTGCCGAAACCGCAGGTGCAATGAAAGCTCGATCAAGCCAGGCGGTATTGCTCAAGCTATTTGTGGCGGCAGTAGGTTTTCAGGCGGCGCGGCGAGTTCCGCCAGCCGCCGATTTTTTTCGTCCTGCCGATCAGCAATCTTCTTTACCAGCACGACGGTGACGATTGAGTCGATGATGAGCAGCAAGCTCAGCAGAATAATCAGCCAGCTCGCGATGATCTCTTCATTCAATATCTGCCAACTCACCTGCCAGCGGTAGGCGAGTATCAGATTGATAATCGTCAGCAGCCAGAGGCCCCACCAGACGACGACCAGCAGCGATTTAGATGAGTCTTCAGTGATGATGTTCAGCGACTTTGCGCCGGTCACGGCAGTGGTGTCCGGGTCGCTCGCGCGCCACATCTCCTGAACGATTTGAAACGGCAGAACCAGATTGACAAGCGGCACGATGAAAGCGCCCACGGCCCAGGCGGGCGAGTAACGCGGCTCGACGCCAAGCGGCTTCAAGTTTTTATAAGCGCGGTGCAACCAGAACAAAAAAGCGACCACTGCTATGATGAACGTCGCAAGCTGCACGATACGCATCACGGCTTCGCGCGCTTCGCCTGTCTGTCGCTGGGCGCGCGCCACCGCCGTTGTTTCTTCCATGATCTTGTAGAGCAGATCGATGTGCATGAAGGTCAGCCCAATGGCGACCAACTGAACGACGATGTTGACGGCGAGAATCACCATCAACAGATTAGCGAGCCGGCGGCTCGACACATACGGTTCTACAACGCTGCGGCTGCTCATCATTTATAAATCAGGTAAGTGCTGAAGAATGTCTGCTCTGAATATCAATCAGAACATCGGTGTCGAGCAAGTACATGAGAAGTTAAGTCCGCGTTCGATGCTCGGCTCGCTGACGTATCTGCCGTGCGCGTGCCTGGCTATCAGCAATGTCGGGTCGTGAGCCGATCAATCCCTGATTTTGCCAATACTCAACCAACTCTGCTCCAGACCTGGGGCTGTCGCCGATGACGAAACCTGTCGACAGTACACGCAGGACATATTCGGGTAAAGAAAGACCGAGCTGAGTGGCCTCGGCTGAAAGCTCATTCTCCAACTCTTGAGGCAGATCAAGTGTAATACTCATGCTCGTTTCCTTTCAGCCTCGAATTATAGAACATCGCCGCTATTTTTGCTTGTACCGCAGCCTGCGTGCGACGTTGGCAGGGCGGCACTAGCATCAACGCACTGAGAATCTGAATCATGCGCAAATTAAAAAAGCCGAGAGAAGCGATCCCCCGGCTTTCACGATTCAATTAACCTGCGTCACTTACCAGTCGCCCTGGCGGACGCGCCTCTTGATCTTGCGCTTGACCAGATCGCGCTTGAGCGGGCTGAGATATTTGATGAACAACTCGCCGTCCAGGTGATCCGTCTCGTGCGCCACGCAACGCGCTTCCAAATTCATCAAGTCGAGCGTGAACGGGCTGCCGTCGATGTCCTGTGCGCGGACGACGAGGCGCTTGGCGCGGGCGACCGCAAAGGCAATGCCCGGAAAGCTCAAACAACCCTCATCGCCGACCTGCTCGCCTTCCGTGAGTTCGATCACCGGATTGATCAAGGCAATCTTCTGCTTGCTGTCTCTGCCGCTGCTGCAATCCATCACGAACAGGCGCTTGAGGATGCCGACCTGCGGCGCGGCCAGGCCGACGCCCGGCGCGATGTACATCGTCTCGAACATATCGTCGACGAGCTTCTTCAATTTCTCGTCAAACTCGGTGACTTCGTCGGCGCGCTGCTGCAACACCGGATCGCCGTATTTCACAATCTCCAGTTTCATTATTCGATTCCCATCTCCTTGTGTCGTTCGTCAGCCAGTCGCCGTTCTGAAAGCTTCTCACTCAGCAGGTGATTCAGCACAGCGGTGCGCGCGCGATAACCGGTGACTTCGCGCCATGCGACGACGGCCAAACCGATCAATATTATAGCAGCGCCGATCAAACTGTGTGTAGCGTAACCGACAGCGAAGCCGACGAAGAAGATCGCCACTAACAAAAGGTAATAGAAAATACCGTGCGTCCGCGTCGCGTTGATCGAGCGGCGCAATTCTTCGACTTCGCGCTCAAGCTCGTCGCGCCGTCGCGTGACCTGATCTCGCTCGTGTCCCGGAGAAAACATAATGGTGCGTGGTGCGTGATGCGTGACCGGAAGTCAATGAATGATATTGCCACTGGCGCTTATTCACGCATCACTTCAATATCGTTTCATCTGTTCAAGGTAGCATTCGAAATTGCGGCGCATTTCGCCGAGGCTGTCGCCGCCGAATTTCTCGCGCGCCGCGTCGGCCAGCACGATGGCCACCATCGCTTCGCCGATGACCCCGGCTGCCGGAACCGCGACGATGTCCGAGCGCTCAAAGGCGGCTGCCGATTCTTCTTTAGTCAACACATCAATGCTGCTGAGCGGGCGGCGCAGCGTCGAGATCGGTTTCAGATGGCCGCGCACGCGAATCTCTTCGCCGTTCGTGATGCCGCCTTCAATGCCGCCGGCGCGATTCGTCGGGCGCGTGAAGCGCCGCTCATCAGAATTATAGCCGATTTCGTCATGCACCTGCGACCCTCGGAGCCGGCTGACTTCAACGCCCGCGCCAATCTCAACTGCCTTCACCGCGTGAATGCACATGATGGCTTGCGCCAGCCGACCATCAATTTTGCTCGACCATTGCACGTGCGAGCCTAAGCCAATGACCACGCCGCGCGCCACGACTTCAAAGATGCCGCCGAGCGTGTCCTTCGCTTCTTTCGTCGCATCGATCAGGGCGAGCATCTTTGCGGCGGCGGCTTGATCGGCGCAACGCAGCACGGCGTCGTCGCGTATGGCAATGATCTCTTCCCAGGTCGCATTGATGGGCACATCCGGCACACCGCCGATCATCGCCGTGTGGCTGCTGATGTCGACGCCGAATTCTCTGAGCAGCAATTTGGCGAATGCGCCGACGGCGACGCGCGCGGCGGTCTCGCGGGCGCTGGCGCGTTCGAGGATGTCGCGCAGATCGTGCGTGTCGTATTTCAAGCCGCCGGCAAGGTCTGTGTGGCCGGGTCGCGGGCGCGTGACGCGGCGCGCGCGCTTCTCTTCGGCGAAGTCGCGCGGCTCGACGTTCATCACGTCCACCCAGTGCTCGAAGTCACGATTGCGAATGAGGAACGACACGGGCGATCCCAAAGTCTTGCCGTGCCGCACGCCCGAAAGAATCTCGACCTCGTCGCTTTCGATCTTCATGCGCCCGCCGCGCCCGTAGCCTTGCTGCCGCCGCCAGAGTTCGTGATTGATGAAGCCTGCCTCGACGCTCAGGCCGGCGGGCAAGCCTTCGATGATGGCCACCAGCCCTTTGCCGTGCGATTCGCCTGCGGTGATGAAGCTGAAATGCATCGCTATCCAATCTATGTCGATCTTGCTCGGAACGGTCACAGCGATTCTAGCCCGCGTGCGGCGACATCTCAAGACACAGGGCGTTGTAATTGAAGCGTTCACCCTGCCAGTGTGGTTTGCATACGCCGATCTCTTCTTAATCGTGCGGCGAGGCGCACTGCTGCGCGCTTGGCGGCATCCGCAAGCGGCACGCGCATTGCCATCAATTGCTCAGTGAGTTGCTGTGTGGATTCGCAAGACCGCATGGCAGCCGTTCAATGACAAAGCAAACTCTCAATAACTAAGGGGGAAGTTATGAAATACATCACACGCACTGCCGCCATCCTAGCCTTAATGTTCCTGGCCGGCTTTGCCACGATGGCACAGGCGCAGCGGCCATATCGTCTCAGTGAAGGCGACTTGAAGCAGTTGATCAGCCGCCTTGAACAGCACAGCGATCAATTTCGCAAGAGCCTCGACAGCTCGCTTGACCGCAGCAGCCTGGACGGCTCGCGCGCCGAGGATCGCATCAACGATTTCGTCAAAGAATTCGAGGCCGCCACCGACCGTTTGAAAGATCGCGTCGATGACAACCAGTCGGCGAGCGCGACGGTGCAGGAAGTTCTCGACCGCGCCGTGTACATTGACCGCTTTATGGCCAATCATCATCTCACAGGGCGCGTCTACGAGGACTGGATGCGCGTGCGCACAGACCTAGATGAGATTGCCTCGACCTACAGCGTCGCCTGGAACTGGCCCGGCGTGGATGCGGGGGTCAGCGTGGATTCTACGGTCAGCGTAGATGCGCCGATCAGCGAACGGCACGCGCGCCGCATCAACGATAGCGATGTGAAAACGATCATCAGCCGCATCGATGCGCAAGCCGAACGCTTCCGCCATTCGCTGCGCGATGCGCTGAATCATTCCAGATTCAACCATACAGGCGCTGAAGACGACATCAACGCCTTCGTCAAGAACTTCGAGAACGCGACTGATCGTCTCAAAGATCACTTCAGCAAACACAACGCCGCCACAGAGAATGCGGAAGAAGTCATGCGTCGCGCCGCGCGCATTGATGCCTTCATGCGTGCCCACGAGTTGTCGTCGCGCGCGCAGGAAGACTGGCAGGCGCTGCGCCGCAACCTCGACGAACTGGCGGCGGCCTACAATGTTTCGTGGCGCTGGGAATAATCATTCAACACGACAAGGAGGGAGAGTATGAAAATTCAGTTGGTAAAAAATATTACACTGGCGCTTTGCCTGACGCTGATCGCCGGCGTCGCCGCATTGGCGCGGGATAAGGGGCCGGTTGAAGAGTCGGCGAAGGCCGCAGAGGCGTTTCGCGAAATCATGGCGGCGCCGGACAAGGCCATTCCGCAGGAAGTTCTCGATGCGGCTGAATGCATCGCGGTCTTTCCGGGAGCCAAGAAAGGCGCGTTCGTCATCGGCGTGCAGAAAGGCGAAGGCGTCGTCAGTTGTCGCACTGGCAGCGGCTGGAGCGCGCCGGTGTTTTTAGACATGGCCGGTGGCAGCTTTGGCCCGCAGATCGGCGGCCAGTCTACGGATTATGTGCTGCTTTTCATGAATCGCAAAGGCGCTGACAATCTGCTGAAGAACAAATTCGAGTTGGGTGGTGAAGCCTCGGTCGCGGCTGGCCCGGTGGGGCGCACCGCTGCCGCTTCGACGGATTGGAAGCTGAATGCGGAGATCCTATCCTACTCGCGCAGCAAGGGCCTGTTTGCCGGCGCGGCGCTCAAGGGCGTGAAGATTTCCGTTGATGATAGCGATATGCACAAAATCTATGGCAATGGCGCGACGGCGCAGGGGCTGTTACGCGATAACAAGGTCGAAGCGCCGCCTGAAGCGCGCGCTTTCCCCAATACGCTTGAACAGTTTTCTGCTGCACAGGCGGTGAACAAATAGGCTTAGGCAAGTTCTAGTGGGTAGTTGAACTGAAGCCAGGCGAGACCACGAATGATACGAATCGCCAAAATGCCGGCGAACCCGAATGGGTGTGTCTGACATACCGGCGATTCGTATCATTCGTGGCTTTATGGCCTTCTGCGCATGGAGTTCTGCCTGTAGGTGGAACTCCATGCATAATAGCTCAAGCGACTTCTAGCCGGCGGCTGCGCAGATGCTTGATCTTATCGCGCAATTCGGCGGCGCGCTCGAATTCGTACTTCGCGGCGGCGGCGCGCATCTGGTGTTCGAGCCGCGCGAGTGTCTCTTCGATCTTCTCCGGCGTGTAGTCATCGACCTCCTCAAGGTTGGTCGGCACTTTGAAATAATCGGCTTCGACAATTGAAACCAGCGTCGAATCAATGGCCTTGATGATGGTTTGCGGTGTGATGCCGTGCTCGCGGTTGTATTCTGCCTGTTTTTCGCGGCGACGCTGGGTTTCGCCGAGTGCCCGGCGCATCGAATCCGTGATGCGGTCGGCGTAGAGAATCGCTTTACCGCGAATGTGGCGCGCCGCGCGCCCGATGGTTTGAATCAACGACTGCTCACTACGCAAGAAGCCCTCTTTGTCGGCGTCGAGAATGGCGACCAGCGAGACTTCCGGCAAGTCCAGTCCTTCGCGCAGCAGATTGATGCCGACTAGCACGTCGAATTCGCCTGCACGCAGATCGCGCAGAATCTTGATGCGCTCCAGCGTTTGAATCTCCGAATGCAAGTAACGCACGCGCACGCCGACTTCGGTGTAATACTCTGTCAAATCTTCGGCCATCTTTTTGGTGAGCGTCGTTACCAACACACGCTCGCCATGCTCGACGCGCTCGCGTATCTCGTTCAACAGGTCGTCAATCTGGCCGCGCACCGGGCGCACATCAACTTCAGGGTCAATCAAGCCGGTCGGGCGAATCACCTGCTCAATGACTTCGCCGCCCGTCTTGGTGAGTTCAAAGGGGCCGGGGGTTGCTGAAACGAAGATGAGCTGGCCGACGCGGCGTTGCCATTCTTCAAAGTTGAGCGGGCGATTGTCCATCGCCGACGGCAAGCGAAAGCCGTAATCGACCAGCGTGCGCTTACGCGACTGGTCGCCGGCATACATGCCGCGCACCTGCGGAATCGACTGGTGGCTCTCGTCGACCATGACGATGGAGTCGCGCGGCAGATAATCGAGCAAGGTCGGCGGCGGCTCGCCCGGCAAGCGGCCCGTCAGATGGCGAGAGTAATTTTCAATACCGTGACAATACCCTAACTCCTTGAGCATCTCGATGTCATACAAGGTGCGTTGATGCAGGCGCTGCGCTTCGAGCAGCTTGCCCCCGGCGATGAGCTTCGGCTCCCAGTCATCGAGTTCTTCCTTGATCGTCTTGATGGCGCGCTTGAGCGTGTCCTTCGGCATGACGTAATGCGACTTGGGGTAGATGGGCAGCCGCTCATGGGTTTCGATGACTTCGCCGAGCAGCGGATCAATCGTCGAAATGGCTTCGATCTCATCGCCCCAGAACTCAATGCGAATCGCGCGCTCTTGATAGACCGGATAGATCTCAACGATGTCGCCGCGCGCGCGAAAGGTGCCGCGCGTGAACTCGATGTCGTTGCGCTGATACTGAATCTCTACGAGCTTCTTGAGCAGCGCCGTGCGCGACAACTGCTGGCCCTTTTCGATGAATACGACCAGGCCGTAATAGGCATCGGGGTCGCCAAGACCATAGATGCAAGACACCGAGGCGACGATGATGCAATCGCGCCGCTCGAACAGACTGCGCGTCGCCGAAAGACGCAAGCGGTCGATCTCTTCGTTGATCGTCGCTTCCTTCTCGATGAAGGTGTCGGTCGACGGGATATAGGCTTCGGGCTGATAGTAATCATAATAACTGACGAAGTATTCGATGGCGTTATGCGGAAAGAACGACTTGAACTCCTGATAGAGCTGCGCGGCGAGCGTTTTGTTATGCGCCATGACGAGCACAGGCCGCTTGACGCGCTCGATGACCTTAGCCATCGTGAAGGTCTTTCCCGATCCCGTGACGCCGAGCAGGACTTGATGCTCGCGGCTTTCGTTGATGCCGCGCACGAGTTGTTCGATGGCCTGCGGTTGATCGCCCTGCGGCACGTAATCCGATACCAGTTTGAAATCCATTGTCCCTCTTGTCCATGCGCGCAAGCCGGGGCTTGCGCCTGATTCATTCGCTGCTTGAGTTGCCATGACAGATGCGCATCTGTCTTCAGACACGAAAGAAAATTATACCCGCAGGATTCCCGCGCCGGCAAACATGGGCTCCAGGCGATGGCGCATTTTGTAAGGCGAATTGCGAAAAAATAGTTGTGCCAGTGCTGCGTTGCGACAATACAAATCCGTAGTTGATTGACTTGCGTCGAGCGCTTGACTTTGCATGGGCACATGCCGATAATGCCGATTGCCATCACAACGCCCTTAGACATCGCGTGTGGATTTCCGCAGAAGTTGACAGCACAAAACCGTACAGGCGAGGAACGATCATTAACCCGATCACGCAGACCAGTATTCCCGGCATGACACTTTTCCGTCGCGGCAAAGTGCGTGATGTTTACACGGTCGCAGATCAGTTGTTAATTGTTGCGACCGACCGCCTCTCGGCTTTCGATGTCGTGCTGCCGAACGCCATCCCGATGAAAGGCGTGGTGTTGACGCAGCTTTCGCTTTTTTGGTTCGACTTTCTCAAAGCGACGGTCGCCAATCATCTGATCACCACGCGCGTCGAAGATTACCCTGCGCCGCTCGCCGCTTTCGGCGATCAACTGGCAGGGCGCTCGATGCTCGTCGAGCGCGCCGAGGTGTTTCCGATTGAATGCGTGGCGCGTGGCTATCTGGCGGGCTCAGGCTGGAAAGATTACCAGCAGACCGGCGCAGTCTGCGGCATCAAATTGCCGCCGGGACTGCGCGAATCAGACCGTCTGCCGGAACCGATCTTCACGCCGGCGACCAAAGCCGAAACCGGTCACGACCTGAACATCAGCGAACGCGAAACGGCTAACCTGATCGGCGAAGAAGCGACGGCCAAGCTAAAGACGCTGACGCTCGACATTTATGCGCGCGCCTCCGAGTACGCCGACGCACGCGGCATACTGATCGCCGACACCAAGTTTGAATTCGGCATTGTGAAAGATGGCCGTGTGATTCTGGTTGACGAAGCGCTGACGCCCGATTCGTCGCGCTTCTGGCCGAAATCGCTTTACCAACCGGGACGCAGCCAGCCGTCATTCGACAAGCAGTTCGTGCGCGATTATCTGGAGACGCTCGACTGGAACAAGCAGCCGCCGGGGCCTGTGTTGCCCGATGAGGTCGTCGAGCGCACGCGCGACAAATACCTCGAAGCGTATCGTTTGCTGACCGGACAATCGATTTTGGATTTTGGATTTTAGATTTTGGATTCTTATAGCGCAGGAGTAGCTGCGCAAAGGGCGATTTTGGATTGGAGGAATTCATCCCTCGCACACTTTCCGGCAATCCAAAATCCAAAATCCAAAATCCAAAATCCAAAATTCGTATGACTGTGCTTGATTACTTCGTGGCCATCGTCGTCGTCGTTTCGGTGATTTTCGGCGCAAGTCGCGGCATTATCAAAGGCATTATCTCGGTAACATCAGCGCTCGTCGGGCTGATGATCGCGGCGCAAGTTTACCAACTGGCGGCGCACTTGTTCGTTCCCTTCACTGCATCAGCGCGGGCGGCGAACCTGCTCGGCTTCGTCAGTGTCTTTTTATTAGTGCTCGTCGCCGGCAGTCTGCTGGCGCGCTGGCTGCGTGGCGGCATCAAGCGAGCGCGCCTGGATTGGCTCGATCACCTGCTCGGCGCGGCTTTCGGCCTGTTGCGCGGCTGGCTGGTCTGTTCAGTAATTTATCTCGCATTGACGGCTTTTCCCGTCAAACTTGAAGCGGTCGAGCGGGCGACCTTCGCACCATTGCTCCTCGAAGGCACGCGCGTGATTGCCTATCTGACATCAACGGACGTGCGCCAGCGGTTCTTTGACGGCTACGCGACGATTCAAGGCTTATGGGGACAGAAGGGATAACAAGCGGCAGACAAGAAACCGATTAAGAATAAAAAAAGTAAAGCGCAACGAGGGCGCTGAAGGAGAATTAAAAAATGAAAAGCAGGTTGGAGGCCCTGGTGGCAGAGATGGTAGAGCGCGGCATTTTATTCGAAGATGCGGTCGCTGAATTCGAGAAGCACTTCATCCTTTCGGTACTCAAACGCACGAACGGCAATCTCTCAAAAGCTGCCGAAGAGTTGCGCATTCACCGCAACACGCTTTCCAAGAAAGTCGAAAAGTTCTATCAGAATGGCCACATGCTCGGCGCGCGCCATCGCCGCCCGCGCGCCAAACACGCAGCCGTCACCGCCGCCAGAGGCAAAAAATAGCCGCCCCGCAAAGTCATCTGCTCAATGATCGCCTGCTGCCTTGGCCGCCGGGTTATTTCTGCGCTTCAAAATCTCTTGCACGTCGGCTTCGATTTTTGCGGCCTTGCGGACGCTGGTGCCGATGTACTTGCTGAATATTTTCAGGTCGCCGGTGACCACATAGGTGGTCGGAAAGCCGATGACGTTGAGATCGTAAGTTTGATCGTCATCGCCCATCAGCACGGTGTATTTCATATTATGCTTGGCGACGAACGGTTTGATTTCACTGGCCTCGCCCGAAGCCAGCGTCACGCCGACGACCTTGACGCCCTGATCGGCGTACTTTGCCTGCAATTGATTCCACGCCGGAATCTCTGTCAGACAGGGGCCGCACCAGGTCGCCCAGAAATCGAAGATATAAACGCTTGCCTTTAACGATTCAGCCTTTACCGGCTTGCCGTTGAAATCGTGCAAGCGAATCTCCGGCAACGATTTCAATTACGCATCGCCTGCGGCACTCTGCGCCGCGGGCCGGGAAAGCGACGGCGCGGCAAGTCCGACCAGTAGGGTCAGCGTAACCAAAAATTTCATAGCGACCTCCGAGGGGATAATGCAGTGACGATGTCGTCACTCCTCTGATTCTAGCCGACACCCCCTGCGCCGGCAATGAGCAGAGATAATTCGACCATCGATTGGCCGCGAGGGTCGCCTCATCTTGAGAAACCGCTGTTGATGGTGTAGACTTGCCGTTGAATAAGACTGGAGGAAATCCGTGAGCACTGAATTAAGTCAGCTCATTGAGCTCCAGGAACTCGACCTCGAACTGCAAAGGCTCTACGATAGGCTGGCGAAGATACCGGCAGAACGGGATCAAATTGAGAGCGAATTCCGGCAATACGCGGCAGAGTTCCTGGAACTGAAAGACCGATACGACAAAACCCTCAACGACCGCAAGCATCTGGAAACCGAACTGGCATCCGCCCAAGAACATTACGACAAGTACAAGCAGGATCTCATGCGCGTCACCAATCCCAAGCAGTATGAGGCGGCGGTGCGCGAGATCGACGCGACGAAAAAGCAGGTCAGCGCCTTTGAAAGCGAAATTCTCAAGCGCATGGAAGACGCCGACAAACTCGATGCCGAAATCAAAGAACGCACGCCTGACGTCGAGCGCAAGCGCGAGGAAGCCGACCAGACGCTGGCGGCCTTTGACGCCGAGCGGCAGGCGGCAGAGCAGCAGATCGTCGTCCTCAATGAACGGCGTCTGCAACTCGCCGCGCAGGTGTCGAAGCCTTTGTTTGCGGCCTACGACCGGCTGGCGCGCAGCCGGCGCGGGCTGGCGTTGTCGCCCATCAGCAATGAAGGCATCTGCTCGGTTTGCCGCGTCCGTGTGCGCCCGAAAGTCTTCAGCGATGTGCGGCGCGGCAACGAAATGATCACTTGCGAAAATTGCGGTCGTATTCTTTACTACAAAACCGAATCAACCGTCGAAGCGGCGGGCTGATTGATAAACAGTAGGCAGTAGGCAGGCAGCAGGAGGCAGTCCGTAGCCGGATGAACAATGTCTCTGACTCGTTGGTGTTTAATTTCTAACAGGCCATAACTGCTTCCTGCCTCCTGCTGCCTGCTGCCTGCCTACTGATCATGAACGGACAAGCAATGGAACGGTTAAGCATCGAAGGGATTCAGGAGTTCTGGTATCACCCGACAGACGGCCAGAATCGCCGCCAGCTCGCCTATCGCCCGGCCATTCTGCTGGAATGCTCGATCAATTTCCGCAGCCTGCGCGCCGGGCTCAATCATTCTGAAGAGCGCACCTACAGCGCCTGGCTGCCGGAAGCCGATCTGGCGATTGACTGGGATAAGCCTGCGGTTGATTTCACGACGCTGTCGCAACTGGCCACCCGCCCCGATGCCAGCATCGCGTTTTATAATGGCAATTACCAGACGACGCGCGACGAATTCGATCAGCATGAGGCCGATTTGATCAACAAGCTGGCGCGCAGCGAACGGCTGCGCATCTTTTTCAATCCGGTCTTCGGCCTGTTTTCGGTTCCCGGCGACACGCTTGAAGAGTTCCTGCCACGGATTGCCGAAGCGGCGCTGTCGCGCGTCGAGCCGGAATTGAAAAGCTTGCGCAACCGCTTCGAGTTGCAACTTGAACAGGTGCGCGAGGCGCAGGGATTGAAAGGCTCGCGCGTTGAAGAGATCAGTTTCGAGAGCTTCATGGCGCACAAGCTGCACCTGTTCGAGAGCGAGAACCGCATGGCCGATATGTTTTCGACGCTGGCCGGCACGGTCTTCGGCACGACCGAGCCGAAGCCGCTGCTGGAGGTCGTTCACTGGCAGGACGCCGAGTTGCGCGAAGACCTTGACCGCATTGAGCAGGAAGCCAGCGAAGCCTTGCGGGCGCTTTACAGCGAATACCTGGCGCTCGCCAACGAATATGACATTTTCGAGATTGGCTTGCAGGCCGACAACATACAGGTCGCCCGCCGCCTGCTGCTCTGGGTTCCGTTGGCCAACCCGCAATAACTTGCATCGCCATTGCGGACGGACGGCATCCGCCTTCAACCGGCAGTCGCTCGAATCGCCAGTTGATGAATCGCCTTCGCCTCCCCTCTCGTTTCGGCCTTGTCGGCAAGTCGCTCAGGTGATAAGAATCATATTAACTTAATCAAATGCCCTTGGGTTTTAGCCCTAGCGAAAGGGATCCGGTTGATGATTGCCGGCAACCTGAAGGAGGCAGGCAATGGTTGCTAAACGTCAAGAGTTGAATAATACGGGCAGTTTTTTTCTGCCACCAGACCAGCGGCGGATCCTACAATCGATTGCCCAATTGGCACACTGCCTGACGAATATGCCGGTCGCTATTTGGCTGTTGGACTCGCCTAATCAGAGCTTGCATATCTATGCAGGTGACGGCCTGACGGACGACTATGTCTCGCGAGCTAGTGCCCGGTTAGGCGATGGCAGTGTCGTCAGCCAGGTGATTGATACCGGCGCTGCGCAGGTCATCCAGCATACGGACCGTGATAGCCGTTTTCGCTATGCCGATCAGGCCCGCCAGGCCGGCTGGCTCTCAGGGTATCATTTCCCGATTACCTTCCGCGAACAGACTTGCGGGGTTATCGAGGCATTCGCCTGCCAACGGCAACCGATTGGCGACGACAAGTTTGACCATTTTCATCGTTTCGCAGACATCGCCCGCCTGGCAGTTGAGAGCACATATCATTCGCTGGGATCGCAAAAGCTGGCCGAGATCGCCCGCGACCTCAGCGCGATTCCCGACTTCGGGCGAGCCATGCAGGTACTGGTCGAAAGCGCCCGCCAGTTGACCGGTGCGGATTCAGGAACCATCATCCTGCTCGACAAGCAAAGCGACAGCTTTGCCATCGGCGCGCGGGCGCCGATGCGCGAAGATATACCGATCAGGCTGCCGCGCACCGAAGGCGGCTTGACGCGCACGATCATCACGGAAAGCAAGACCGTCAAGGTCAACGATACCACTCAGGATAAACGAATCCGGGAAGACGTATTAAAGGAAGGGGTGCGGTCACTCATCGGCGTGCGCGTGCAGATGGAAGAGGAGCGCATCGGCGTGTTGTATGTCAACGGGCACCGTAAGGCGCAGTTCACCGAGTACGATGTCCATCTGCTCGAACAACTAGCCAATTATGCATCGGTCGCGCTCAGTTGGGCGCGCTTGCTGCTTGAGCCATCCGTGCAGATGGAAGGAGCCATCAAGAGCCTGTTCAATCTCGATGAGGTGCTCAACGGGGTCTGCAAAAC
This sequence comes from Blastocatellia bacterium, assembly GCA_039648975.1. Classification (GTDB taxonomy): domain Bacteria; phylum Acidobacteriota; class Blastocatellia; order UBA7656; family UBA7656; genus DATENM01. Next base: position 13,749 of record JBBWZK010000370.1, read on the forward strand.
GTTACAAGAATCACAGCACTTCGATGGCATCGCCGTGCAACTGACGCGCCCGGCAGAACGCATCATTGAAACCTTGCAAGGAACGGGTTTTGCGGGACAGTGGGGCGGTCTGGCATGGAAGCATTACCTGGAAAAGCGGAAGTCTTTACGTGATATACAAACCGACATTGCCCTGAGTTCGCCGCCGCGTATTGAACTGATCGCCGGATGGGACGAGCGGTTCGACCAGTGGATTTACGAAACCTTCCACCATGAGCAGCTCGTCCGCATTTTCGCGCCCCTGGTGGTGATGCGCAACTACAGCGGCAAGCCGACTGACGACTGGTTTGAGCGCTGCCAGTGGAACGTCATCCCCGGAAAAAAGAAGCGGGGCGGCCATTCCATCGCCCTGGAGATGGCGCTGCCGGATGCCGGTGAAAACACCATTGAAGTCATTGGCACGATAGAGGCTAGCTATGTGAACCAGGCGGTAGATCAAAAGCGCGGCAGCCGTCAGGATCAGGCCGAAGCGTTCGCCGCGAAAGCCGAAGACCTCATCGAGCCCGCCAAACGCCTGTTCAAGCTGGGCGCGCAACAGGCCCTGGATATCTGGCGTGCGCGCCTGCCGCATGTCTTGCAGACGGTCGCCGAATGCGCTATGCGCATACTCGGAGCCGATTCCGCCAGCACCCACTTTGCCTATGATTCGCAGCGCCACCGTTATATTTATGAAGTCAGTTGTGGCCAGATCGGGCAGCGGTTTCTGAAAGATCACACGCCGCGACGCGAAGGGCTAGGGCAACAGGCTGTCCGAGAACGGAAGCCAAAGTTCATCCCAGATTTCTCGCAAAATCATGGCGTCCTGGAACTGGAGCGTCTCAACCCCAGACTGTTTGAGAAAGGCATCAAGGCCATCGCCGCCTTCCCCTTGCTGGTCGGCCAGAATCACGGCGTCCTCTATATACACTTTCAACATCAACATCACTTCACCCAGGATGAGATCGGCTGGGTGCAACTGTTCGTCAACTGGGCGGTCGATGCGATTGGTCATTATACGACCTACCGGCAGATGCGTGATCGCGCCCGACAACTGGCCAGCCTGCATTCCATCGTGCAATCGCTGGTCAGCAAACCCGATGAAGAAGAACTGCTTCGGCATGTGGCCTGGAATACTTTGAATACGCTCGGCGCCGATATCGTGACGATCTATGAATACATCGAACCGAACAAGCGCTTCGTCACGCCGCCGGCCATTGCCGGTCGGCTCAAGCAACACGAACAGATGCACACCAAGATTCGCGAACATGATGCGCCGGCCTTGTTAGTCAAGCACGGCGACCACATCTACCTGCCGCATCCGGCAAAGGACCCGATCTTCAACAAAGCGGCGCGCTCAAAGAGCGCGCATCGCCGGCCTTCCTTCGTCATCCGCGAAATGATCAAATCAACCGCCGGCATTCTGCTAAAGGTCGGCGAGGAAACCGTCGGCGTCATGTTCATCAATTATCGCCGGCCCCACGCTTTTCCTGACGAAGAGCGCAACACCATCGAAATCCTCGCTTCGGCGGCAGCCATTGCCATCAAGAACCGGCGTTTGATGGACACCCGCGGCGAGGGCTTGAGCACAGGCGCGCGCGAGATCATCACGACACTCGACCTACCGCAGGTCTTGAATCTGGTGGTCAGGCGAGCCGTCAACATTACCGGCGCTGATGTGGGAGTCATCAGCCTTTATGATCCGCTGGCTCAGGAACTGGTTCTCCAAACCAGCTATCCCGATCACCCGCCGAATGAGCCGGTCTGGACGCGCATCAAGATGGGCAAAGGGATTACCGGCTGGGTGGCGAAACACGGGGATTCGGCCCTTGTTCCTGATCTGCGCGCAGACAAGCGGCACAAGCCCTATTTCCAGCACGATGGTTCGGCGCTCTGCGTGCCGCTACAGGATAAAGACGGCCACATCCTCGGCGTCCTCGGCATGAAGAGCCGCCAGCTGTCAAAATTCAACCGCATAGATCAACGCACCCTTGAAGTTTTCTCCAATTATGCGGTCATCGCCATTCAGAACGCCGAGAATCAAAGGAAACTGTCGGCGTCCAATAACATCGCGATGCTCGATGGCCTGGCCAGTCAGCTATTGCATTGGATATCCGACGAGATTGGCTTGATTCGCCTTGACGCCCAAGCGATTGAGCAGGGTGATTCGCTTGATCCGCGTAGCGCCAAGACCGCCGTGAAAATCCGCTTCAAAGCCGACCGGATCATTCAGGAAACCGGTCGCATTAAGGATTGGTTTCGTGGCAAAACCCCGCAGCAACTCATCCGTATTCAGAAGATTTTGGCTGAGGCGCGGTCACGCGTAGACATCCCGGTCAATATCAAGGTGAAGGTGCTGCTTGCCGACAAGACGCTCAAGGTGCGGGGCAGCGTGCCGCAGCTCATTCATGTGTTTGTTAATTTGATCCAAAACGCCATAGACGCATTGCCGCAAGGCGGCGCGCTGGCCATCAGTAGCGAGAGCTTGAGCTTAAAGGACAAGCCTTGGACGATTATCCGTGTAAAAGATTCTGGTATGGGAATCAAAACGGAGCATCTGGAAAAGATCTTTCAGCCGGGTTACAGCACCAAGGAAGGCAGAGGCAATATGGGCTTTGGCCTGTGGTGGACGCGCGCCTACATTGAACTATTGGGCGGCGAGATACGCGTCGAGAGTCTGCCTGAAAAGGGGACCGAATTCACCGTCGTGCTGCCGGCTTATTAGAAAAAGATTCACTGGTGAAGGAGACCGGAAATGCCAGGAACGGCTAAGCGAGACGCTCAAGATCATCTGAGAATTCTGCTGGTCGAAGATCATGAGGGTTGGCAGGAGAAGCTGAAAGAGGACATCGAACAGGCCCTGAATGAGATCGGCCAAAAGGGTGAGATTCGCGGAGTTTCAGATTTAGCCAATGCCCGAAAGGCGCTCGATGAAGCCCTTCCCTGGCACCTTTTGATTACCGACATTAGCTTGTCTGGCGAGTCGGGAGAGGATCTGGTCAGGCGAGCCCACGACAAGCGCTTGCCGTGTTTTGTGGTTAGTGGAACCGACATGGTGGGCAAGGCAGATGTCAATAAAATGCTCACTCAATATAAGGCTCGCAAGTTTTTCGATAAGCCAGGCTTTAATCGTTATGAGTTTACTCAGGCTGTCAAAAGAAGCTTGCAAAGCGCCAGTAAATCGCTGGGGATTCCGGCGTCTGAACCTAAAGTTCAGCAGCGGCGGAGCCGGGGCATGGTGGTTGAGCCCATCTTCCAGTCGAGAAGAGTCGCCATTCAGAAGAAGCGAGTTTTTGTGCTCATGCCATATAGGGCCCTCTGGTCGAAGAATATTTGGGAAAGCTGGATCAAGCCGATTTGTGCGATATGCGGGATGGAACCCATTCGCGCCGATAACCTGTACGGTCGAGTCATCATGGAAGATATCTGGGAGGGCATCTGTAGCGCGCGGATCATCATTGCCGACATCACGGGTCGAAATCCCAACGTCTTCTACGAACTAGGGATCGCGCACACGCTCGGCAAAGAGGTCATCCTGCTGACTCAGAAAATAGAGGACATCCCTTTCGATCTCATGGGTTTTCGTCACATCCAGTATGAAGACAATAAGGATGGCTATAAAACACTTGAAAAAGAATTGCGTGGCGCGATTGACGCCATTCTAAACCAGGATCACTGATCGCCATAAGGCGGGACACGGCGAAGGGGCGGCGACGGGACTGAGATTCTGGCTGTCCCTATCGCCGCATCGCCGTGGTCAGTTGCCGCGCGGCGGTCTTCTGCTGGCCGATGATCTGTTGCCAGTAGCCATTGCCTCTGTCAGAATTGCTGCGAACGCAATGCGGTCGCAGAGCGCGAAGTCGCAATGAGCAATCGACTACTGACAACGGACTACTGTTTATGCCTCACCAACCGCCGGCGCGAATCGGAATCGTCACCAAGCCCAACGAGCCGCGCGCTGCCGAAGTCGCCGCCCTGATCGCCCTATGGGCTGCCGAATACGAAATCAATCTCTTCGTCACCAACCGCATCAAAGAGCAAGACCTGCCGCCCGGCACCTTTTCCGCCTCAGCAAGAGAGATCGCCGACCATTGCGACATGCTGGTGGCACTGGGCGGCGACGGTACGATGATCGCTACGGCAACACTGGTCAGCGGGCGCGGCACACCTGTGCTCGGCGTCAATATGGGCACGCTCGGCTACCTCACAGAGTTCAGCGTTGAAGACGTGATCCCGGCGCTCGAATACGTCATTCGCGGCGATTATGAAATTGACCGGCGGCTGATGCTCGAATGGCGCGTCCTGCGCGATGGCGATCAAGTCGGCGGCGGCACGGCGCTCAACGATGTCGTCGTCAACAAGTCAGCACTGGCACGCATCATCGATATTGATTTCACAGTCGGCGGCCAGTACGTCACCACCTTTCGCGCCGACGGCTTGATCGTGTCGACTCCTACGGGGTCGACGGCTTACAACCTGTCGGCGGGCGGGCCGATCATCGCGCCGGGGGTCGAAGCCATTGCCATTGCGCCAATCTGTCCGCATACGCTGACCAATCGCCCGCTGGTGCTGCCGCATTACGGCGAGATTCGTTTGCGCATCCACACACGCGAGCAGGAAGTGATGCTGACCTCGGACGGACAGACGGGCATGCCGCTGGTGGCCGATGACCGCGTTGAATTGCGCAAGAGCGCCCACACATTCAACATGATTGCCGCGAAAGATCGCGATTACTTCGAGATTCTGCGCACGAAATTGAAGTGGAGTGGACGGTGAAATCAGGGGCTAGGGGCTAGAGGCTGGTGAATATTGATTCTTTGTCCGTTCCTACCCTAGCCTCTAGCCCCTGATCCCTAGCCCCTATAAAGAGGTCGCCATGCTATTTCCTATTGGAGACGACAATCAGGGCCGCCTGACGAAGCCGTTCGTTGTCTACGCCATCATCGCCATCAACTTGCTCATCTTTCTGGTTCTGCAACAGGCAGGAACTGAAGGCGGCGAGCGCTTCACCTACGGCTACTCAGTCGTGCCCTATGAAATCACTCATGGCGTGGATTTGACAGAGCCGGTCGTCATCAAAGACAGCCGCGCGGTGGAGAGCGGCCCGCGCAGTCGTTTAGGTCAACAGCCCCTGGCGATTCCCGAAGCGCCCGGCCCCTCGCCGATTTATTTGACGCTGCTGACGGCGATGTTCATGCACGGCGGCTGGATGCACATTCTCGGCAACATGCTTTACCTGTGGATCTTCGGCGACAACATTGAAGACAACTTCGGGCATGTCAAGTTTGTTATCTTTTATCTCATCTGTGGCTTTGCGGCATCGTTCGCGCAGATCGCTGCGGCTCCAAGCTCGCCAATTCCGTCACTCGGCGCGTCGGGAGCGATTGCCGGCGTGCTCGGCGCTTACCTCGTGATGTTCCCACGCAACCGCGTGCGCAACATCGTGTTTCTGGGATTCTTTATTACCACCATCGAATTGCCGGCGGTTATCGTGCTGGGCTTCTGGATTGTCATTCAGATTTTCAGTCAGTACACGGCCAGCTTTTCGCACACGGCAGAGAGCGGCGGCGTCGCTTACATGGCGCACATCGGCGGCTTTGCCACGGGGCTGTTATTGTCCTTCATCTTTCGCAACCGGCAAACGCGCCGCATTCCGCCGGCTTATTACGGCCCAAACTAAAAACGATGAATGATGAATGATGAAGGAAGGGGATGGCTGGAGATGCGCTTGGCGCGCGGCGGAAACGGCAGGGGATAGTTGATAAATCATCCGCCTTCCTTTTCCTCTTTCGTTCATCATTCATCATTCTGCATTCATCATTTCTTTTTAATTATGATTGTCCTTGATCACCTGACGAAGGTTTATGATTCCATCACCGCCGTAGATCACATTGACCTGGTGATTCCGTCGGGCCAAGTGATCGGTTATCTCGGCCCGAACGGCGCGGGCAAATCCACGACCGTCAAGATGCTCACCGGCATGATTGCGCCAACCGAAGGGCGCGCGGAAATTTACGGGCTTGACGTGCAGCGCCAGAGCCTCGAAGTCAAACGCCTGATCGGTTATGTTCCCGAATCGGGCGCGGTCTACGAGACGCTGACGGGCCGCGAATACCTGGAAATGGTCGGGCGCTTGTACGGTCTCGACGAGGCGGTCATTCGGGATCGCATCAGTAAGTTCGGCGACTTTTTTGAGCTTGACCGCAACACCATAGACCGCAAGCCGCTGGCCGCCTACTCGAAAGGCATGCGGCAAAAGATCGTTATTTCGGCGGCGCTGATTCACAACCCGCGCGTCATCTTTTTCGATGAGCCGCTCAACGGCCTCGACGCCAGCACGCAGTTGATGTTCAAGACGCTGATTAAGAACCTCGCCGCCGAAGGCAAGACGATTCTCTATTGCTCGCACATTCTCGACGTCGTCGAACGCACCTGCGACCGCATCGTGATTATCGATCACGGTCGCGTCATCGCCGACGGCACGCTCGCCGAGTTGCAGGCGACGAGCGGCGAAGGCTCGCTCGAACGCATCTTCAACAAGCTCACGGCGCACACCGATCTCGAAGAAAGGGCCGAAGAGTTCTCGAAGACGTTCAGCTTTTAGGTTAAATTGCGAAGGCATGTAGGGGCGGGCGTCCCTGCCCGCCCCAGACTAAGCCGGCGGACACTGGGGCGGCCACAGAGGGTCGCCCCTACATGCTATCGGCAATCGCTCCAAATGAGTATATCGTCTTTCATCTCGACCGCGCTGGCGCGTTATGACATCAACGCGCGGCAACTGGCGACGCTGGTCGGCGTTTACCTGAAACAAGACCTGCGCGGCGGCAGAGCTTTTATGCAATTCAACGCGCGCGAATACGTGCGCGGCAATCTCGCGCTGCTGATGCTTCTGGGAATGTATGTCTTCACCGGCCTCATCATGGGGATGATGGTTTTTGCCACTAACATTGACGTGCTGCATTTTTCAATCATCATTCACACCTTCACGCTGCTCATCGTCGCGCTCGCCATTCTGGCTGAATCCGGCAACGTCATCTTCAACGAGAGCGAAGCCGACATTCTCGGACACCTGCCCATCAGTTCGCGCACTTATTTTGCCGCGAAGGTGCTGAATCTTTTTCTATTCACTTCGATGTTGGCCGCCGCCGCCAATCTCTTTCCGGCAATCTTCGGTAGCCGGGCCGCCGGCGCAAACCTCTTGTTCATTCCGGCGCACGCGCTGTCGGCTTTGCTTGATGCGCTGCTGGCGACGGCCTTGATTGTGACGAGCTACGGCATACTGATGCGCATGGTGGGCCGCGAGCGCTTCGACAGTATTATCGCTTACAGTCAGATCGTCCTCGTGCTGGTTTTCATGTTCGGCTTTCAAATCATGCCGCGCGTGATGGATGTCCAGGTCATGCAGTTGGCGCGCGGTTTTCGCTGGTACTATCTGCTCTTTCCGCCGGCTTGGTTTGCCGGCGTGACGCTGGTGCTGATCGGCAAGCCGCAGCTTTATGCGCTGGCGCTTGCCGGCATCGGCATCACGACGCTAACGGTGCTTGGTCAGTTGGCGATTCGCAAAGTCGGCAGCGACTATTCGTCTTTCGTTGCCCGGCTGACGTATCGCGAAGGCACACAGAAGCGTGCGGCGGGCCGCACACCAATCATCACGCCGACCGGCAAGCGCGGCCTTGCCGATTGGCTCAAGTCCGTGTGGCTGGCGCGGCCTGCCGAACGCGCCGCCTTCGATCTGGTTTCCATCTATCTGCGGCGCAATCGCGAAGTGAAAGTGCGGCTCTATCCGTCGCTGGCTTACTTCGTCTTCGTGCCGCTGCTGGCGATCTTCCGCGAAGGCTTGCCCGATCCGTTTTCGCGGCGCGGCGTTGATGCGTATTCGCTGATGGGCGCGCTGATGATCTGTTACGTCGCCCTCACGGCGGTCGAAGTGCTGCGCTTTTCCGAGCATCACGAAGCGGCTGACATCTTTCGGGTTGCGCCGATAGCCCGGCTGGGCGATATTCACAGCGGCTTTCGCAAAGCGGTGATGACCTGGGTGGCGCTGCCGGGATTTGCGGTTTTGTTTGTGCTTTATGCGATTTTATGGCGCAGTCCGCTGCACGCGGCGTTGCTGCTCGCACCGTGGGGCATCATCACGCCAGCCGCCTTGATGCTCGGTTTTTTGTTTCGTGAAACCTTACCGCTGGCGCGCAAGTATCAAAAGGGCCAGCAAACCTCGCGCAATCTCTTGCTGTTTTTGGTCTGCTTCCTTGTGCTGTCGATGTTCGGCGGCTTGCAGGCGGCGGCCATCAAAGGTCGCTTGCCCGTAGTCAATATCACATTTCCTTACTGGCTGTTCTTCGTCCTGAGCGCCTTCATCTCGGCATTCTTTTATTTCACGCTGCGCGCCTTGAGCCGCGAGACCAGAGCGATTCAGCCCGCCGATATAGGGGGCCAATGAGCGCGACGCCGACGCAATAGAGCGTCACGGCTGACATCATGAAAAGAAAATAATGAATCGCCAGTATGTAGCGATACTCAGTATGCAACGCCGATTGAACGCAAAAGTAGTACGCCGGCACGGCGAGCAACACGACAAGCGCCCGACCGCGACCGGCCAGACCCAACAGCAGCGCGCCGGCAATAATCAGCGGCGGCATGACGGTGGTCTTGAACAGATTTTTCTGAATGCCGCGAACCACGGCGCGTGGATAGCGCGTCCACTGGTAAGGCGTTGCGCCAAGCTCGAACAGATCGACCTGACCGACGCGCGCCACATGAAGTGAAGTGGCCGGCCCGTTGTTGCTGATCACCAGTCGCACGGTGTCGCGGTCGCCGCTTGCAAACGCCATCTGAATGACGCTCATCTCGTCCTCTGCGGTCGCATCAACCGGCGCGCTGCCGAGCCCTGCTCTTTTCATCCTACGCTTCTGGCTTCGCGCCGCCGTCAGGCTATCCAGCGCGGTTGAGGCCAGCGTGATGCGCCGATCTGCGCTGGTCAGCTTCACGGCCACAGGCCCCTGCTCAGGCGTTAGTCTCAGCGTCAGGACATAATCGGTCTTTGACTTGACAGCGAGAGGCGCGGAAGTGAACTGATCTCCGTACTCGGCAGCATCACCGGTGATCCGCAGCGTGCCGCTCTCGGCGTCCAATGAAACGTCCGCCGACTCAGCGAGCTTTTCGCCGCTGGCAAGCAATTCAGTTGCGGAACTTGACGATAACGGCGGCGCGTCGTCAAGGCTCGCCGCCGTGTGCGCTATGGCAGGCTCAGTTGAAACGAGAGGCACGGTCGCCGTATTGATTGGCCAGTCGGCGCGGCCCGAGTTGTTGTAGTTGAGCATGAAAGCGGCGCGGCGAATCATCACGCCGGCGAACCAGGATGGATGCGCGCCAATCACTTTCAGCCCACGCCCGTAGCGATACTGATCGCGATCAATTCCATCAGGCGACCAAAGGTCGTTCGCGTACTCTGGCCGCTGGTGCCACTCGGCATCCTTGAGCGAGGCATCCGCATCTGAGGTCGGCATCCCAAAGCGGCCTGCTTTGTCATAGTCGCCGAGGCCGAGAACCAAGTTCTGTCCTCCGGCTATCGACAGGGGAATGAAACGGTGAAACAAAACCCAATTGCGAATCGTGATGGGCGCAATCACCAGGACGGTCGCGGCGACCAGCGCCAGCCCGTAGCGCAGACGTTTGCCTCGACCAATGAGAATCGCCACGACGACGGCGAGAAAAGGCGCGAGCATTAGCGCATTAGCTCGAAGCCAACACGATACGCCGACCATCGCGCCTGCCGCAATAACCGTAGTCAGGCGAGGCCGCTTGCTCGCCTTGATGACGAAGTAAACCGCCGCCAGGATGGGCAGTACGGAAAGGCTGTCGGGCGAAAGCCACAGCGAGTAGAAAGCGAAGTGCGGCGACAGCGCCGCGAGCCCTGCGGCGATCATCGCTATCGCCGTGTTGAGCAACTCTAAGGCAATGAGAAAAACCAGCACGGCTGACAGCGCATCGCAGACGATTTGCGCCAGCCGCACCGCCGAGTTTGAATTGCCCGACAAAGCGAAGACGCCGGCCATCAGCAATGAATAACCGGGCGGATGCACCAGCAGACGCGCATTCCCCGGATCAATCTGATCGCGCGGCAAGAGGATGCCGCCGCCCTCGCGCATACGCTGCGCGTCGCTCTTGTACTCCCTGACGAGCGCAGACATCCACGGCTCGCCACGCGCGATTTCGGCGTAACTGTCTTGCCAGTGCAGCAGGCGGACGCCAACGGCGACCAGAAAGATGCCGGCACAAATCAAGGCGGTCTGCGCGCAACGCGACTTTGCCGGCGGCGGCGCGATAGGCAAGGCGAGTTGTGCGGACAACCATTCGGCGGTTCGGCGCGCCGCCAGTCGCAATGGCCTGCGGCGATGGCCTGACGTGGACATTCCAGTCGAGTTAGGTGGTTCAGTCTTTTCGATTTCCGTTGTCTGCATGCAGTTTGTTGTGTTGGCCTTCGGGGGAGGCGCGGCGATTATAGCACAATCGAAATTGGATACAATTTGCCGGCTTGTGATCTCAGGCCCATCCAGTTTTCAACATGAAGAAAACAACTTAACCACAGAGGCACGGAGACACGGAGAAGACTCTGTGCTAACTCCGTGCCTCTGTGCCTCTGTGGTTTGCTTCCATTCATTTAATCAGGCGGATGCTTCCCGAAGTCTTGATCGGTTGAAGGGCTTTCGAGCCGCCTGCTACACTTCCCTTTTACTCGCGCAGTCTGAAAGCTAACCATCGGCTGCAATCCTGAAACCTGTCCGGTAGGGACAGTCTAAAACCGCTGCGGCAATCGCGGCGGCAAAAGGAGAAGCAATGGCAACTGAAATCCTCGAACACGCGGGGCTGGTCATCGAAGAGACGCCGCCTGAAGCGTTGAACCTTGCGCCGCTCGACACCTTCGCCTACCAGTACAAAGGCAAAGAGATCCATATCAACTTCACCTGCCCGGAAATCACGGCCATCTGTCCGTTCTCGCACTTTCCCGATTTTGCGACGATCAAGATCGACTATGTGCCGAACGAGTTGTGCATCGAATTGAAATCGCTGAAGCTCTACATCAACTCATTCCGCGAGGTGAAGATGTTTCACGAGCATGTCATCAATCGCATCCTCGACGATGTCGTGAAGGCGTGCGACCCGTTAGCCCTCGACATCGAAGGCGACTTTAATGTGCGCGGCAACATCAAGACAGTGATACGCGCGTCGTACCGCCGCGACGAAAAGAGCCGGCAAGCCAGCGCCGCGAACTGAGCCGGCGACCGCGCCATATAGACAGGCACGCACTATGGAAATGCAGAAATCATACTACGTCATCACCTACAAGCCCGCTTATCTGGCGCTGCTGCAAACGAAGTCCGCCGCCTCGGATGCGGGCCTGGCCGACGACGAAACCAGCTTGCCTTGCGTCATCGTCACGATCACACAAGGCGGCTTCGGTCAGGACATCGTTGACGACGAGCGCCAGACCAAAGAACGTTTTCTTGAATACCTGTTCTATGCCGACGACATTGACCTGTCGCGCACGGCTGAGGTATTCGATGAATACTTCACGCTCAACGCGGCAGACGAATTGATCGATCTGGATGAAGAGAGTCAGTGATACGTGATGCGTGGTGCGTGACCGGAAGGATGGCGAGTGACAAGCGGTTACTGAAATCCTTATTCACACGCTCTTGTTGCTGATCACGCACCACGCATCACGTATCACGTATTGCCATGCAACTAACGATTCCCATTCCCGCAACCTTCAGCTTTCGCCGCACGGCCATCAGTCATGGCTGGTGCGAATTACCGCCGTTTGAATTAGACAGGCAAGCCTGGACGCTCGCGCGCGTTCTCGATACGGGCGAGGCGCAGCCCGTCACCGTCGTCATCAGCGAAAGCCCGCAAGCCATCGACATCACGACGCGGCGCAAGCTAACCAAACGCGCTGCCGAAAAAGTCCTGCGCGACGTGCGGCATATGCTGCGGCTCGATGATGACATGAGCGTGTTTTATCAACTGATCGCCGGCGACGCCGCCTTTGAGTGGATTGCGCGACACGGCGCAGGCAGATTATTGCGCGCGCCGACGGTCTTTGAAGACCTCGTGAAGATGATGTGCACGACCAACTGTGCGTGGTCGCTGACGGAGAAGATGATAAACGGATTGGTGGGCGGGCTCGGACGCGAAGCCGCCGACGGACGCCGCGCTTTCCCGTCACCCGAAGCCATGGCGGCAGTGCCCGAAAGTTTTTACCGCGACACGGTGCGCGCCGGTTATCGTGCGGCTTATCTGAAAGAGCTGGCCGAACGCGTTGCGAGCGGCGAGATCGATGTTGAATCATGGCTCGCCAGTGAATTGCCAACCGATAAATTGAAGCGCGAGATGAAGCGCATCAAAGGCATCGGCGATTACGCTGCGGAAAACCTCTTGAAGCTCGTCGGTCGTTACGACGGCCTCGGCCTCGATTCGTGGGTGCGTCCGCAGTTTGCTCGCAAGCACAACAAGGGGCGCGCGGCTTCGGATGAAAAGATCAGGCGGCATTATGCGCGCTTCGGCGTCTGGCGCGGCCTTGCCTTGTGGTGCGACCTGACCGAAGACTGGCTCGACGAAACCGGCAACGCGAAGTGGTGAAGAATTGGCGAGCATTTGCCAATTGAGGTTGACTGATATGAGCAAAGAATTCCGACAGCGCGTCGCATCCGGCTCGCCTTACGAGCCGCGCCTTGGCATCTCGCGCGGCGTGCGCGCGGGCCGCATCATAGCCATTGCCGGGACTGCGCCACTCGGCGCGGATGGCAAGACCACAGCCATCGGCGATGCGGCAGCGCAGGCGCGGCGTTGTTTCGAGATTGTCGCAGTGGCGCTCGATCCACTCGGCGCGAGTCTGGCTGATGTGATTCGCACGCGCATTCTGCTGACCCGCATCGAAGACTGGGAAGCGGTGGCGCTGGTTCACGGCGAGTTCTTCAAAGACATTCGGCCTGTGAATACGGTGATGCAGGTCGTGCGCTTTATTGATTCTGACTGGCTCGTCGAGATCGAAGCCGATGCCGTGATTGATGAATGAGAAGGAATTTTATTTATGAAGATGGAACCATTTGCCTTAGAGCGCTGGATGACGGCGCACGAACTGCACGTCAAGTATGACATTGCCGAGAGCGGCATCTTGCCGCTGACGATCAATGACCTGCTGTCGTTCGAGCCGGCGGGTCAACGCGCCGACGTGCTTGATCGTTTGTTAGACCTGCGTCTCGGATACAGCGAAGCCACCGGCACGCTGGAGCTGCGTGGGTTGCTCGCCGCGACTTACGACAACTGTAATCCCGACAACATACTGGTGACGACCGGCGCGATTGAAGCGAACTTCCTGTTGTTCAATGTGCTGCTCAAAGCTGGCGATCACGTCATCGCCCCTTACCCCGCCTATCAGCAACTTTACAGCGTGCCGCGCGCCATTGGCTGCGATGTCTCGCTCTGGAAAGTCGCGCCTGACAGCGGCTGTCGCTACGACGTGGATGAGTTGGAACGATTGCTCACGCCGAAGACGCGGTTGATCGTCATCAACACGCCGCACAACCCGACAGGCGCAATGCTTTCGGCAGACGATGTCCGGCGGGTCTATGCGCTCGCCGAATCCGTCGGCGCGCGGGTGCTATGCGATGAAGCGTATCGCTGGTTGACGATACCCGACGGCGACAGCTTCGCGCCGCCGATGTTCAACCTGGGAAGCGCAGGAATCAGCGTCGGAACGCTCTCGAAACCCTTTGGCTTGCCCGGCCTGCGCGTCGGCTGGATCGCTGCTCCCGCAGAACTCGTCGCCGAATGCTGGAGTATGCGAGATTACATTTCACTCAGTCCCGGCAAGCTCAACGACGCGCTGGCCATACTGGCGATCAAGCACCGCGAGCAGATCATCGAGCGCAACACCGGCATCATTACGGCAAACCTCGCGGCGACGAACGCATGGGTCGCCGAACATGCTGATCTGATTTCATGGATGCCGCCGCGCGGCGGCCTGCTGGCGCTGTTGCGTTACGAGATGGATATACCGTCGCTTGAGCTTTCCAACAAACTGGCGGACGAATACAGCGTCATGCTCGCGCCCGGCTCGGTCTTTGGCTACGAGCATCACCTGCGCATCGGCATCGGCCAGCACCCGCCGGTGTTCGCCGCCGGCCTTCGGCAAGCGAGCGCCTGCTTTGCCGAGCTAACGGCTTCTTCATAGTATGGAGTCTTACATTTGTTGATCCCAACCGGCTCATCAAATCGAAGCCGATAAGGTGATCGATAAGCCAAAATAGCGAGGCAGGCAGATGCCCTACTTCTATGCTGGTGGCACGTAGAAAAATGTGACGCGGCCTGTGCCTGTGTTGCCATTGCCGGGCTGGTAGGCATAAACGATGGCTTCGTAAAATCCCTTGCGTTTAACTGTATAACTGCCCTTGAACTGGCTGGCTTCTCCGGCATATTCCAGTTTGACTTCATCGATGACTTTGCCGTCTTTTCTGATCTGTGCGCCGACTTCAAAATCCTTGCTGTCCCATATGCCGCCGGGGCTGATCGGACAACCGCACATCATCGTCACATTGGCAGCGATACAGACCATGCTGGGAACGCTGGTGAGCGTCAGATGCGTGATCGGCTCAAGCACCTGTACCAGTAGACCAGGCATCACTAACAGCAAGCCGTCGCCGCCGGTGATGTTCTTGCCCGGCATGACCCATTGCGTCGCCGAAACTTTATTCGCCGATTGCAGACCGCCCAGCGGGCCATAGGCCGTGACTTCGATCAAACACGGCTCATCAAGGTCGAGTCGGGCCGTAAAGTCAGAAGCTGAATCGGTCGGGATTGGCTGGCTCCACAGTCGTGGTGTTTGCATAATTTCTGTCGTATTCCCTGAGTCGCCCTTTGTATAGCCTTTAGCTAACAACTCGCCGGTCTGCACATTGCTGATCGTGATGAGCGAGCCGCCGATGTCGTCGCCCAGAAACTTGCCGCCCTTAGCGATGACTCGCACGGTGATATGCGTTTGTTTCTTAGCCATTCTGATTTCTCCTGAGAGTAAGCTTCAGCGCGTGCGCGGCATTATCGCACAGCATCATTGCCCTGTCGAAGTTGTTTAAGATTGACTTCACGCGGTTGCGCCAGTCTTCAGTAACGAAGACGGGCAGAGGTCTTCAAGCGTGCAACTGGCGCATTCGGGCTTGCGCGCTTTGCAGACCGCGCGCCCGTGATAAATCAGCAGATGTGCAAAATCAACCCAGTCCTTCTGCGGCACAAGCTCGATCAAATCGCGCTCGATCTTCTCCGGCTGCTCATGCACGGTCAAGCCGAGCCGCTGCGACAAACGGCCAACGTGCGTGTCGACGACGACGCCCGAACTGATGCCGAAGGCATTGCCCAATACGACGTTCGCCGTCTTGCGTGCCACCCCCGGCAGCTCAAGCAATTCATCGAGTGTAGAGGGGACGCGCCCGCCATGTTGCTCGACGATGATGCGACATGCCCCCTGAATGGCTTTGGCTTTGTTGCGATAAAAGCCTGTCGAGCGAATGTCCTGCTCAAGCTCGGTTTGCTCGACGTTGATGAAGTCTTCGGCCTTGCGGTATTTCCTGAACAGATCGGCGGTGACGATGTTGACACGCTCGTCTGTGCATTGCGCCGACAGGATGGTGGCAACCAGCAGTTCGAGCGGGTTGCTGTAATTCAAGCTGCAATGCGCGTCCGGGTAGGCCCGCCTCAGCCGCGCGATGATGGTCTTCGTGCGTCGCTTCTCTTCGGTGCTTGCCAAATTGCGCCTCGCTTTGGTTATCTCACATTCTGTCGGTCGGCACGACCAGCACAGGGCGGTCGGCCTGCTCCAGCACTTGCAGCATGATGTCGTTGAACTTGTAGAAAGCGTGCGAGCGCGGGCCGTGAAAGCCGATGACGATCAGATCATAATCGCCGGCAGAGGCTTCGCCAAGGATGCCTTCCACAGGCGTCCCGGCCATGCGCACGCGCACATCGCACGCCACATCCATCGCACGCATGGTCGCCGCCCCTTGATCCAGATGCCGGCGCGTCAGCACGTTCACATCATCTGTATCTCTGGTTACAAAAAGCAAAGTCACCCTGGCGTTCAAGCGCCGCGCCAGTCGCCCGCCGGTCTCTATGTCGCTTTTGCCCGGCTCGCCCGCCGCCGTGCAGATCAATAGGCGCTCAAGTTTCGTGCGCTCGCCTTTGACGACCAGCACAGGCACGTCTGTGCGTTCAAGCGCCGTAACCAGCGCATCGCCCAGTTGCCGCGCCGCTCTGGCTTCGCGCATCGGCAGGTGCGCCGCCCGTGCTCTGAGGCCCACGGCGCGCGGCTGCGGCGACATCACCAGCATCTCATAAACCGATTCGGCATGTTCTGCGGCAATCTGTTCGACGGCGTTGCCGTAACGAATTTGCTGCGCCGCCTCAGCCAGCCCGGCGGCCTGCTGTCGTTCGTTGAGCGTCGCGCGCAGGGTTTCGGCACGCTCAGGGTTTTCGGCCACCGCAAGGATAGTGGCTGGCGCGTGCAGATTGTCTGCAAGCAGGCGCGTCAACTGTAGCGGCGCGGTCGAGCCTTGTCCGGCGTCGTAAACCAGCAAGTGCGGCTCCGGTTGATTCAGTATCGTCCAGCCGCGCAGCGCGACCCATAGCTGGTTGCCGTTCAACTCCACTTCGGATGGCAACGCCGCATCAATCAACATGCCTTCTTCGCCGAACGGCAACGCCGGCGCAAGCTGCCGCGCCGCTTCGAGTCGCGGCAGGCGCAAGCGCACGCGGCGCAACGGCCCTGTAAAATTCTGCTCGATGATTTCGCCTTTGCCGAGCACCGGCAAATCGGCAGGCGGGCCGTCTGTAGCCAATGCGACTTGTTCAGGGCGAAAGAGCAACTGCACGCGCGCGCCGTCGTCGTGCGGCGCATCCTCAGGAATCGGCAGCGCCAGATCGCCGAAGTGTGCCCGGCCCGCTTCAGCGCGACCGACCAGCACCGTGCCCGCGCCGAGAAAGGTCGCCGTAAACAACGTGCGTGGC
>JBBWZK010000381.1:0-10288 GCA_039648975.1 Blastocatellia bacterium
CCCGCGAAGACGAGCGAGCGCTCCATCTCTAAGTTAGCCATCCACCAATCGCCGGCATAGATGTTCTGGTCGGCGCTGCCGTCCTGCAAAAAGATACGGATCGGCTTGGGCTCGAACTTGCGGATCAGGGTGGGGTACACGTCGCCGCCGCGAAGACCGACGTAGGTGCCGATGGCACTGAAGACGCGGGTGAAGGCGTCCGGCCGCTCCCACGCCGCGGTGAAGGCGCAGATCGCGCCGCTGCTGGAGCCGCCGATGGCGCGGTCGTTGCCGTTGTGTGAGAGCCTTATCGCCCGCCCGTCGGCAGTCTTTTTGGTCTCGACTTCGGGGAGAAGTTCTTCGAGCAGAAAGCGGACGTAAGCGTCGCCGAGACCGTCGTATTCATAGCTGCGGTTGAAGCGGTCGAGCGCCGCGTTGCCGTCGGCAGCCGCGACTCGCCCGTGCATCACAAAGACGCCGATGGTCACCGGCATCTCTTTTTTGTAAATTAGATTATCGAAGACCGTCGGCGCTTGCCACTGGATGCCATCCTGATTCACGTAGAGACACGCAGGCTTGTCAGGCGTGTACTCGGCGGGCACGTAAACCCAGTAGTCGCGTACCGTGCCCGGAAAAATCTTCGAGCGCTCAAAGCTGAACTTGAGCACTTCGCCTTTCGGTGCGTCCGCCTGCGGCTTGGAGTCCGGCCCCGGCGGATAATCTTGTTGTGCTCGACTGAAAGTGGCCAGAAATACAAAAAGCGAAATAATCAGCGCGAGTCGTGCAGGGGTAATTTTCATAGCGGTTATTCTGCCCATATCTCGAAATCTTATTCTGCGGAGAATGAAGGCGAAGAAACCACTGGAGACACAGAGGCACGGAGATGGCACAGAGAGTTCTCCGTGCCTCTGTGTCTCCAGTGGTTAAACCCTTTACCGATTCGAGAGACCTGAAGGCCCTCTTCACAATTCTGTGAGGTGTTCGAGTTTCCCTGTGCTGTCGCCGAGGCGTTCCGGCTGCACGCCCATGCGGTCGAGCAGCGTCAGGTAGAGGTTCGTCATCGGCGTGCCTTTCTTATAGACAATGTGCCGCCCTGGTTTCAGGCGGCCATCGCCGCGCCCCGCCAAAAGCACCGGCAGGTCTTCGTGGCTGTGGCGATTGCCGTCGCTCAGTCCGCTGACATAGACGACCATCGAATGATCGAGCAGCGTGCCGCCCGCTTCCTTTGTCGCTTTGAGTTTTTCCAGAAAGTAGGCGAAGACTTCTGCGTGAAGACAATTGATTTTAGTGACCCTCTCGATCCACTCGGGGTTATTGCGATGATGCGTGAGCGGATGGTGCGGGTCGGGAACCTCTATCTCAGGGTAGACGCGCATGCTGCCTTCGCGGCCTATCATCAACGTCGTCACGCGCGTCAGGTCCGTCTGGAAGGCGACCACTTGAAGGTCAAACATCAGCTTCGCATATTCAGGAAAAGTCATCGGTATGCCGGCAGGTTTCTCCATCGTCGGCTTGACCTCGCGGTCGTCTTTCTCGGCGCTCTCGATGCGCTTTTCGATCTCCCTGACCGCATAGAGGTATTCATCAATCTTGCGCCGGTCGGCCTGACCAAGGCTGCGGTTGAGCTTCTCTGTATCATCACGAACCATGTCGAGGATGCTCTTGCGATACTCGGCACGCCGGGCGCGGGTTGGCGCATCGAGGCTATAATCCGCCGTGCCAAACAGGCGCTCGAACGCCTGGCGCGGGTTGACTTCGGGCGGCATGGGCGTCGTCGGGCTGCGCCAGGAAACGCTGTTGGTATAAGCGCAACTGTATCCCGAATCACAATTGCCGACGGTGCGCGAATCCTCGCAGCCGAGTTCGATGGAGGGAAAGCGGCTCTTCGAGCCGACTGCGCTTGCGGCGATCTGGTCGACTGAGATGCCATTCTGTATATCTGCGCCGGCGGTCTTCTTGCAATGCACGCCGGTCAGGATAGCGGCTCCCGCCCTGGCGTGATCGCCCGCGCCATCGCCCAGCGCGTTGCCGTTATGATCATCCAGCCCTGAAAGCACGAACAGGTCTTCGCGGAATGCTTCCAGCGGCTTGAGAATGCGCGTGAACTCGAACTCCCTGCCTGCGGCTTTCGGTGTCCAGTCCTTCATGACGATGCCATTGGGCACATAGACAAAGGCGAGGCGCACAGGAGCCGTCGCCTGCGCCTGGCGGCTGGCGGCCAGAGCCGGCGTCATCGCATCGAGCATGGGCAGCGCAATCATTGTCCCCATGCCTTTAAGAAAGGTGCGTCTCGGTAGATGCTTTTTGGTAATCATCATCGCTCAATCTCTTCGTTGCATTTGAAACGGCAGGCTTTTGACAATTTCCAGCACGAGCGTGGAAAAACGGTAATTTTCGGCAGCCAGCCGATTAGTAATCTTCTTTACGGTCGGTCGATCAGAACCCTCAAGGCCGCGCCCCAGAGCGTAGATGAGCAGCTTCTCTGTCAGGCCCTCGGCAAAGGCCGCACGGTCGGCCTTCAGGATAGTCCTCAACTCCTGCGGCCCCTTGAACGATCTGCCGTCGGGAAGCGTGCCCGATGCGTCAATGGGAAACTTGCCATCCTGCGTGCGCCACGCACCGATGGCGTCAAAGTTTTCCAGCCCGAAGCCCAGCGGATCCATGCGCGCGTGGCAGGACGCGCAGGTCGTATTCTTGCGATGCTGCTCTAACTGCTCGCGCAGTGAAGCCGACTGGCCGATCTTCGCTTCATCCAGGTTCGGCACATCCGGCGGCGGCGGCGGCGGCGGCGCATTCAGGAAGTTCTCTAAAATCCACTTGCCGCGCAGCACAGGCGAGGTGCGTGTGGCGTAAGACGAAACCGTCAAGACGCTCGCCTGGGTTAAGACGCCGCCGCGTTCGCTGCCGGTCAAATCGACTTTGCGAAATTCCGGCCCGCTGACGCCGGGAATCTTATAAAGCTGCGCCAGGCGCTCATTCAGAAAAGTGTAATTCCCATCAACAAAGTCGAGGATGCTCAAGTCCTGGCGCACGAGGTTCTCAAAGAACAACTCGGTTTCGCGGCGCATAGACATGAGCAAGTAGTCATCAAATGACGGGAAACGCCCCTTGTCCGGTTTGGCCGATTCAAGCTTGCGTAGTTCCAACCACTGGCCGCCGAAATTTTCCACCAGGGCGCGCGACCTGCTGTCTTTCAGCATGCGCTCGACCTGTGCGGCGAGCACCTCTGGCTGTTTCAATCTCCCCTGATCGGCGCAGCCGAGCAATTCATCATCCGGCATGCTGCTCCAGAGGAAATAGGAGAGACGCGCAGCCAGTTCGTGCGCGCTGAGAGGACGCGCAGTGTCAGCGGCGGTTATCGGGCCAGCTTCAGTTTTAGTTGCCGGAAGCCCGCGCTCGATGCGGAACAGAAAATGTGGCGAAACTAACATCGCTTCAATCGCCAGGACGAGACCTTCTTCCAGGGAATCGCCGTGACGGCGAGCCATAGTAATCAAGCTCACAAGTTGCGCGACTTCCGCCGGCGTGACCGGACGGCGATAGGCGCGATGTGCCAGGTCGACGACGATCTGGCGCGCACAACCTGCGCGGTGATGGCCGTCGAGATGGCCGCAGGTATAGATCTTCTTCAGGCTCGCCAACGAAGGCCCCTTGGCTTGATTATAAGGGCCGCCTACTTCTATGGCACTGATGCGCGCGTCATTGGCCGGCACGATCTCGGCGCGACGGGCATCGAACGCCTTTTTGATCTCGGCAATTCGTTCAGGCGGCAGGTTGGGCGGCGGCTTGAACTCCGGCAGCATGGGCTTGGGCCGCTTTGACGGGTTTGGCCCGTGGTAATCGGGCGGCAATCCTTCATACAGCTTGAGGATCGACGCCGCCAGCCAGTGATCGCCCGCCGTAATGCTGGTGCGGAAATCCTGAGCCATGCCCCAGAACTCCTGGCGGTCTACGGCAAACGAGGCGACCCCGTCCGGATTGAACTGAATGACTTTGGCTTGCTGACCATCGATCCACAGGCAGATTTCGAGCGGCTCTGACCCGGCTGGCCGAGTCCCGCCGAATAAGATTCGCAGGTTATACTCGCCGTCGACCGGGAAGCGATGCGTTACATGAATGGCATTGGGCAGACTCAGGCCGCTCGCGTCATAATCGAATAAAGGCGTGGTGCGAGGAATGATTTTCTGACCCGACCCCTTGGGCCGCGCCAGCGTCGGTTTCAACAGATCAGCGCCGAAGACGGCGGTTCGCGCAACTTTCTCGGCTGCCGCCAGATACTTTTCCATCAGCACAGGAGAAAGCGACAGCACGTCGCCGATGTTGTCAAACCCGTAACCCGAATCATCTTGCGGGAAATCATCAGCCGGTTGCAGAGCGACGCCGAGCAGGTCGCGCACCGTATTATTGTACTCGTTACGATTCAAGCGGCGGGCGGTCACGCGCCCCGGATCGGGTCTGGCGAACTGATCGGCGCGCGCCAGTTCGCTCTCGATACAGCGCGTGACGGCTTCGACTTCCGTCTTATCGGGACGCGGCATCTCTTTCGGCGGCATCTCACCTGTGCGCAGCTTGTGCAAGACCTTTTCCCAGCGGTCGCGGTCTTGTGTGATCGATGCTACGGACGTGTATGCCTCAAGGTTCAGCCCGCCCGATTTAAGGCCGGCGTTATGGCAGACGGTGCAGTTCGACTCTAAGAAAGGCCGAATGGTTTTACCGAAGGCGTCAGAGGCTTCGGCGTTCTGTGCCTGACGCGCCGGCGGCGCAATCGCCAGGCAGATCAGCGGCAAGAAGATAATCAATAAACGTGCCGGATGTTTTCTCCTCATATGTTTTTCTTCAAGCCCACTGCAAAGCAAGCCCGCAGACATCGTTATTATACGCATATCTTTAGGCGCATGAAACTGACAGAAGCCGCAAAGCCGATTTCTTTAATGATTTGCAATAAAGGCTGCGGCAAATGAGTTTTAACAACCTCTTCAGCAAGTACTTCGCCCGCGTTCAGTTTCCATAACTTTAGCTCGCTTTGCTTCGGTCACATTTAGATAGTTTCGCACGAATCTGTGACCTGGATCGGTTTTCAATCGGATGTAGCGCAAGCGGTTAGCTTGCGTGAATCTAGGCGCAAGCTAACCGCTTGCGCTACATGGCAAACTCATTTGAAAATCGCTCTAGATCGGTTTTCAAATCGGTTTAGCATGTAGGGGCGACCCTGCGGTGGTCGCCCCAGTGTAGGCCGGCGCAGTCTGGGGAGGCCACCGCAGGGCCTCCCCTACATGATGGCGGCTTAATCCAATTGAAATCTGCTCTAACTGTGACCTGTTTGAATTAGCCGGGCCTCGAAGATGCTCGATGGCTTGAAGCATCAGAGAGGTGAAGCGCGGGCAGCGCATGCAGCATCAAGGGGCGCACGGTCTGAAGCTCGGAGCGCCCCGCTATGAGATGGGATTCAGGGCCAGCAAATTTCAACATTGAACATGATAGTTAAATTTTTGCTTTGCCTATCGGCAGCAAAGCCTATTAAAAATCATCGCCGTATGCTCTACGATTGAACTCATCAGTTAAAAGGTAGCCACACGGCAGACCAGCGACCGCATTCCATCTTTGGTGCGCAACAAGCCCCCTTTGATCGCACCCCGCCAGCAATCATTGATGCGTTCTACCCGCTTAGTTAAAATAAGCACCGCTTTGCACACACCACTTGGTCAAAATAATGCTTATGAAAAAGGCAAGAGATTATGCAGGCAGCTCGCTTCACTCAACCACATTAACCATTGTCATCTTTCTCGTCTTGCTTTATCTGGTGACATTGACAGCCGATTACTACTGGGATGGTATCACCTTCGCTTTACAAGTTGAAAAGGTTGCCAGGGCGGAGCGCGGAGCCCCTCTGCTCTTCCATCAAAATCACTTGCTTTACAATGCGCTGGGTTATCTTCCTTATTACCTGCTGCATACTTCCGGCTTATCCATACGTGCGCTCTGCGTGTTGCAAGTTGCGAACGCTTTTGCTGGCGCTGCCGCTGTGGCCGTGTTCTTTCGCATAACTGAAAGGGTGACGCGCAGCCATTATGCGGCAATAATCTCGTCGTCGGCGCTGGCTTTTTCGGCGGTGTGGTGGAAGCTGGCAACCGATGCCAACGCATATATGGTGAGCATCCTATTGATCTTGATTTGTGCCGGCCTGCTTTTGAGCGCCAGGCCGCGCTGGCTTCTGGCGGGGTTGGCGCTGGCCAGTGCGATGCTCGTTCATCAACTGGCATCGCTGTTTTACCCTGCGGCGCTGGTCGCGGTTTTCACGAATCCGAGCATCGAGAAGAGGTGGCCGTTTGCGGCGAAGTTCAGCGCGCTGGCGTGGGGCATCACAGTCGCCGCCTATACCCTATGCGCCACTCTCTTGCACTCTTTATCTTTAAGAGAGCCGCTTGCGGTTATCAAGTGGGCGGTGTCGAATCCGAGTGGCGTATCGCCATCTGCAAATCCGCTACGCGGGTTGAAGCTGCTGCCGCGCGGTAATCTGGATATGATTGTCGGCCATAGCTTCGCTCTATACCGCAGCCAAGCCGGTTGGGTCGCAAAGCTCTTGACGCTGGCTGTGTTGATCACAGCAATCTATTCCCTAATCAAGATTCTGGATAAAGGGAAGATGGTCGATTTCCTGAGACACTCTTTTAGGCTTGCGCCGCCGACACGCGAGAGGTGGAAAACGGTCGCGCCCATGCTCATCACCTGGATCGGCGCCTACCTCGTCTTTCTATTATTTTGGGAGCCCTGGCAAGTGCTCTATCGCGCGTTTTATCTGCCGCCGCTGGCTCTTATGCTTGGCTTGGTCTTAAGTAATTATCATGACGCGACGCGCGTTTCGCCTACCGGCGCGGCGGCGTTCATAGTTGCGACACTGGCACTTTTCAATCTGACCTTCTTCATCGGTCCGCACATGCGGGCGACCGCCAATCCGTTGCTTGCCGCGGCGCGCAATGCCTATCCTCTATGGAGTGGCAAAACGGTGATCTATTTTACAGACCGCAACGAGGCAGATACGGCCTTTGAATACTTCAATGATCAGACCGAATGGCGTAGATTCACGGCGGCAGCCAAGGTCAGTATTGACGAAGAGATTCAGCGTGCATCCCGACAGGGCGAACAGGTCTGGTTAAACAAAGGCGCGGCTGAATCCGTTGACTTCGAGTGGTTAGCGAAGCGCGCACATGGCAGGGAGATCATCCTCGAATCACCCAGCGCGCCAGCGCACTATGTTGAACTGCTCTCGGATCAATAGAAGGATCGCGTGAAGTTCACTTGCACCGGCGGGTTCGGCTACCGGAAGCCCTCGGGATTGAAGACTTCCGGTACAGGTGGAAAGCCTTGCAAATCGCCGGTGGCAACCAGGCCAGAGCCGCCTTGATGAAGCTCTCAAAGTTTGGGAACCCACAGTGTATAACAGACGGAGCGGCCTGGTTGGAGCGCAAATCGCTGCACACGGCTTAAATCTGCCTCGCGGCGCACGATAGGTCCCGGCTGATTCACTTTGATTCATCAAGCGGTGCGGCCTGATTCGCTTGCCGGTGGATCAGCGCCAACAGTTCTCGCAAAGTAATCGGGTAGACGATCTTCTGATCGCGCAGTTCGGCGAGCAATTGAAAATGACGGTCGAGCGCCTCGCGCTGCTCTTGAATGCCGGCCTCCTGTCGAGAGGTCGCCGGTTGGTCATCATCGCCGGACGAGCCCGTGGTTTTCTGAAGCGCGCCGAGATGGTAAACACTGACAATGACCGGCATTTCATTTTTTTTGGTTGCCGATTCAGCCAGTTCTTTGATGTTTTGCGAGACGACCGGATTGACATACCAGCTTGGCGCGGCGGTCGGCGAAACTTCGGTGATCGACTGACCGTCTACGGTGACAACGGCCAGATTGCGACCGACGTCGTTGCCGACTCGCCAGTTGGCGCTAGTGAATTGGCCAGTTGATAACCCGGAGTTGGCAACCAATCCCGCCGCCATCAGCGCCGCATAATATAACCGCGTGTCCTGAATCGAGCTGCCGTGGTCCCAGCCACCGGGGCGAAAGGCGAGCACCGCTTGCTTGTCGTCATATAGACTCTTTTCAAGCAGCCGCTTGCCATATGTAAGGCTGACTACTAAATTGCGGTAGCCCTCGGCGTAGAAGGCGTTGAAGAAAAAACTCCGCCGCTGGCGGTAGGGTTGGGTCGTCTCTATGCCGCTCGACTTCGAGTGTAGTTTTTCGGTCTGCCGCATTGAGGCTAGCAAGCGTTCGTCGATAGCGCCGTGCAGGTGCAACTGGCAATCGTCGCCGCGCCTGATCATGCCCTTGAGGTCATCCATCATGTCGCGGCTGCGCTGGCGTATGGCCGCGTCATCGCCAATGAAGGCGGGGGCCAGTGTGTTGACATCGACAAAATGCGTCCAGGGAATCTGGTAACGCGCGCTCAACTCGGCAGCAAATCGCAAGGCGGCGCGCATCTCGTCAATGTCGGCAGTCGTTGAGACGATGGGCTCGAAATCTTCGGTCAACAGGTAGAGTGCTTTGTACTCACCATAAGCCGTATCCGCAGGACGTTCAAGATGCAATTCCTTGATGAAAGGATAAGTGAATGGATTCTCCGCCGATGGTTTCCAGCAGGCAAGCAGGAGAGCTATTGCTAAGGTCACCAGAAAAAATCGGCGCATGGGTATCAGGTTTTTTTGAAAGAATGAAAAAGCGAGGTTCATGTTTGTTTTGGCCCTTGAGTTGGGTACAAAGCTATCATCAAAATGATTCAGCTACAAGGCAGATGGCGATTCTCAATCATCGCGGTGCGCGCCAGGCCGTGTCTTGGTCACTACCCATCTCCAAAGACGGCTCAAGCGTGCGTATGCTGCGCCGGCATCCGTCTATCTCTTCCCTGCTCGGCGATCTGATTTCACGGCTGACGATGATTTCACCTTCTGCCGCGCGGACGGGTCGCCACTGCGTCAGACGAGCATCCGCCGATGTCTTTACCGGGCAATGGATGCCGCGAAGCTCAAGCGCGGCAAACGGACGCATGCCTTTCACATATTCCGTCACCGCTATGCAGCATTCGATTGCAACAAAGCGGCGACCAGTCTCAGCACTCCAAAACAGGCCGCTTCTCCTATGCCCTACACCGATGTGAAATCCAATCTAACTGTGACCCGGTAAAGCAAATAATGAGCTAAAGCGAAGTAAGAAAAAAGTTCTTGCCGGAGAGTTTTAACAAACTCTTCTGCAAAGACTTTGCCCGCGTTCTGTTTCCTTAAATTTAGCTCCCTTCTCTTGGGTCACAATTAGAAAGTTTTGCACGGAACTGTGCCCTATCTGTGCCCTGGTTGTATTCAGAGACAAGTTGGAAAAAGTTGGCCGGGCCTTGATGATGTGCAATGGGTTGAAGCATCAGCGAGGTGAAGCGCGGGCAGCGCATCCGGCATCAAGGGCGCACGGTCTGAATGGCTAGTGCGCCTTTATTCTCTCAGAAATGCTGTTCAAGCAACTCCTTTCTTAATTCATCCATTGAGCCTGATAATCGTCGTTATGTAGGTTAATTTACCCATATTGCACTGCGGATAGCGTGAGACAGTCCGCTGGGCCTACGCAGGCTAACGCCGATCAATAACCGTCGACATCGACGACAGCTTTGGCAAAGGCCTGCGGCGCTTCTTGAGGCAGATTGTGCCCGACGCCGCCCTTGATGACCCAGTGCGCATATTTGCCAGAGAATTTCTTGGCAGCTGACATAATCCGGGTTGTTGAAGGACACGGCGCTGCGATCGAATGTGGCATCATCGAAGTCCCACTTCGGCGAAGCGAGCTGCCAAATGAGCTTCGCAAAGTCGTGCCGGTATTTGTCGTAGCCGACGCGGCCGCGTTCCGTCGCAAAGTAATATTGGTACCACCATTCGAGTTCAGCCTTTGGCGGCAATAGCATCTTGCCGGATTCTTGGTTGCCGATCAGATAACCACTCACGGAGACCAGGGCCTTGCAGCGCTCCGGCCAGAGCGCCGCGATGATGTTGGCCGTCCGCGCTCCCCAATCAAAACCGCCGATGATTGCCTTCTTGATCTTGGGTATACGGCCCAACGTCGTCTTCTGTCACCCCTTTCCGTTTGCGAGCAAAGAGAAGACATAGTCGGTCACTGTCCACCCATTGTGACAGCATCAAAAGGCAGCTGCGCCAGCTGTCGCGACGGCATGGTCCTGATCGCCGCTACCACCGCTGACACCGATTGCACCCACTACTTTGCCCTCGCGCTTCAGCGGGATGCCACCAGCGAAAATCATGATCTTGCCACTGTT
>JBBWZK010000041.1:0-4124 GCA_039648975.1 Blastocatellia bacterium
GCAGGTTCTGGCCGGTGGCTTCTTCGATGGCGATGACGAGGTTTTGCGTCTCGACATTCTGATAAGCGTGTTTTTTGGCGTAATGATTGACCGCCCGCCAGAACAACTCTTCGCCGAGCACGAAGCGGATCATGTGGATGGTAGCGCCGCCGCGCGGATAAGGATAAACGTCGAAGAGCGCATCGGGATTCGGATAACGCTTGACGACGATGGGACGGCGATTGCCCTGTGCCCATGCGCGCAGAGCGGCTTGTTGATTGCCGTACATTTCGTACAGGTAATCCGCCCTGCCTAAATCATGCTCCGTCCAGGTCGCTTCCATGAAAGTGGCGAAGGATTCGTTGAGCCACAACTCGCCCCAGTCCCTGCACGTCAGCAAGTCGCCGAACCACGAATGCGCCAGTTCGTGCGAGATCAGGCCGTCACTTGAGACATCGAGATGGGCGCGCTTGTCATGCACGGAATTGTCTGTGAGCGTCGTCGCGGTAATGTTCTCCATGCCGCCGCCGAAATCGCGCACGGTGGTCTGAGCATACTTCGGATAGGGAAAATCAACGCCGATGCGTTCGGAGAAGAAAGTCACCATCTGCGCCAGCTTGCCGAATGAAATGCGCGCGTTGTCGACTTCGCTGGGATAAACGTAAGAGACCACCGGCACGCCTTTGACCACGTCTTTCACTTCGGCGAACTGGCCGACGATGATCGACACCAGATAGCTCGAATAAGGCTTGTCCATCTTCCAGTGCCAGGCGTGGGTTTTCTTCTCCGGGTCGGGCGACGAGCCAATCAGCACGCCATTCGAGATCACCTGATAGCCGTCCTCAACGTGCGCGATCAATTCGGTCGTCGCCTTGTCGTTCGGGTAGTCGTAGCAAGGGAACCAGTAATGATTATCCTGCGATTCACCTTGCGACCAGATTTGATTCGGGCGCGACGGGTCATCCGGCGTCGGCGTGATGAAGGTCAATCCTCTTTGCGGCGTCGCTGTGTAATCAATGGCGATGCGCAGGTCGGCGTTCGCAGGATAAGGCTTATCGAGCGCGATGAACAGGTGTTCGCCATCGTCGTAGCGATACTTCAACGCCGCGCCGTTGGCCAGCTTGACGGCGTTGATCTTCATCTGGCCGGCGTCCACTTCAATCTCTTGCAGATCGCTTTTGAACGGGCGCAGGGTGATCGTGGTCGTGCCGCTGACGGATTTCGCCGTCCAGTCGAAGCCGACCTCGATGCGGTAATCCTGCACATCATAGTCGTGACTGCGCGGCCATTGCACGAGCGGCGCTTGCGGCGGCGCGGGCGTTTGCGGCGACTGCGCGGCCCCATGCCATGTCGGAAAAATGAGGATTAGAAGCAACGCTGCGGCGCGCAATGATCGGCGAAGGCGGAACGACAGATAGGTCATCGAATCTCCAAAACCACGTTGATGGAATGGGCACAGCGACACGAAGGCGCGGCCCGTGTAGCAGATCACTCACTAAGCCGCGCCAGCTTTAATTAAACTGAAGAAATCCTCACGAAGCAACCGCCTCGTTGCCGCCTTTATTTGCCGGGCTTCTTGGTATCGTGCTCATGCGGCGCAAGGTAAGGCACTTTCATCTCGGCGGACGTGCGCAGCTTGCCGTAGCGCACCTCGACGGTGAACGTATCGGTATCGTTATCTGGGCGCACGTCGAAGCTCAGGTAATTGACCGATGGGCCATCCAGCGACGTGGTCATCGGAATCATCAGGTCTTTGCCGCCGCCTGAGATGACCAGTTTGTAATTGTCGTTGGCGTCATAGTTGAAGCCCATGGTATACGAGCCTTTCGGCACCGCGACGCCGCCGATGGTCACATCAAATTCCGTATCGAATTTGCCAATGTTCTTCCACAGGCGATTGTAGTTGGTCAGGGCGCGCTCGGTCTTGCGCTGGCTGAAGCCCTGCTCGTTGTAATGCAGCGATTTGTAACTGAGCGACAGCTTGCCGGCGCCGTCGATGGACAAGGTATGCGATAGATTCTTAGCCACGGTGCGCGGATCGTGCGCCAGAATCAACTGCGCGGCAAATAGCACGACAATCAGCGATGAAACAAGTCTCCTCATGGTATGTCTCCTTGAATTATATTTGAGCTGCGGAACCGAGATTATATCTATTCACGCCATAAGAGACAACGCGGCACAACCCGAAAGAGAGCGTTAATCCAAGTTGCTCCAAATCCGAAAAATTATGGCAAGTACGAGGGAAAGAAATCCAATAATTAGAAGTCCGGCAAGGAATTTTTGCTGATAGGGCATAAAAAAATCGCCAAATGTTAGTGGTCTGCCAGTAACTACTGGTTTCTCATTCATCGCATTGAATCCGATCAAGCAAGCGATAATCAGTACTAGACAAGTAAGTGCAAGTCTTAAAAAGAAGCGAGCCATTCTGATAGCGCATCCCTCGCCCCGGTAATCGGAGCTAGAACCGAAATCCATATTATAATCTCCATCTGCTTGAAGGATATTAGCGTCATCGTGACTCGAACAACTCCGTCTCGTCTTGGGCTTCGGCGTTAAACGATAATCTTGAGTGAGCCACAGCGCAGCATATTACAGGTTACCCTTCTAAGCAAACCGATAGGAGTCAGAAGAGTCTCAGTCAATAAGAGCGGCGAACAATGATAAGATGAAACGGCGTTGCCTCATTGACGGGCGCGAAGGCTGTCACCTACACTTGATGTTGAACAAGCCAGAGCAACGTCGAGCGAGCCGGTCAGCTCGCAAGTCTCCCTGACAGTTGTTGGCCCGAAGCGAGGAAATTATGGGAAGTCTGGGAATGCCGGAAATCTTGATGATTCTGGTGATCGCGTTAATCATTTTCGGCCCGCGCAAGCTGCCTGAACTGGGCAAGAGCCTGGGGCACGGCCTGGCGCAGTTCCGCAAGGCAAGCGACGATTTCAAGCGCCAATGGGAAGACGAAGTCGAGACTGAAAAGCGCAAGCTCGACGCCCCACCGGCGGCAGAAGCCGCGCGTCAGGCCGAGATGGCCGCACAGGATTACAGCGCCGCCGCAAGCTCTGAGCCGACGGCCAGCGTCGCCACCAGTGACCATTACGCGACCAACAACATCGATATACATGCGCCTGTGCCGACGGTGGAAGCCGCCAGCGTGCCGCGCTCGGAAACCACGGTCAAAGAAACCAAACGCGATTGGATGTGAGAAGCAGGATTCAGGAGTTAGGATTCAGGGCCACGTGCTGGGTTTTCGACTGAATCCTGAATCCTGAATCCTAATTCCTGAATCCTGATCCCTGCCTATGGCAACCACCACAAAGACCTACGAGGAGAAGGATGTCGAGCTTGAAGAAGGCGCGATGTCGTTTCTCGAACACCTCGACGAGTTGCGCTCGCGGCTGGTGCGCATCGCCCTGTTCGTGATGGTGGCGTTTGTCCTCTGCTGGCTTTTCTCCGATAAGATTTACAACTTTCTGCAAGTGCCCGTGCGCGCCGCCATGATCGAGGCGAACCGGCAAAGCGATGTCAATCTTCAGGGCGCCAGCGTCGCGCCGCTGACCGATTACCTGGACAAAGAGGTGACCTTTGTTTTTGTGGCGGCGGCGCGGATCGGCAATGCGACGGTGCCGCCGGGCACGACGATTAAAGTGCGCGTCGAGGCGAGCGACGACGGCGTGCCGAATCTGGTGACCACCGGCCCCTGGGTGATCAACACCGCCACCGTGCTTGGCGAAGGCTATCAGATTCCGCGCCAGTTGTACCTGACCTCGAACATTTATCTGAGCCCGGACAACCGGTTGGTCGTACCGACCGTGCAGGGGGCGTTCAATCTCTACATCAAGGTGGCGTTCTATGCGGCGATCTTCTTTGCCGTGCCATTTATTCTGGTACAGGTCTGGGGCTTTGTCGCGCCCGGCCTCTATCCGCACGAGAAGAAATACGCCGCGCCGGTGATCTTCATGGCGTCAGTCTTTTTTCTGACCGGCTGCTCGTTCGCTTATTACATCGCCTTTCCGCGCGCCGCCAATTTCCTGCTGGGGGTTGCCGCCGGCGGCAATCTGCGCCCGCTGGTGACGGCGGACGATTATTTCGATCTGATCATCACGATCATGCTCGGCTTGGGCGTCGTCTTCGAGATTCCGACGGTGACC
>JBBWZK010000042.1:0-12255 GCA_039648975.1 Blastocatellia bacterium
GCCAGAAAGGCGACTGTATCAATACATCTATTCTGGTTCTGGAATCCTGGCTCTAGCCCCTAGCCCCAAGCCCCTATCCCCTGGTCTCGCGTGGAGGATTTATTGCTCTTGAAAACGTACTTATCGAAAAACGCGGACGTGTGGCAATCGTTACAATCAACCGGCCAGACAAGCTGAATGCGCTGAATATACCGACGCGCAACGAGATACTGGCGGCGCTCGATCAACTGGAAAAAGATGACGAGGTGCGCGTCGTGGTGATCACCGGCGCGGGCGAAAAAGCGTTTATTGCCGGCGCGGACATCAACGAATTTGCCGGCATGACGGCGGTGGCGCAGCGCGCCGTCATGAAAGGACGCCGGGCGTTTGATGCCGTCGAAGATTTCCCGAAGCCTGTGATTGCCATGATCCACGGCTTTGCGCTCGGCGGCGGTTGTGAGCTGGCGCTGGCCTGCGATATACGCATCGCGTCTTCAAAGGCGAAGCTCGGCCAGCCGGAAATCAAGCTCGGCATCATACCCGGCGGCGGCGGCACGCAGCGGCTCACACGGCTCGTCGGTGAAGGGAAGGCGCTGGAGTTGATCCTGACCGGCGACATGATTGGCGCTGAAGAAGTTGAAAGGCTGGGGCTGGTGAATACGGTCGTCGCCCCCGAAGAGTTGGAAGCCAGGACGATGGAGTTGGCCAACAAGATTGCCGAGATGAGCCCCGTGGCGCTGGCCATGGCGAAAGCCGCTGTGAAGGGCGCGGCACGCTTAGACCTGCGCGCCGGGATGGATGCGGAAGTCGATCTGTTCGCGCTCTGCTTTTCGAGCGAGGACAAAGAAGAAGGCGTGCGCGCCTTCATTGAAAAGCGCAAGCCGGAGTTTAAGGGCAGATAGCGAACAGGTCGCGCGCAACGACTTCGGCGCGCGCGACCTGGGCAAAGAATGGCGCTTCAGCTTGTGTTGATCAGTCCTCGCTGATTGTCCATTGCTCAACGCGAGCATAGAATCTGGCGCGCGCCCATACGTCGTTCATGTAATCGCCGCCGGTCGTGCCTTTGTCCGAGTCGGGAGCCGCTTTGCCGGCTCCACCGTTGTAACGCGATACGGCAGTTTGCAGTTGTTTGACTTCGGACAAGTCAGGAAACCTGCCCTGAACGGTGCGCAGTTTGTCTTTGAGGATGCCGGTCGCCTGATTGATGTGAGGCTGGCCTGCTGGGCCGCCTTCCTGCACGACCGGAAATGGATTGCCTATATCAACCTGCATGATGCCGAAGCCGCGCCCGTGATCACCAAAGCCATTTTTCAAGACGTTGCCGCCGCGACTTTCGCGACTGGCAATTGCCGCTAGCAAAGCCGGCGGCAAAGCAAACTGGCGGGCCGCCTCTTCAAACTTGGCTTTGTGTTTCATGACGCGATTTCGATCCGTTTTCGCCATGGTTTCAGAAGCCTGCGCGCCGTGGATGCCACGTTGCGGTAAGCCATCCTGTCTGGCGGTTCCGTCGGCAGCGCCGGCGGATTCCGCTTCAAGGAGAATGGCGTTCGGGTCGGTTGTCGGAGAGTTGCTCATAATCTGTCACTCCTTTCAGGGCCTGGCTATTCAGGTTACTGTTCGCCGGTTGGCTGGTTAGTCGTCGGTTTGCACATGCCCAGGTGGTTTTCGCAGCGGCTTTTGAAATCGTCGAAGTCTTTTGCCCGATAGTTCAGTCCGCCAATTCGCTCCAGAATGTGCGAGCCGAGTATGCGATAGCTTTCAAACTGCGACTCGGTGAAGAACTGATCGGCGGTCGTCTCGTGCGGAAATTTCTTGTTGGCCATGGCGTACTCGTAAACGTCGCGCGGCTCTTTCACGCCATAGAAGGCCGGTTTGATATAGATCAAAATGCCCGGAGGAATCTCTTTGCCGGCGATTTTCCCGTCGACGCACGCATAATGAATCTTGCCGATGGCGCAGTAGCGGCCAGCGCCGTTCTGGCCTTTGTCGTCAGAGCGCGCAAAGATGGAAAACTCATCATCAAACTCAATAGGAATTCCCAGATCAATGCGAATCTTGCGCACCGCGCCGCCGAGGTCTTGAAACTTGCAAGCCTCGTCCTGGCTGGCGTCGCTGGCGACGATGAAGCGGCAACGCCGCAGCACCATCTCGTAAAGTCCGAGGTTTTCAAAATGGCCGCCATCGGAAAGATAGACAAAGGGCCGATTCGCATTGGTAAATCCGAGCGCTTCGATAATCGGGCCGAGCGCGAATGTCGGCGTCGTGCGAGTAAACGTATGCTCGCCTTGCGGGCCCGGATTGCCGAGCCACCAGCCGAGCCGCGCATTAAACAGACTCAACAAAAAAGTGATCGCCGGCGATGAGTGATAGCCCATGTTGGGACTTGCCGCCGCCCCCGAAATGGTGACCGCCGTGCCCAGAGAAATCCCTGTCTTGCCGCCATAATAATGTCCCTTGAGCCGCGCCCCATTGAGCTTCGGATCATCGCCTGAGCGGCGGTAGTAACCGAGATGATCCAGACGGCAACGGCCTGTGTCATCCAATTTGCACTCCCCCTGGTGACATAACTGAAAGCTGCCGGCGTGCAGGGGGCTGACGGTAAAAGATTGAGCTTTGCGCTCCTGCCAGGCAAGATTGTCGCCGCTCACGAGGTTGAGCGCCATGTTGACGATGTGCAGCAGTTTCCGCCGCCGCTGGTTCGGGTTCACAGGCGTGCGGCTCGGCCATATCTCCTGCATCGTCAGGTTGTCTTTTTTGTCGAATCCGGTAAACGGATTGGGATGGCGTTTGGTGTTCGAGGCACCGAGATAGGCGCGTATCAGGCGGTTGCGATACATGGCGTGCAATGAAAACTTGTTGGTGTCGATCACCCGCGCCATGACCAGGCCGAACACCGTCACGGCGGCCATCACGCCCGCCACAAACCAGAACGGCGAATTCCTGATGATGTCGAGATGCTGGTCGCCCAGGCCCTCAAGCTTCATCGGCTCGGTAAATCCCCAGGCAATCGCATGATTGCCGTTTAAGAGCGCGAGGATGGTTTCTTGCTTGGACAACC
Source organism: Blastocatellia bacterium (assembly GCA_039648975.1). Lineage (GTDB taxonomy): Bacteria > Acidobacteriota > Blastocatellia > UBA7656 > UBA7656 > DATENM01. The sequence goes on from JBBWZK010000042.1 coordinate 3,038, forward strand.
AGTGAATCAACCAACTGGTAGCGGCAGACAAGACGATGATCAGGAAGGCGACAAAAAGCGGCGCGGCCAGCGCCAGCGCCAGTTCCGTCAGCAGCGGCGTCCATTTCTTTTGTTGCCTTTCTTCCTTTTTCTTGGCTTCGGTCTTGGGGCTGCGGCCCAGCAGGATGGTGATCAGGCCGGAGGTGCCGCCGATCACAGAGGTCCAGACTTCCTGTAGGATGCGCGGGCCGTAGACGATCAGCACGCTGAAGGCCATCCAGACGGCGATAAAGATCAACATCCACGCGCCGGCCCGCGCCCACCATTCGCGGTCTTCATCATCTGTCCTGCGGCTTGAGATGCCGATGAAGAAGGTGGCCGCGAGCAGAAAGGCGAGGAAGAAAAACGGCGCGGCCAGACAGGTGTAGACTTCGAGATGCTCCGGCATGTGATCGAAGAGTTTTTCGGCAACGAACCATAAGAGCCAGCCGCTCACCAGTCCCGTGAAGGAGAGAGAAAAGATCTCTCTGAGCGGCTTCGGGTCAACGCGCCGGGGAGGTCTTCTTTTTCTGCGATGCAGAATGATGCTGTAAATGATCGAGCTGACCAGGCCCATCAGCAGGCCATAGCCCAGGAAGGCGAGGATATGTTTGTTGTGCAAGTAAGTCCCTACGAGGTTGCCCTTGAAGGGAGCCCAGATCGATTGATTTTGCAGGCGATTCCACATCCAGAAAGTGGTCAGTGATGCGGTGGATAGAAACAGCGGCACGAAACAGTAGAGCAGGAATGTGCCCTGGCCGGCGTGCGACCCGGTCGTGCTGGGCCTGTGCAGACCCATGTAGACAAGCGCCCATACGGCGAAGAAGCTGCCGAGGCCGAAGAGCGTCCAGCGCCAGCCGAGCAGCGTTCCTTGCGTGGTTACAGGCTGCGGCACGTCTGCGCCGGTTGGCGCTTCGCTGTTCGTTTGTGGCTCGCCGCCGGTTTGCGCCGCTAGCTTGGGCGGCGCGTCGGTGTTCGCTTGCGCGGGCTGAGCTGTCTGTGGTTTTCCAAAAACCACGACGGCAACGGCGATTCTCGGAATCATCAGGAAGGCGGCGATGAGCGGCACCATCACCAGCCAGACGAGAATCAGGTTTCTGAATACCGTGCCGATCAGCGTCCAGGTGTCTGCGGAAAGCAGGCCGAGCTTCGGGCTGAGATAGTTGCTGTAACTGCGCAAGTGGCGAACCGGCGGCGGCTCAGGGTTGATCTTCGATTGCGGCTCGGCGTTCTTCAACTCTTCGATGACGCCATCGAGCCCGTTCTCGTGACGCTCAATCCATGCGGTCAGCCAACTGCCGACGTAGCCGCCGCCGGAAACCGTCGACAGATAATCGAACCTGTCGAGCAGGCCGCAGCGCGCCAGCCCCTGGATGACGCCGAGTCCAAAGGTCGCGCTGCGAATGCCGCCGCCTGAGATGCACAGCGCCGCGTGCTCAGCCTGATGAATCGCTGTAATGATGGCTTTGAGGCGCTCACGAGGCGTGCCGGTCGTGCTATAGCCCGTGGGCAGCGCACCGTGCAGGCTGATGTACTCTTCTTCGAGAACCTCGTGGAGTTGGAAAGGGCCGTGATTGCCTATGCCTTTCTCTGACCCTGCCGGCGAGTCTGTCGCAGGCGGTTTCACTTGCTGCTTTTGAGTAGCCATAAATCCCTCTACTCTTGGCCGGGTTATCTCATAAAGCTACAAAGAGCCCGGGATGTAATATTGGACACATAGGGTTCTCAGGCGCTTTCCGGCGAAGGCTGGTCAACCTCTGATGTTCCAGCAGGTTCCTTGCAGGCGCGCTCGACAATCTCCTGCAAGCAGGCCTGTGTGGGCGGTTTTGCATCGGGGCCGGAGCAGAGATGCCTGGCGACCAGGTCGACAAATTTATCGAAATCAATAGGCGTTTTGTCGGGCCCGCAAATCGTTTCCATAATGTGCGAGCCGAGCATGCGGTAACTTTCAAATTGCGATTCGGTGAAGAACTGGTCGGCGGTTGATTCGTGCGGAAAGGCGGGATGTGCAATCGCGTAATTGTAAACGTCACGCGGTTCATTGCCGTAAAATGAAGGCTTGATGTAAACCAGTATGCCGTCCGGTGCGTTCGGATCAACACAGGAATAGCGTATGCAGGCCAGCGCGCAGTATTGGCCGCCTGAGCGGTTGGCTGATCTGGAATAGATATTGATCGGCAGATTGAATTCGATGGGGATACCCATGTCGATGCGGATTTTGCGTATCGCATTGCCGAGGTCTTCATAGCTGCACTTCTCATCACAGCCGGCGTCCGAGACGACGATGAGGTGCGAGCGGCGCAGCACCATCTCATAGAGCCCGAGATTCTCGAAGTGCCCGCCGTCGGAAAGGTAAACATAAGCGCTCTGGTCATCGGTCAATCCGAAAGCTTCGGCGATGAGCGGCTGGAGCGCCCAGAAAGGGCCGTCCTGGTCATAGCTGCTTTTCCCGGCGGGGCCGGGATTACCGAGCCACCAGCCGAGCCGCGCATTGAACAGCGTCATGATAAGTCCCAGGACTGGCGAAGAATGATAGCCCATATTCGGACTCGCGGCGGCGCCGGAAATGGCCATCGCCGTGCCGAGCGAAATGCCGCTTTCCGTCGGGTCTTTGTCGGCCCCGCCATACGCTATGGATGAACGGTAGCCGAGTTGCGGATTGCAACTGCCGGAATGCAGCGGGCTGACGGTGAACGATTCCGCCTTGCGCTCCTGCCAGGCCAGCTCTTTGCCTGCGACCAGATTCAGTGTGAGATTCAATACATGAAAGAGCCGCGCCAGTTGACCGGTCGGCGGCGCTAGCCGCTGTACAGGGAAATTGTCTTTCGGGTCGAAGCCGGTAAACTTGTTCGGTTTGCGGGCGGAATTCGACGCCCCCAGGTAAGCGCGAATCAGCCGATTGCGGTACATCGCATGCAGCGAATAGCGGTTGATGTTGATGAAAAAGGCGACGCCCGCGCTGATCAGCAACAGGAGAAGGAAGCCGAGGACGACGAGGCGTATCCAGGAATTGTAAATCACTTCTGTGTAACTAAACGCCTCCAGGTTGATGGCGGGAGCCGGCAGAAAGTTATCGGCCAGAAACTCGCTGGTCAGCGCATAATACAACAGAAAGCTGGTTGCTGCGGAAATGAGGATGAGCAGAAAAATCAAAAACAGCGGCGCAGCGAGCATCAGGGCCTTCTCTTTTAGGACTGCCGTCCAGCCCTTTTTAGTTTCGCTGGTTTTCTCATTCGCCGGCGTGTCGGAGCTCTTGCCAAGCAGGAGTGCGATTAAGCCGGACAGGCCGCCTATGCCGCTGACATAGAGCTTGTCGAGCCAGATCGGCCCGAAGATGACCAGCGCGCTGAATGCCGCCCAGCAGACGATGACGATCAGAATCCACGAGTCCGAGCGCGACCACCATTCACGGTCATCGTCGCTCGTCCAGAAGCTGATCAGGCCGTTATAAAGAAATGCCGAGAGCAGGAAAATGCCGAGCAGCAAGGGCACGGCGAGGCATGTGTAGGTAAGCAGCGAGACGTCATCATCCGGCTTTGAGAAGAAGAAGCTCGCCGTCGAAGCCAGCCATAATAACCAGCCGCTGAACAGGCCGGTGGCGGCGGCAGCGAGCAACTCACCGAAAATCCTCCGCTTGGATGTAGAGCGTCTCATGATGACCCACAACAAATAGCCGACCACATTAATTGCGAGGCCGAAGATAATGAAATAGCGGAGTGGAACCGGAACATCCGTTTGTGAGTAATAAGCGGCCCAATATAGCGAGATCAGGATGGCTGAAAGTGTCAATGGCAGCAGACAACACCACAGGTAAGCGGCCTGGCCTAAACTGTCTTGATTCTTGCGAACTGCCGGGCGGTTTAAGCCGATGTAGGCCACCGCGAAGATGCCGAGGATTGCGCCGACGATCAGCAGGCTGTTATTGACTGCATGAGAAGGGTCGATGACATGTCTGAGGACTGCCGTATAGATTCGCGGAATCATGAGGACAGCCGCCAAAAAAGGTACGAGCACCAGCCAGTTGAGAAACAGATTGCGAATGTAGATAGCAATCAGCGTCCAGGTGTCTGCCGAGAGCAGGCCGAGCCTGGGGCTGAGATAGTTGCTGTAGCTGCGCAGATGGCGTAAAGGTTTTGGCTCAACTTCGGTCGCCTTGACGGTCTCGCCTTTTAGCGCGGCGACAACATTGTTTATGCTCGTGCGATGAATCCACGAACTGAGCCAACTGCCGATATACCCGCCGCCGGAGACCGTCGACAGGAAATGAAACTTATCGAGCAGGCCGCCGCGCGCCAGCCCTTGCAGGATGCCGAGCGCGAAGGTGGCGCTGCGGATGCCGCCGCCTGAGATGCACAGCGCCGCGCGCCTTTCTTTGAGGGCATGGATGAGCGCATAGATAGCCGCAAGGCGCTCTTCAGGCGTTTTGTTGTGAGTGTAATAATCCGCTGGCAGCGGGCCATGCAGGCTCTTATATTCTTCTTCGAGAATTTCATACAGCGGCAGCGGCCCTTGATCGCCGTTGCCTTTGTTTGGCCCTGCCGCCGAGCCTGATTCGAGCGGCTTCACCTCTTGGTTTTGATTTGCCATAAAGTCCTCTGTTGTCAACCGAGTTGCCTGATGAGGAAACGGAGAAGCCAGGTTCCGTTACGCTCAGATTAAACACATCGTTCTGAATTGCCAGCGATAATAGCATAAAAAGAGCGAATCAGATTACTAAAATGAGGCTGCTGGCGCTGGCGAAAGCGGTAATGAAGCGCCTGGTGTGCTTAGACCTGCACGTCGGGCTTGATGCGGAAGCAGGTCCGTCCGCGCTATGTTTTCGAGCAAAGATAAGGAGGAAGGTGTGCGCGCCTCATTGAGAGGCGCGCACACCTGAAAATAAAAGGGATTGATCATTGAGGACTAGTAGCTTGCACCTCAAAATTGAGTTGCTTATTATCGCCACTATTTCTGACGTCGAGTTTATAGGAGCCAGGTTGCATACCGGCAGGCACTTTGATGGTGGCGGTTATTTGATCGTCCCTGGTCTTGACATCGCTGATATTGAGTTGACCCGTGGTATCTGTCAGCACGGCACCATCCAAATTCTTTCCCTTTATAGTAATTCTAGCCGTCTCTCCTGGCTTAGGAGGCTGGTTACTCTGGTAGTCGGGTTTGTCGGGTATCTCAAGAGCATCCTGTTTCTTAACAATCAGGTCGATGGATTGGGCGATTTTGCCCCCGCTATTTAAAACGTCGATTGCGTAGGTCTGGGCGGGGACCCCAGCGGGGCCTGTCACGGTTGCCTTAATCTCGCTGTCGGTCGAGCTATCCCTATCCACATCAATCTTGATGTTCTGATCTCTCGCATCTTTCAGCGGTTTTACGTTGGCACCCTTCAGGTTCTGGCCGGTAATCGTAATGGGGAAACTCATGGCCTTAGAAATCTTTGTGACATTCGGTTTGGCGTCGTCATAGGTTATTGCCGAGGTGACCTGCGGAACATCCTGCTTGCCTATCGTAATCGGAATCTGCTTTGACTTGCCATTATTCCTCACCTCAAGCTTAAAGTCTCCAGAGGTATTTTCAGGCACATGAACCGTTGCTTTCAATTTATCATTGGCAGTGTTGTCCGTGACCTTTACGGTAAAACCCTTCGTCGCGGCGTCTTCGATTGGAACAACCTCGGCGCCTTTAAGGAAGTCACCCGTGATTTCGATGTCGACGTCCTGCCCGCCAGTTAGTTGCGCCTTTGCGATTGGCTGGCTCGTCGGTTTCGACAGGTCAGCCACTATGTCCGCCGCCTCGATGGTGAATGGCACCTGAAATCTACGTTGGGCGTCACCTTGAGAGGCGTCGACGGTGAAGGAGTAAAAGCCTGGCTTGGCATCTTTTTCAACATCCACTTTTACCTTGAAGCTACGTCCGCCTTCGGCGGTAGTCACTTCTTTAACTTGCACGATGGACGGGTTGGGGGAAGTCACGGCTACTTTTTCAAGGGAGGTGCCGCTATAGAGTAACACCTTATCTTTGTCACCCTGTTTGACCACCTGATTTTCAGGATTCACGGTTGGCGGGGGGGCTACTGGGCCGCCTTCGTTCGCGCCGCTGATCTGAACCCGATTAATATGTTGAATCTTGTCTCCGATGATGACTAACTGCCCCAACTCAAGCATCACCTGCTGCGGGTCATTTCTGCGCTCGCTCTCCTTGATGCCTAAAAAATCTTTCGAGATGAAGACCTTTGTCCTGACCTGAAGATTGTTGTGAATGATCAGGCCGTCGCGCAGTATCTGGTCGTCCAGACGATCTAAATTGCGAATTGTCTTGTCAGGAAAGATGATCTCGAAGCCTTTTTCAAAAGGGTTGCTGAAGATATTAATCCCTTCCGAGAAGTTTGCTCGATGATTCGTCACATGGAAGAATGGTGTGAAACCGGTTAAGATCGGCCCCAATCCTTTGATCAAATTGACCGTAAAGTTTCGCGGGCCGATTTGCTGCTCCCACTCTATCGAGCCGCGCGTCAATTTGTAGCTATTCGTAGGGATGGTGTAGTTGTTGTTATAACCCAGCGCCCTGGCTTTCTTCATCAGCCCGGGGATTGTAAATCCGGCGCTGGCGATTTGCAGATCATAGCCAGAATTATTGCCTATCACGACTTCAATGCAGTAGTACTGGTTGGCGACCCTCCGCCCAAAATTGTCGCTCACAATATTCCTGGGCACGACACTCCACATTACGTCTATTTGAGGGTCCAGGCCGGGAGGGACAGGCCCCGGCGGCTTTGCCGTAATGGTGAATGGGACAAGGCCTATGACCGTCTTATCCTTTCTCAGCCGGAAGTAGACGTCCCCGAACGCAGCATCAGATTCGAGCGATATTTTGGCGGTAAGACTACACCCTTTCTCGACATCGCTATTCACATCCTTTACATTGATACCACTGCCCGCAGGCGCGATTAGCTCAACTCCGGTCAGTTTATTCTGATCGCAATCCGTGCTTTGAATCGTAATATCATACTCTTTGCCGGGAGACCCTCTGGGCGGTGTCATCACAAAAGCTGGCGGGGAAATGGTGAATGAAACCTCTCCTAACTTGATGTCTCCCTTCATGACGGGTATCAGGACAGAGCCATAGGGGGCGCTTTGCGCAACTGACAGCATGGTGCTTATCGTGCAGCCGTCCATTCCAAAATTCGGCTGGCCAAAGGTGATCCCGCTTCCTTCGGGAGCTACTAACGTCGCTCCATCCAGCTTGAGGCCATTGCAACTCGTGCTGCGAATTGTCACGTTGTAGTTTCCGCCACGAACCCCTTGGCTTACGTTTATGGTAAGCTTGTCTGCTTGGGGGCGGGCTTGATAGGCCGGAGCCAAATAAGTGATCAGGATTATTATGGAGTTGAAGACATAAAAGGCGCTCCTGAAAACCTTTGATAAAACCTTCTTGTCAACAAGAAGACCCACTGGGAGCAGGGAAATTGCGGACTTGATACCGCTCATTCTGAGGAATCTCATATTCTCTCCTTTTAGGCAAGGAAGGTCACATTCGTTACGACAGGCTGCTTAATCAGTCTGATCGATTCTGCGCCGCTTTAAGCAGACCAAACATAAATGTCTGCTACGAGGGCAAACAAAGTTAGCCAGAGCCTAATTTGATTTACTCATCCGACTAACATCTGGATTGGCATATCTCTGCTTAACAGACAGCTATCGCTCTGCCAACAGATTATTACAGCTCGCAAGAATCAACTTTCATTAAACCTTTGGGCCTGGATCGGCAGAAGAATTCCGCATCGGTTTTCATCCCCGACCGTCGATCTCGCTGCCGTTGTTGTGAGACCTGAGCCAAACTGCGGCGGCGAGTGTATTCCGTCTGCCGATCAATGTCAACAAGTTTTTCGCGTTACAGAAGGCTTTTGGGCGAATTACCTGAATCAATCCCAAAACTCAAGCCAGACGGAGAAACGTCTTGCGCCTTTCTGTAACCACTGGTACTAACGACCCATTGGTTTACATCTTCTGCTCCTCCATTCGCTAATGATAGTTATGCTAAAAACATTTCATGATTTTTTTACGCGACGCTGAAGAGAGGGGGACGACTCACTTGAAAGGCGGGTGCTGTGCAATGGCTGCCAGCCGCTGAGAGACAGGACTGGCAGCCTCGGTGTTTATTTGCTGGAGGGTAGGTACTGCGGCGGCAGCGGGTTGTCAGGGCGTTCCGAGTCCCAATAGACGGTCACGATCCACCAGCGCTTGCCGTCATTCAATAATTGTATGCTGTTGATGCCGCGCGCAAACGGCGTCTTATCTTCCGCCGTGTGGCGCGAATCATACGTGCTGAAGACGTGCGCGATCTGGCCGAATTGGTCGACCTTGCGGCTGATCTCGCGTTCGTAGAATCCCTGCTTCTCTAAAAACGGCGCGGCCCGCGCGACATAGCCTTCCGGGTCGAGCACGCGCGCTTCAAAGACGCCGTCAGGCCGTTTCGACGCCGGAACCAAACGCGCGCCCGCAACAAACAATGAGCGGAAGCGATCCCAGTCGCGCTTCTTGCCCGCCGGCCCGCTGATCACATCATAAAGTGCCGCGAGGATCGCATCCATGCTCTTCACGTCCGCAGGATTAGCTACGACAGCCGGTTTCGCGGCCTCAACCTGTTCAGTGTCCGTGTCGCTCATGCTTCGAGCCTCCTTGATGCCTGGCGTTGTTGAGCCGGCAAGCGCCGGTGCCAATAAAAACGCGACGGTCGCCATGAGAGTTGCTAATGCAAACAGTCTTTTGTTCATCATCTTTCCTTTATGGGCACAGTGGTGATGAGAGCGGATTCGCACACCGAGCGCGCAGGTTTACGAATGCACTTCGTAAGTCGCGCAGGTCGAAGGCGTCTCCCAGACGCGCACCTTGTAAACTTTAACGCGGTCGCTGTTCATGTGCTCGCAGTCTTCGTGCAGGATGAATCCCGCCAGATGCTAGCTCGATGGGTTTAACTCGACATCGAACGGCTTCAACTCGTTGAGGTTCCGATGATCGAGGTATTGCATCACACGGCGCGTTGCGGCTTTCAGTTCTTTGAAGTCCACCAGCATTCCTATACCGTCGAGCCGCTCGCCGCGCACGTAAACTTCGACCTTCCAGTTATGGCCGTGCAGGTTTTCGCACTTGCCGCGATAGCCGCGCAACGCATGCGCCGCCGAGAACTCTTCTTCGATCATCACTTCGTAC
>JBBWZK010000043.1:0-23266 GCA_039648975.1 Blastocatellia bacterium
CGCGCCAGGTATCCGCTGTATAGATCTCGTAGGCGTTCAGCTTCGAGTTGGTGAAGAGTCCCGTGCCGGGCGGATTCGGCTCAAGTTGCCCATCACGGGTCGCCAGAAAGGTGATATTCTCGACCTCGCCCAGCAGCGCCGCATATAGCTGATTGTAGCGGCTGGCGTCGCCGGGCTGAACGAAGCTCGGTCGTTGCGCGCCGGGAATCTGGTTGAACGACGACGAGCCCAGTTGCGCGACCGGCGTGGTAATCGAGCCGATCACTTTGTCATCGCGGAAATCGAACGACTTGATGTGGCGCACATTGAATCCTGGCTGGACGGTGTGAGTATTCTTGGTCCAGGTCATGTTATCGATGAATTGATAAGTGTCAATGGTGCGCGCCTGGTGACGCGATCTTTGCGTGTCCACATCAATGGGCTCGTCAAGGATTGCGCCCGCCAGATCTGCCGCGATGTTCAGGCCGGAGAGTTGCGGGACCGGCGAGGTGACGCCAAAGTCGAGTCCATCGTGCGTCCAGCCGTAACGGAATTCGTTGGTCAAGTGCGTCGTCAACAGCCCTGTGAGCCCCAGCGAGAGGGCGCGCGGCCTGGCCGGTTGAATCGACGTCGCTTTGCCATGGGCGATGTCAATCTGTGTGGTATTACTGGAAACCGTCTGGAGCTGATAAAAGGTGCTGAACTTGCCATCGAAGCTCCATTTATCAGAAAAACTGTGATCAATCCTCGCTGTGCCAAGATCATTGCGAATGCTTCCCGGCACATTCGCTGTCAGACCAGCCGTGTTTAAGCTGTCGCCCAAGGTGAAATCATTGGGGGCAGGGTACAAGGCCAGCAACTGCAAAATCAGCGGGCTTGCGCCGATGTTGCGCGGGTCAAGCGTTTTCGGATTGATCGTCTGGATCGTGCCGCTGGCGTCGCGGAATCTAAGCAATCCCTGTTTCAACGTGTCCGTCGGAACGATGCGCGTAACGGTGGCGCTGCTGGCGTTGCGGCGGCCCTGATAGTTGAAAAAGAAGAAAGTCTTGTTCTTGATGATGGGCCCGCCAATCGTGCCGCCGAAGAGATTATCGATCAACTTTGCCGTCGGCAATCCCAGGCGATTGTTCGTCCAGCTATTGGCGTTGAACGCATCATTCTGATGATACTCATAAAGCGAGCCGTGAAAATCATTGCCGCCGCGCTTGGTAACGAAAACCACCTGCGCGCCGGAGGAGCGACCAAAGGTGGCATTGGGATTGGCGACCGTAACGCGGAACTCTTCGACGGCTTCGGCAGGCGTCGGAATCACGGTGCGGAAGGTCTGCCCGATGACATTGTCTGAAACGTCAATGCCATCAAGCGAAAAGGTGGATTGATCGGCGCGCGCGCCGCTGACCTCGCCAGTCGGGGTGGTGCCGGGTTGCAGAGATAAGAGTCGCGTCGCTTCACGGCTGATGTTGGGCAAGAGTAAAACTCGCTTATTCTCAAACGTATTGCCGAGCGAAGCGTCCTGTTTTTGCAATTGCGCTTCGGTTCCCGCGCTCACCGTCACCTCTTCGGTCACGACGCCTGCCTCAAGCTTGATGTCTTGAGTCATCGGCTTGGTTATTTCGGCCTTGAGGTTGGTGATGTTGGCTTTCTTGAAGCCTGAAGCGCTGACCGTGATCTGGTAATCGCCAGGGCCGATATTGGCAAAGACATATCGTCCCTCATCGTTAGTCTTGACGCTCCTCTCCTGGTTCGTGCCTTTGTCTGTGAGCGTGACCGTCGCGCCTGGAAGGACGGCTCCTTGCGGGTCGCTCACCAGTCCTGAGATTGATGTTGTATTCGCTGTCTGTGCCATCCCCAAAAGCGGAAGCAACAGTGACAGGAATAGAGAAACGAGCGTGCGCCTTACAATTTTTTTCACAGCTCTCCTCCTCCTGATGTAGTGAATTTCACCAAAAACAGGCGAACGTATTACGGGGTGATCGTAATACCCTGTGTGCTTCATCTTACTGAATTGAGCGCCTAGTGGATAAAAAACAAGTCCGCGAAAGCGAATTAGTGCTGTATGAAAAATTGCATGGTGAGGATGAAAGACCGCAAATCGCAAACCGTGTGCCAGCCGGTGCGGACGGTTTAAGGTTTTCTATTTATGAAAGGTTAGCCTATAGACCGCTTCTGAAATATCGCCAGGCTCTCCATTAATCTGGAAGGATATACGAAAATTTGGAAATATGCCTCTTCAAGATTTGCGGAATCGTTGATCGGGTGAGCGGGTGAAGTAAGTCACACCACAGCGTTGCGCAGCGCACCCTGGCGGCGACCAGGGGTGCGGCGAGGCAGGCGTGAAATGAATCACAAACTGCTCTAGCTGCGAATGCCCAGTTCGTCGAGGGCGCGCTCGTCGTCGCGCCAGTGCTCGCGCACTTTGATGAACAGGCTCAGGAAGACATGGCGACCGAGCAGCTTTTCAATGTCGCGGCGTGCCGCCGTGCCGATCTCTTTCAAGCGCGCGCCGCCTTTGCCGATGACGATAGCGCGATGCGCAGGCCGCTCGACATAAATCAAACAGTTGATGCGCGTCAGGTCAGTGGTCTCTTCCCACGCTTCGGTGATGACCGCCGTGACATAAGGAACCTCGTCGCCGGTCGCTTCGAGAATCTTTTCGCGCACCAGTTCGGCGGCGATGACGCGCTCCGGCTGATCGGTCAATTCGTCTTCAGGATAAAGCGGCGGGCCTTCGTGCAGGTAGGCAAACGCCTTGTCGACCAGCAACTCAACGCCGTCGCCGGTGAGCGCTGAAATCGGCATCACTTCGGCAAACTCGCGCTCGTTGGCATAAGCGCCAATGCGCGGCAGCAAGCGCGCTTTGGCGCGCAGCGCATCGACTTTGTTGAGAATCAAAAACGCCGGCGTGGTGATCGGCTTCAGCATATTCAAAACGAAGCGGTCGCCCGCGCCCATCGGCTCAGAGGCGTCGACCATCAGCAGAATCAGATCGACGGTGGCGAGCGCGTCACTGACGATGCTCATCATGCGACGATTGAGCTTGTAGCCGGGTTTGTGTATGCCGGGCGTGTCGAGAAAGACGATCTGCCCCCGGTCGCGCGTCAACACGCCGCTGATGCGTGTGCGCGTCGTTTGCGGCTTGCTGCTGACGATGGCAATCTTCTCGCCGATCAGATGATTGAGCAGCGTCGACTTGCCGGCATTCGGTCGGCCAATCAATGCCACAACGCCGGATTTGTAGCCCGGTTTACTTTCAGGAAAATCGCTTGCCGTGTCCTGCGCCGCACTGGTTGATGGAGCAATCGGGCGCGCGTTCTCGTCTATGGATTCGCTTGGTGCGTGTTCTGACGGTCGGGCTTCTGCCATTTGAGATGATCCTTCGTTGGCGGTGCTCGGCTGGCGTTCGCTGTTGCTGGTCTCCTGCTTCGGCATCCTTCGGCTATCCCTCGACCGGTTCGCGTCCCTGCACTTCAGTTTCACTGGCCATCGCCGCCGCGTCAACCTCGCGCAGCCGCACGCGATTGACGCGATGCGCGTCGGCCTCGACGACTTCAAACTGAATGCCGGCGAACTCGATCTTCTCGCCGACCGCCGGGACGCGGCCAAGCTTGCGGATCAGCAGCCCGGCGACCGTCGTAAAATCGTCAGCTTCGATCTCTTTGTGATACAGCTCTTCGACCTTCTTGATTTCGGCGCTGCCGTCGATCAGATATGAACCGTCTTCGTTGCGAATGATCTGGCTGTCGGCGGTGGCGCGGTCTTCGTCTTCGATCTCGCCGACGATCTCTTCGATGATGTCTTCGACAGTCAGGAGACCGGCAACGCCGCCATATTCATCAATGACGATGGCGATCTGCACGTTGGCTTTCTGCATATCTTCGAGCAGGTCTTGAATCGTTTTGCTTTCGGGCACGCAATAAGCGGGGCGCATACATTCGGTGACCGCGCGGCTCATCTTGTCGGCTTCACAAAACGCCAGCAAATCGCGGACATAGACGACGCCTTCGATGTGATCGATCTGCTCACGATAAACAGGAATGCGCGAATGCTTCGATTCGATGATCAGCCGGCGGGCATCGGCGACCGTGGCGCTGGCTTCGATAGCGACCATCTGCAAACGCGGGCGCATGATCTCTGAGACCAGCGTGTCGCTGAATTCGATGATCGATTGGATCAGTTCGCCTTCCGATTCTTCGATGATGCCTTCTTCTTCGCCGACATCGATGAACGCCTGTATTTCGTCGAAGCTCTCTTCTTCGTCTTCTGCGTCGCCGGTTTCCTCTGGCGGCTCAGGCTTGCGCATGCGTTGCAGCAGCGCGCTCACCGGGCCTACAAAAATCCAGAAGAGGCGATAAAAGATTTTGAATGGCGGCAGCAGCGCCCACAACACGCCGGCGGGATTGTTTTGCGCCAGCAATCGCGGCACCAGCAAGCGAAACAGCACGATGGTCAGAAAGACCGCGCCCAGCGTCAGCGGCACTGCGCCGTGCGCCAGCAGGTTGGCCAAGGCGCTGGCCAGCATGATGGCAATCGCCGCGATGGAAAGCTGCGTGCCGAGAATCAACATCAACTCGAATCGCTGCCGGTGTTCGAGCAATTCCTGGAAAAATCGCCCGCGCGGATGCGCTTCGCGCTCGACGGCCATCACCCGTAGCGCCACTTCGCTGAGCGATTCATAAGCGCTTTCGATGGTCGAAAGAAAGATCAGCACCACCAGCGCCGTGCCGGTCACCATTAACTCAGTCAGCATAACGCTTCGCTTAGAGGCTAGGGACTAGAGGCTAGATGCTAGAGGGGAAAGGGAAGCAGATTAACTTCTCCCTTTTTCTAACTAGCCTCTAGCCTCTAGTCCCTAGCCTCTAAAAGTCTCCGTCGCAGCTTCAACTCCAGGCGATTCATCTCGCCGTTGTCGGTTTCGTGGTCGTAACCACAAAGGTGCAGCGTGCCGTGAATCACCAGTTCGCTGACCTCGCGCGCCAGCTTGTGGCCCGCTTCGTCAGCCTGATGGCGAGCCGTGTCAATCGCAATCACGATGTCGCCCAGATAATCGACGCTTTCTGATGATGGATTGATGAACACGTCGTCCTGCCCGGCGTTTGCCGGAAACGACAGCACGTCGGTGGCGCGATCCAATCCTCTGTAAGCCCGATTCAATTGCCGAATCGCGCGGTCGCGCACAAAGGCGATGGTGAGCGATGCGCCGGCGCGACCTGAACCGGCGAGCGTGGCGGCGGCAATCTGCGCGACCTCCTGTTGATCTATCGCACAGAGCCGTTGACGGTTGACGACTTCAATCGCCACTGGCTTCCTTCAGCGGCGCGGCGGGCCGCGCTTCGGTGCGCGTTGCCGCCGCCACCTCGGCGGGCGTCACCTGCGACAGCATGGCGGGCGTGCCGGCGCGGTTGAAATCATATCCGGGATAAGCGATACGATGATGATGAATGCCCATCAGCACTTTCACGAAGCTCTCGGCGACCATCTTTAACTCGCGCTGCGTGATGTCGCATTCGTCGAACTGACCGTCGTCGCGTATGCGCGAGATGATCATCTCGATCATATTGCGCAGCTTGGTCGGGTTCGGCTCCTGGACGGTGCGCGCCGCCGCTTCGACCGAATCGGCGATCATAATGATGGCTGCTTCCTTGGTCTGCGGCTTCGGGCCGGGATAGCGAAACTCGCGTTCGAGCGCACTGTTATCTATATCACCGATTGCTTTGCGCGCCTTGTAGTAGAAGTATTTCATCAAGCCTGTGCCGTGATGCTGCGGAATGATGGCAATGATGCGCGGCGGCAGCTTATGTTTCTTCGCCAGTTCGACGCCCTGCTTGACGTGATTCATCAGCACGATGGATGACATCTTCGGCGACAAACGGTCGTGGCGATTCTCCATGTAGGTTTGATTTTCGACAAAGTAAGTGGGCCGCACGCTCTTGCCTATGTCGTGATAGTAGCAGGCGACGCGGGCAAACAGCGCGTCTGCGTTGATGGCTTCAGCGCCAGCTTCGGCCAGCAGCCCGACCATGATCGAGTGATGATAGGTTCCCGGCGCGCGCTCGGCCAGTTGCTTCAAAAGCGGCAGGTTGAGGTTCGACAATTCCAGTAGCTTGATGCTGGTAGTGATTTCAAACAGCCACTCGAACAGCGGCAGCAAAATCGACGCCACCATGGTCGCCAGCACGCCGCCGACGAAGCCGCAGACCAGATCGAAGAGCACGAACCAGACGCGCGCTTCGTTCGCGCCGAGCAGATCGAGCGCCAGCGTTGTCGTCGCGTTGACGCCGCCGATCCACAACCCTGCCCAGACCAGCGCCGTGCGGTCGCGGCAATCTTTCAGGTGATAAATCGCCCCGGCGCTCGACATCAGCGTGAAGGCCGCCAGATACATATTGCCCGAATAGATGCCGACGAAAACCGTCAAAATCGCCGAGAAAACAAAGGCCGCGTGGGCATCTGTAAGAATCGTTACCAGCACCGCGCCGACCGCCAGCGGCGCAAGATACTTATAAGCGACGGGTGAATTGAACGGCGCACTCGTCGCCCAACTGCTCATCGCCGCAGCGACGGCAAAGAAGATGCGCGCCAGTCCAAGCGTGATGATGAAGCAGGCGATTTGCAGCAGAAAGTGGCGGCGCACGCGCAGGTGCTGGCGCTGGTAGCGCACCAAGTATTGCCACAGCACCAGTGTGAGCATCATTACAATGATCACGGTGCCGCCGAATTCCAGAGCCCGCTGGCCGATGGGCCGCGTGCGCGCCGCTTCCGCCAGCAGCAGGGCTTTGGCAGGGCTGACGGTTTCGTCGCGCGCGACAATCGGCTCGCCTTTTTTGACCGCAATCATGTAGGGCTTGATCTCGCGCGCGGCATCGCGACGCTTCTGCGTTTCGGTTTCGGTGTATTCGAAAATCGGCACGATCAGCGAGCCGAGAATTTCGGCCATCAGCTTGCGCTCGCGCATATCGTAATCAGCCGGCCAGACGAGCTTTTCCGAGCGCAGCGAGGCGCTGGCAGTGATTTTGTCGTAAATATTACTGAGATCGCTGACCACGGTTTCCTGATCGTTGCGGACATCGCGGCGCGTGATGGCGGTTGCGCCAAGTCGGCGGAACTGGCTGCGGCTGCTGATGACCGGCGACATCGCCACCGATTCCAGTTGCTCGACCATCAGTTGTTCGAGTTCCGGGCTGAAGCGATGCCTGACCAGCACGCTGATCTGTTCAGGTTCCAGGGCGATGCCGATGCGTTCTTCGATCTGGCTGTGCAGGTCGTTGATCGACGCGCCGTCGCCGGCTTCGCGCCCGGCGGCGAAGAGTTCCTGCAGGCTGGCGACGGCGTCGCGGGCGCTCTTGGGATTGAAATCGAAAACCGGCAGCACCGCCGCCGCCGCCTGGTCGCGCAGCCGTTTGGTTTCCGCCGTGTCTTCGATCTTGACGTCTTCAGACGCGATGATGTCTGCGACCGCGACGCTGCCGGCGGGAAGCTGTGGGATGAGAGGCCGCTGATAATTTCTGAGCAGCAGCATCGACAGCGCAACGATGATAAACAGGCCGACGCCTGCGTCAATAATCGCCTGATCCGACAGACCCGCCGAAAAGCGTTTGACGCCGTTGACGACTTCGCGCGGTTTCGATGTAGATGCCTTTGGCATGATGCGTGATGCGTGATGCGTGATGCGTGATGCGTGACCCCTGATGGGCCAGCACGCATCACGCATCACGTATCACGTTATAGCTTGTCCTCGAACTTGGTCTTGGTGTGGCGGTCGTAAGCTTGCACGATCATCTGCACGAGATGATGGCGCACCACGTCTTTGTCGGTGAAGTGAATGAACTCGATGCCGTTGATGTCTTTGAGCACGCGCTGCGCTTCGACCAGTCCCGACCGTCGTCCGGCAGGCAGGTCGATCTGCGTCACGTCGCCGGTAATCACCGCCTTCGAGCCGAAGCCGATGCGCGTCAAAAACATCTTCATCTGTTCAGAGGTCGTGTTCTGCGCTTCATCAAGAATGATGAACGCATCCGCGAGCGTGTTGTGTGTCAGAATGAAATCGTCCGTGACATACAGCGAGTCCGTCGCAGCAACGCTGATGCATTGGGTTTCCTGTTCGCCGATCAACTCGACGTTTTTGATAAACCGCATCGGGCGACCGCCGCCGGATTGTTCATAAATGTCGGCCTTGCGCTTCAAACGGAACGGTTGAAGCTGCTTAGGCAAACGGATGTCCAAAACAAAAGCGTCATTGCGATATGGAATCTCTCTCCCACGCGCAAATCCGGGCTTCCGACCTTCGGCTTCGCGTCTTCTCCAATGCGCCACGCCGCCAAGCGAGCGCACAAGGAAAACCACGTCGTCTTTCAATCTCTCGGAAGTGGTGGCGTATTGAATCCGGCAGGTTCGCCCTTCTGGCGTAACCGGCCCACCGTCCGTATCCAGCAGACCCTGTAACAGCGCGATGCGAATCTCCGCGCTGTTATAAAGGTAAATTTCAGGAATGAATTTAGTGGACGAGTAAGTCCCTTCCAGGCTCAACTCGCGTAATGCCTGCGTGAGTGGATTGCGAATCGGCTCAAACTTGTTTCCGCCTTTTCCCGCTAGAGGATTCACCAGCACATAATCAATCTCCGACTTGCGGCGAATCTGCAAGCTCATACCTGAAAACGAAAGGCTCAAAGATGAAACTAATTCTGCATCAGCAGTCGCAAATGACGGCGAAGTCTTTCCTGATATGCCGCCGTCGCCCAACATCAACCCGAGCGCGTAAGGTTCAACCGGAACGCTCCTGTATTCCCATTCAACCGGCGCAGAGAGCAAAGGCAATTCGTAACGGTATTGATGATGGCGTCGAAGGTTGTCGAACATCTCCTGGGTTTGCAAAACGCGCGGCGATCTATTTCGCCGTTTATCTTCCATCGTTTTGACTTGCCAGAGATGTTCTGCGCAGGCAACCGCGCTTGCGCCATCGGTCATGGTCAAGCGATAAACCGGCTTCTTGCCTTGCGGGAAAACGCCAAGGACTTCGGTTGGCTGGCCGTCCGAGCCGATGACTAAATCACCGACCTTGATTTCGCCCATCTCGCGCCAACCGTTCGGAGTCATCAATAAACTGTTCAGCGGTTGCGCGCGACCGCGCATAAAGGCGAGCGGCGCAATCTCGATGACACGCTTTTCAAGCAGCTTGGTCACTCGTTCGTAATCGACCAGGTCGAAGAGCGCGTCGTAGAGCGGGCGCAGATATGGATCAACCTTGTCTTGAAGATCGCCCGGCAGGAAGCCGAGCTTTTCGCCAGCCTCGACCGCAGGCCGCGCCAGGATGATGCGATTGACACGCTTCTGAAACAACGCCTCAATGGCTTTGGCAACCGCGAGAAACGTCTTGCCAGTGCCCGCGACTCCTATCCCGAAGACGGCGTCGTACTTATCAATCGCTTCGAGATAGCGACGCTGCGTCGCCGAGCGCGCGACCACCTGTTTTTTGCCCGATGGATTCAAGCGCGCCTTGACGAAGTAATCACGCAGGGTCGAGGCGCGGTCTTCGGCAATCTGCTTGAAAGCCGATTTCAGATCGTCGTTCGACATGCGCCGGCCTTCATCAAAGAGCGCCGCGTAGTCTTCGAGTATGCGCTCGACGACCGCAACGTCTTCTTCTTCGCCTTCGATAATCAGCTCGTTGCCGCGCAGGTTGATGCGCACCGGGATGAGGCTTTCGAGGTGCTTGATGTTTTCGTCATAAGGGCCATACAGCGCCCTGATGGCATCTTCTGGTAAGCTCAGTTTCTTCAACGCGTCTGAATCTTCCCCCATAGAAAAAAGCGCCGGGCCGTCGTAGCGGGCTTCTCAGCGCGATCCATCGTCTTCTTCATTATAACACGCAATACGAAGAACGTGCCGTTCGGCGACTCGCCATCACCGTGCAACGCTACACCAGCCGCAAATGCGTGTCAATGCGCCTAATTTCAGCGGCTGGCGTGTGGCTTGCTCTAATCTAATAATTGAGGCGTGGCCGCGTGCCGCGCGTTTGAATTCGATACGTGACGGAGAGAATGGAGTGCGAATCAATGCACGCGCCAGACAACGTATAATATTCATTACTTTGGCAGGATTGTGCGCGATAGCCAGCGCCATCATCCTGATCAATCTTGCGCCGCCGCGTGCCGTTTCGCAGTCGCAGTCGCGTGTTCTGACCCCAGCGCCTGTGCCGCCGCCGAAAACCGAGCCGGCGATCAGCAGCGACAATCCTGCAGCGACGCCCGTGCCCCCGGTTGCCTCTGCGCCGCCTTCATACGCGCCAGCGTCACCAGCCGCAAGCGCGGTCGATACGCCGCCGGGCGATTTTGCAACTTCGCATGCGACGCCCGGACTGGTCAATGAAGCGGACATCGCTGCCTTGAAAACCAGGAACCTGCTGATTCCGGTCATGGGCGTCAACGCCAATCAATTGCGCGATTCGTTCTATGATGGAAGATCGGAAGGCCGCACACACGAAGCGCTCGACATCATGGCCGCAGGCGGCACGCCTGTGTTAGCCGCTGCTGACGGCACCATCGTCCGTCTGTTTCAGAGCGCCAAAGGCGGCATCACGCTTTATCAGGTCGATCCATCAGGATTGTACGTTTACTACTACGCGCATCTTCAGCGCTACGCCGACGCCATCAGCGAAGGCAAGTCGATTCGGCGCGGCGAGGTCATCGCTTACGTCGGCGACACAGGCAACGCCGGGGCTGGCAATTACCATTTGCACTTCGCCATCTCGAAGCCGGTTGCGCCGGGCAAATGGAGCGGCGGCATTCCCATCAATCCCTATCCCATTCTCACGGGCAAGTAGAATCAAAGTTCAACCCGCCGGTCATAAAACATCGGCGGCTTATAGGCAAGAATGCCTGATTTGACTTTTGCCCACTTGGCCGTTATCGTTCCCTTCGTCATTCATTGACGCTTGATTCAATGGCAATCAAACAAGTGGGCTGCTCGACGAGAGCGGCCTCTTTCTTTTTCAGGAGATCAACTCGATGAGCGATTCGCCGCTTCCCATGGCCGTTTATTACGAGCATCCCGACTGGTTTCGCCCGCTGTTTGCCGAACTCGACCGGCGCGGCGCACAGTATCTTCGCCTCGACGCCCGCCAACATCAATTCGATCCTTCGCTAAATGAAAAGCAATTCTCGCTCTTCTTCAATCGCATGAGTCCGTCGGCTTACCTGCGCGGCGCAAAGGGCGCGGTCTTCTACACGCGCAATCTGCTGGCGCATCTCGAAGCTCTCGGCACGCGCGTCATCAACGGCTACACGGCATTCACTTATGAAACCAGCAAAGCCATGCAACTCATGCTGCTCGACCGCCTCGGCCTACGCTATCCGAGCGCGCGGGTCATCAGCCATGCGGCGGAAGCGCCGCGCGCCGCTGGCGGCCTGCGCTTTCCTATCGTCGTCAAAGCCAACATCGGCGGCAGCGGCGCAGGCATCGTGCGTTACGACGAGCAGGCGGCGCTCGAACTGGCTGTCGAAGCCGATCAGCTTGATCTCGGCATAGACGGCACGGCGCTGGTTCAGGAATTCATCCCGGCGCGCGACGGCCAGATCACGCGCGTCGAAACGCTCGGCGGCAAATACCTCTACGCCATTAAAATTTATACGTCGGGCGAAAGCTTCAACCTTTGCCCGGCGGACATTTGCCAGACAACCGGCGGCCAGGAGCTTACGCGCACGGCTTGCCCTGTGGATGCGCCGCGCTCAGGGATGCGCGTCGAGGGCTACAGGCCGCCCGCCGAAATCATTGACGCCGTCGAAGCCATCGCCCAGACCGCGAAGATTGATGTCGGCGGCATCGAGTATTTTATTGACGACCGCGACGGCAAGGTGAAATTCTACGACATCAACTGCTTGTCGAATTTTGTAGCCGATGCTACACGAGTCGTCGGCTTCGATCCATTCGCGCGACTGGTGGATTTCCTCGAAAGGGAGGCGAACTGAAGATGCGATACGGATACTGGATGCCGGTCTTCGGCGGCTGGCTGCGCAATGTTGAGGACGAGCAAATGCAAGCGAGTTGGGCCTATGTCAGCCGCCTGGCGCAGCGCAGCGAAGAGATCGGCTACGATCTGACGCTCATCGCCGAGTTGAATCTGAACGACATCAAAGGCGAGGACGCGCCGTCGCTCGATGCCTGGTCGACGGCGGCGGCGCTGGCGGCGGTAACCAAAAAACTGGAATTGATGGTGGCCGTGCGCCCGACGTTTCACCACCCGGCGCTGCTGGCGAAGCAGGCGGCAAACATCGATCATATTGGCGGCGGCGGTCGCCTGTCGCTCAACGTCGTGTCGTCCTGGTGGGCCGACGAAGCGCGCAAGTACGGCGTGCAGTTCGAGCAGCACGACGACCGTTACGCGCGCACGACCGAGTGGCTCGAAGTCGTTGACCGTTTGTGGAAGGAAGATCACTTTTCATTCAAGGGGCGCTATTACGAGGTTCAGGATGCGGTGATGCAACCGAAGCCGCTCACACGCCCGCGCCCTGTAATTTACGCGGGCGGCGAATCGGAAGCCGCCAAAGAGATGATCGCCGCGCGCTGCGACGCTTACGTCATGCACGGCGACCCGCCGGAGGCGATTCGCCCTAAAATCGCCGACATGAAAGCCAGGCGCGAACGGCTAGGCTTGCCGCCGATGCAATACGGCATCGCCGCCTATGCCATTGTCCGTGACAGCGACGGGGAAGCGCGACGTGAAGTTGAGCGCATCACGACGGTCGGCCAGGCCGCCGGTTATGGGAATTACAATCAATGGCTGGCGGGTACGCAGCTTGAGCGGCAGGTGTCGCTCGAAGATTACTCTGTATCGAATCGCGGCCTGCGCTCAGGGCTGGTCGGCACGCCCGAACAGGTGCGCCAGCGCATTGCCGAGTTTGCCGATGCCGGCGTTGATCTGCTGTTGCTGCAATGCAGCCCGCAGCTTGAAGAGATGGAGCGCTTCGCCGCCAGCGTCATTCGGTAAGATGTGCCACAGCCCTGTAGGGGCGAGATGTTTATAGAGGCGTATGGCCAAAAGCCAACCAAGCCCCGTAGGAGCGGAATGTCGACATTCCGCCCCTACGGGGCTTGGTTTCTCATTTATGATGATTACTATAAACATTGCGTCCCTACGGGACTGGACTCAGGCTGCGGCGCAACGGTCCAACCAACCTTATATGCCTCGCTCAATGCCGAATTGCTACTGACTGCTAATCAATGGCAATATGTTTATGGATGCTCGGTCATACCCGGACCAGCTTTGAGCAATACCCTGTTTTATGAATGAAGCTCAACTGTCCGCCTCCCCAGTTCCTCACTAATCAGGGTTATGAAAGCGGGAATCCTCCTTGCTTAACGAATTCGCTCTGGCGATTGTCAGACGATTCTTGTGGATGCAGGGACAATCATAAATTCATCAAGGAGCCGTGCGCTATGCGTCATCATCGTCTTGAACCTGGTCGGCCATTACCCCATCGCGAAGCAAGGAGAGCGATTCGCCTTCGCTTCATCCTGATCGCATTCATCTTTATCGGCGTCGTCGTCACTGCTGCCTCATTCATTGATAGCCGCGCCCATGCGACAACCACACAAGCCGGAATCAGCGATGCCTTCTGGCACGAGGTGAAAGAAGACCAGATTGAAAACCGCGAGAATCGTAAGATATTTCCGGTGTTCTATCGAACCGTTGGTCTGGAGACGCAAGCCTTCACACAGGCGATTGCCGCTGCGCCGCAGGAGTTCAGCGCGCAGTCGGCGACTACGAAAGTTGAGATCAGCCTGCCGCTGCCGGACGGACGGTTAAGCCAATTCCGCATCGAAGAATCGCCTCTGATGGAGCCGCAGCTTGCCGCTAAATTGCCCGACCTGAAAACCTATGCGGGGCAGGCGGTTGATGATCCGGCAGTCACTATGCGATTCAGTTGGTCGCCCGATGGACTGCACGCCATCATCCTGTCGCCCGACGGCGTTGTCTTTATTGCCCCTTACGTTCGCGACAATAATCAGGACTACATCGTTTACGATAGCGACCGCGATAGCCGTGAGATCATTTCGCAGCAATGTCTGGTCAGCGAGGCGGATGTGCAAGAAGCGATGGCGCGCGGCGTCATTCATCCGCTATCCGGCGTGACTCCGAGTGTGGTTTCGGGGGCGACCTTGCGCACCTATAGGTTGGCAGTCGCCGCCACAGGCGAGTTCACGCAACTGTATGGCGGCGGCAACGTCGCGCAGGCGCAAACCGCCATCGCGCAAAACGTCAATTTGATAAACGCCATCTACCAGAAAGAACTCGCCATCAAGTTTACATTGATTGACAACACGGCGATTGTCTTTACAGACCCGAATACCGACGGCTATACCAACAGCAACCCCGGCACCATGCTCAACGAGAACCAGACAAAACTGGATACGGTGATCGGCTCGGCAAATTACGACATGGGGCATGTCTACGGCGGCATCACAGGCTTGCCCGCCGGGTCGCGCTCGTTTTCGGGAATCGCCGCCATCGGCGTGGCTTGCACGGCGGGCCAGAAGGGCAAAGGCGCATCGACGATGGGCGGCGGCTCGACGACCGACGCCATTTTCGTCACCGGCATCACTCACGAATACGGCCACGAGCTTGGCGCAACGCATTCGTTCAATACCAGCATGAGTCCTTGCGGGGCGCAACGCACGGCTTCAAGCGCCTGGGAGCCGGGCGGCGGCTCGACGCTGATGGCCTATTCGATCTGCGGCACAGAGAATCTACAGCCGTCTACCAATCAATACTTTCACACAGGCAACCTTGAACAGATCGTCACCTATGTGACGACGAACGGCACTTGCGCGGCGCAGAGCGCGACCGGCAATCATCCGCCGACGGTCGATGCCGGCGCGAATTTCACGATTCCGTCGCGCACGCCTTTTGCGCTGACGGCAATTGCAAGCGATCAGGACGGCGATGCCTTGACCTATGCATGGGAAGAGTTCGATCTGGGCACCGCCGCGCCGCCGAATACGGACGACGGCAGCCGGCCCATATTCAGATCCTATACGCCTGTGACAAATCCTACACGGCTCTTTCCCTCGTTGCAGTATATTCTGAACAACTCCAACAACCCGCCGCAAACCTACGTGCTCAACAACAACACCTATACGACCGGCGAAGCTCTGCCGACGACCAGTCGTACTCTGAATTTCCGTGTGACGGTGCGCGATAACCGCGCCACAGGCGGCGGCATACAATCCGACGCGATGCAGGTCACGACCGTCGCCGCCGCAGGCCCTTTCAAAGTCACGCAGCCCAACACGGCGGTGAGCTGGCAAGGCGGTGCGGCGCAAACCGTGACGTGGGATGTAGCAGGGACTACGGCTGCGCCGATCAGCACGGCGAGCGTCACCATCTCGCTGTCGACCGACGGCGGCAACAGCTTCCCAGTTGTTCTCGCCAGCAATACGCCGAATGATGGGACGCAAGCCGTCCAACTCCCCAATCTACCGACCTCGCAGGCGCGCGTTAAAGTCGAGGCCGTCGGCAATATCTTCTTCGACATTTCGGACACGAACTTCACGATCACTGCGGGGACAGGCGGCAGTGGAAAAACGCTCTTTGATTTTACCGGCGACAGCAAGGCAGACCTGGCCGTGTGGCGACCGTCAAGCGGCACCTGGCTCATCATCAATAGCGCAACCGGCGCAACCATCGTTCAAGGATGGGGCGTGAGCGGCGATAAGCTGGTGCCCGCAGATTACGATGGCGACGGCAAGACAGACATCGCCATCTGGCGACCGAGCACGGGCATCTGGTGGATACTGCAAAGCTCAAATGGCACAACCAGGACTCAAGGCTGGGGCGTCAATGGCGATAAGCCTGTGCCGGCAGACTATGACGGCGACGGCAAAGCCGACATCGCGGTATTTCGACCGAGCAACGGCACATGGTACATCCTCGGTTCGGCAGGCGTTAACCGGACGCAAGGCTGGGGCGTGAGCACGGACATTCCGATGCCGGCGGATTATGATGGCGATAGCAAAGCGGACATTGCCATCTGGCGGCCAGCGGACGGCAACTGGTGGATACTGCAAAGCTCAAATGGCGCAATCAGAAATCAGAACTGGGGAGGCAATGGCGACGTACCTGTGCCGGCAGATTATGATGGTGACCACAAAGCGGACCTTGCCGTATGGCGACCCTCGAATGGCACCTGGTTCATCATTAACAGTTCCAGTGGCAGTAGCCGATCTCAGGGTTGGGGCGTGAGCACGGACATTCCTGTGCCGGCGGATTATGATGGTGACGGCAAGATAGACCTTGCCGTGTGGCGGCCATTGAACGGTACGTGGTACATCATCAACAGTTCAAACAGCAGTGTCACACAACAGGGCTGGGGTGTGAGCACTGATATACCTATACCGCGAGTCGCGACCGGATTGGAAAGACAGTGATAGAGGAATTCTGAAAAGTCCCGTTAGGGACGCAATGTTTATAGTCGCCATTGCCGATGAAGAGCCAAGTCCCGTAGGGGCGCACTGTCGACATTGCGCCCCTACGGGACTTGAGTTTTTTTGGCCACGGGGTTCTATAAACATTGCGCTCCTACGAAGCTGATTTTTCAGAAACGCTCTATAGCCATTTGGCGAGCATCATCACAAGGCTGGTGGATACTGCAAAGCACGAGCGACGCGAACGCTGACTGCGATGATTTTTTCTGTCGCAACTGGTACATTCATGATTCATCAGGGACAAAGCCACCAACGCTCAAGCGAGGATTGATATGATGAATGATGAATGCGTATCGCCTGGCGCACCGGGACACGGGCGCGGCAAGGGCTGGCCGCTGGTTCTTTCGACGATTCTATCGCTCGCGTGGATACTGGTTTCCGACCTTCCGATTTATGCAAGGCAAACGCCGGCTGCCGAGGTTCTGCGCGTCAATGGCACGGTCACGGATCAGCGCAACGCCCCCGTCGCCGGAGCCGAAGTCGTCCTGACCGTCGGCAAGGCTTCTGTAAGGCAAACCACTGAAGACGATGGCCACTTTACGCTGGACGGCGTCCCTGCAGGCGACGGCATGCTCACGGTTCGCGCCTCTGGCTTTGCGCCGTATCAGCGCACCTGGAGCGCCAAACAAGCCGATGCCACGAACCTCCGTCTGACGCTTGCGCCGGCGACGGTTGCTGAACAGATGACCGTCACGGCAGAGCGCGCGGCGACGCGTGTGAGCGACACGGCGGCGAGCGTCATCTTGCTGTCGCCCGACGACCTCGCGACGACCGCGGCGCTGACCTTGGACGATGCGCTCAGACAGGTGCCGGGCTTCACGCTCTTTCGCCGTTCAGGCAGCCGCACGGCGAATCCGACATCGCAAGGCGTCAGCTTGCGCGGCGTCGGCGCATCGGGCGCGAGCCGCGCCGTTGTTCTGAGCGACGGCCTTCCCATCAATGACCCGTTCGGCGGCTGGGTTTACTGGAGCCGCGTGCCGCGCGAATCCGTGTCGCGCGTCGAAGTTGTGCAGGGCGGCGCATCGAGCCTCTATGGTACGGACGCGCTCGGCGGCGTCATCAGTTTCATTCCGCGCGACGTGCGCGATTCGGTCTTCTCGCTTGAAACCTCTTATGGCAACCAACAGACGCCCGACGTGTCGATGTTCACCGCAGGCCGGCTGTTTCAATGGAGCGGACAAATCGCCGCCGAAGCCTTTCACACGGACGGCTACATCCCTGTTAACGCGAGCGAACGCGGCCCCGTTGATACGCGCGCCGCGAGCGAGCACACCACGCTTCAAGTTGGACTCGACCGCTTGCTTGCAGATCGTGGGCGCATCTTCGCGCGCGGCTCGCTGTTCGGCGAGTCGCGCGAAAACGGCACGCCGCTGACGCCGAATCGCACTCACATACGCCAACTGGCGCTCGGCGCGGATTGGAACTCCGAGCGCGTCGGCGCTCTGGTCGCCCGGTTGTTTGCCAGCACGCAGGTCTACGATCAGAACTTCTCGGCGATAGCCGCTGATCGCCGCAGCGAATTGCTGACGCGCAGCCAGCGCGTGCCAGCGCAGCAGATCGGCTTCACTTCGCAATGGTCGCGTGTGGTGGGTTCGCGGCAAACGCTGGTGGCCGGGCTCGATGCCCGCGAAGTGCGCGGCGCGAGCGATGAACTGGCTTTCGTTGCGGGCCGCCTGACCTCCGCGATTGGCGCGGGCGGACGCGAGCGCACCCTCGGCGTATTCGGCGAGGACATCATTCGTATCACGCCGCGCTTTCTGCTGACGATTGGCGTGCGCGCCGACCGCTGGCGCAATTATGATGCCTTCTCAACCACCAGGCCGCTCGCCACACCCGGCCCTGCGAGTGTAACGAAGTTCACAGACCGCACAGAGACGGCATTCAGCCCGCGACTCTCTTTGCTCTACAAAGCAACCGAGCGCGTCTCGCTCTTTGCATCGGGCTATCGCGCCTTTCGTGCGCCGACGCTCAACGAGTTGTATCGTTCATTCCGAGTCGGCAACGTCTTGACGCTGGCGAACCAGAACCTGCGCGCCGAACGACTGACGGGCGGCGAAGCGGGCGCTAATGTCACCGCTTTGGCCGAGCGGCTCGCCGTGCGCGGAACGTTTTTCTGGAGCGAACTGACGCGCCCCATTGCCAACGTGACCTTGAGTGTGACGCCGACATTGATCATGCGGCAGCGGCAAAACCTCGGACGGACGCGCTCTGTCGGCATCGAGTTTGAGACGGACGCGCACCTCACGCGCACAGTGACGTTGTCGGGCGGCTATCAATTCGCCGATGCGACAGTCAGGCGCTTTCCGGCGAACCCCGCGCTTGAAGGGTTATTGATTCCGCAGACGCCGCGCCATGAACTGACCTTCCAGGCGCGCTATGACAATCCGTCGCTGGTCACGGTGTCGCTTCAGGGCCGCACCGTCGGCGCACAGTTTGATGATGATCAAAATCAATTGAAGCTGGATCGATATTTCACGCTTGACCTGTTCGCCTCGCGCCGGCTCTCGCGCAACGTTGAGTTGTTCGCGGCGTTCGAGAACCTGACGAATGAGCGTTACGACATCGGGCGCACGCCGGTCCGCACCATCGGCCCGCCCTTGCTTGCTCGCGCCGGCCTGCGTCTGCATTTCGGCGCGCGATAAGGTCGAGCGCAATCGTTTTTATAATGTAGGCCACGTTGGCAGTTGTTTGAGTGGAGAATGTCGTGGCGAAGATAAAATCAGGTAACGCCGAAAGGGCTGAGGTAGAGCAGTTGTTCGTAATCTATGAGGCCAACTTGCAGGTGATCGAGGAAGCCGACGCGACCAACGACATTAACTGGGAAGTTCCCCGGCTCGGCGAAATAGACAACGGCGTTCCATTCCATATCGCCGACGGTCAAAGTGATCTCGTGGCCGTAAGCGATGAAAGAACCAGCGGCGGTGCGGATGCTTTCCCTAAAGCCGGTTTTCAGATCAAAGCCTAGAACAACTGCATATCGGGGCTGAAAGATACAAAACTTGCTTCCCGTATCGACTTTGGCCGTAACCGCAATCGGAATTGATGAACTACCGGAAAGAAAGATTTCGATGGTAATGTCATCATGGCTGCTGTAATCCAGGCGGTTGGTGAACCGAGTATCCAGGGATTCATAACCATCCCATCCAGACCGGCTCTGGTCTATCACTGACGAATTTGACATAGGGCAGATGAATTCCTTGAGCGCGTGCCTTATCGACAAGGGCCGCCACTTCATTGCTGTCGACAGTATGACCTATGAGATGACCTTCACCCAGCACCACCCACTCGCCGACATATTCACGGTCGTGCTGCAACAGCCACTCTCGCTCTTTGGAAATATCTGCTGCTCCGAACGTCGCTTTACGCACCTGTGGAAATGTTTTCACAGTCATAAATCAGCCTCCATAAGCAGTAAGGGCAACATCGCCATTATGCTGGCAACGACTGTGGCGCTGCAAATTATACAAGCCATAATTCTCACACCGCTGCGCGGCGGTCGCTGCGCGCATCAACAAAACGCGCAAGCTGACGGTCGTGCAAACGGCTCAAGGTCAACAAGGCGGTGATCGAACCGATCAGCGCCATCAGCATATCTTTCTGCGTGTCCCAGATGTCGCCCTGTGTCCCCAGGAAGGCATCGCCGGCGCTGCCGGTCAACACCGACACGCCGAATTCCAGCAACTCATACGCCGAGCTGATGGCAAGACAGATGCTCACGATGATATAGGCCAGCAGCTTGCCTCGTTCGAGCGGCGATCTTCTCAGCAGAAATTCGCGCGCGATCATCGCCGGCACGAAGCCTTGCGCCAAATGGCCGACGCGGTCGTAATGATTGCGACTCAGGTGAAATGTATCGCGAATCCAATCGAACAACGGCACTTCGGCATAAGTATAATGGCCGCCGACCACGAGAATGACGGCGTGCATCCAGATGAGCGTGTAGACCAGCGGCGTCAACTCGAAGCGGCGGTAGGTGGCAATTAAAATCACTGCGCCGGTCATCGCCGGAAAGCTCTCCAGAAACCATGTGAACAAGTCCTTCGGGCGAATCACCGAAAGGATGAGAATGACGATGAAACTGGCGAGCAGCGCGATGTGAAATTTCCTTCGAGATGTGGCATTCATCATAATGGTTCCTCGCCGCAAGGACACAAAAGAGACGAAGCACACAAAATCATCTTTGTATGCTTCGTCTCCTTGGTGTGAATCGGTTTCAGGGTTTCCACGCGCCGCGCGCGACCGCCGGGATGAACTGATTGAGACCGGGCGGCGGAAACTCGATGGTGCGCTCCTGCTCGGCGCTCAGGTAAGCCGTCATCAGCAGGCGTGTGACCTCAAGGCCGTCATGGAAATCTTCTTCCGGCTGCCGGCCCTCAAGAAAACATTGCACGAAATAGCGGTTCTCGCCTTCATAGCCGTATTCGGCCTCCTCGTTGGCGACTACAGGCATCAAGCCCTGCTCGGCGTTCTGCTTTTCAACGATGTCTTCGCCGATGCTGCCCGTCACCTTGCGGCTGAAGAAGAGCTTCGGGCCGCTGTCGAGCGAGTTGACCGAAAGCGAATACTCAGGCCCCAGCAACTCCATGCTTAATCGCAGGCCCGCGCCGACGAAGCTCCACGAAGTCGTCGCTTCGACGATGAGCGGCTGATTCTTTTCATCAACGAAGTGAACCGTGGCGCGCGCGAAGTCTTCTGACGGATGCGTCAAATAATCTACCTCCGGGCCCATCGTCTCCTTCAAGACCTGCGCGTATGCGGGCTGGCTCCACTTCAACGAAGCGATCTGTGCAGAGACTTTCGTGGGCCGCAGGCTGGTGCGCGGCTTGCCCGGTTCGGTCAGCATGAAGCGCGCGACTTCGACGCTGTGGCACATCATATCGTTGAGCACGCCGCCGCCCTGCAATTCACCCTGCCAGAACCAGGGCATGTGCGGGCCGCTGTGTTCTTCGGCAGCGCGGGCGAGATAAGGCCGGCCCGTCGTCGCCGCGCCGCGCGCCCAGACGATCTGTCTGCCGCGCACGATGCCGGGCGTGAACAACTGGTTTTCGAGATAGCCATGCAGCAGGCCGGTCTTCTCTACAAGCTCGACCATGCGCAACGCCTCGGCGGCGTTGCGCGCCAGGGGCTTTTCGCAGGCGATGCCAAGAAGCCTGCCTTTGCCTGATTCAAGAGCGCGAGCGATCTCTTCCATGCAGTCGAGCCGCGTGTGGTTCGGGCTACACAGCCAGATGGCGTCAATGTCGGGCGAGGCGACCATCTCTTCAATCGAATTAAACGCCTGCGCCTCGCCGACGCGCAGGTCGCGCGCCAGTTGAGCGGCGGATTCCGCAGGAGCGCGCGTCGGACTCCAGACGCCGCGCACGTCGGCGTCGCGCACGCCGATCCACGAACGAATGTGAAAGCGCGTCACAAACCCACTGCCGATGAAACCGACTCCGAGTCTCTTCATAAGCGATCAAGTTCTCCTGTGATCGAGATGCGTAGGGAAGGCAAGAATAGCAAAACCCATCCACGAAGTCACACCAGGATAAAAACCAGGGCACACGAAGCAGGCGTGGACGGCAATACCTGGGCGACATTGAACGCTAGGGCATCGAGTTTTCTGCAAGGCGTATGGTCACAGGGCGACCTGATGGGAGCTACCGCCAGCGAAGCTTATAGGGTGCAGTGTGGACTCGGCAGCACAATGACGGCGGCGGACATCCTTGACGGCTATATGATCGTTCAAGTCACTTTGCAGATGATCCGCCCGGCTGAGTTCATCATGCTGACGATTAAGCAGAAGATGGAAGGGATGAGCTAGAGCAATTCGGTTGTCGCAAAGAAGCAAGAATAAATCGCTTATCAAAGGCCTCTAGCGACGGGGTAAGAGTGCCCTCGGATAAGACTTCTTGATCTCGACTGGATCAAGGAGGGTGCCCAACGCATCAACCGGCGTGGTGTGGCAGACCGCGCACATGCGGCTCTGCCGGATGATGTAATCCCTCTGATGACACTCGTTACAGGCTGAGTGGTGGGGAATCCCGGACGTGTTGCTGTTGTCCGGTTGCTGATGACAAAAGGCGCAGTCCCGACTTCTGGTTTGATGCTCTATGCGGTTGTGGTCGAAAGGCGAGAGCTTTTCAATCACCCTCGAATCCACCACATCGAAGGCCAACTGCGACTTCGGTGGGTCTTTGCCTGTGTGGGTGACGATGCCCGCCAGATCGTTCTTCTGTCCGTGCTGAACGTGGCAGGCATTACAATTCACCGGCGCGGTGGCGGCACTCGTCACCGTGAAGCTGACGCCGTGACACTTGGCGCATTCGTCTTTCGGTGAAGTGCGAAAAGCTTCGTCGCCAGCCGAGCCGCGCGTGTGGCAGTCGCCGCAGCTCATCCTGCCCAACATGCGATCCATCTGATGCACGGCATGAAATTGATCGCGCGGCTCCAACGAAGCCCACGCATCGGGGTAGCCTTTGCGTTTGATCACGTCCGGCGTCAGCTTCCATTCCCACTTGCCGTAAACGACCGGATAGCCGACCTGGCCGCCATGTGGCACCGGCAACAGCTTTGCTGTGCGCTCGCCGGTTTTGATCTTGTATGCGCCATTATGACAGTTGGCGCAGAGCTGGTAGGCGACCAGCCCTGCGTGAATATCTTTGCCCTGATGTTCTGTGTGACAGCTCGAACAGGCCATGCCTTCGCGGTCGTGCGCGTCGTAGATCGTCGGCACGAAGGCGGCAGCGGTCGCCGTCGCCTGTGTTTGGTGACAATCAATACATTTGTCCTGCATGCCAGCGGTGACGCTGTGACAATCAAAGCACGAATT
>JBBWZK010000068.1:0-43218 GCA_039648975.1 Blastocatellia bacterium
GGCCACAAGCTGATAATTCTACTTGTTTTAGGCGAAACTTTCTGTAGCAGAAGATGGTTTATACTTGGCATATAGGGCTGTGAAATGAACACACTGGAGGCGGAAATGTACTGTCCTAAATGCGGCACGGAGGCGGTTGAAGGCCAGCGATTCTGCAAGGCTTGCGGCACGAACCTGCAATTGATCATCAACATCGTCAAAAGTGGCGGCAAGGGGCCGGGACCCTGGAACTTTGACCCTGAAGAACTCAAGCGCAACGTCACCGATTTTGTTGATAGTTGGAAGCAAGGCTTCAAGCACGAACACGTGCAAAAATGGAAGGCGGACTGGGGACAGTACCAGAAAGGCCGCCCCTACCGGCAATCGACGCGCGAGCTGCGGCGAAAGACCAGAGAAGAGTTGCGCCGCCGCAATCTGCCGCAGCCGAGCCAGTGGATGAAGTATTCGCGGCAGCACAATTTCAAAGAAGGTCTGATGAGCCTGTTCGGCGGCGCTGGCATGTCATTCGTGTTTTACAAGGTTGGCCAGGAAGTGCTTAATTCCGGCATCATTCATGAAATCCCTCGCATCAATGAACCGCAGGCGCATGGCCTCGAAGTGCTGGCCCGCATGTTCTGGCTGCTCATGCTGATTCCCTTGTTTAAGGGACTGGGGCAACTTATTTACGCGACCTTCTTTGCCGAATCTATGGCAACATTGAGCGAGCGCTACACCATCCCCGCCGATGAACTCAACCGTGACGACCGCGTCACCGAGCCTGCGGGCGAGCGCAACACCGCGCCGCAAGCGCCGGCGAGCGCCGCGACACGCGATTTCGAGCAACTCAACGAACCGCCGCCGAGCGTCACCGAAAACACGACGCAGTTCTTTGAAGAGGCCGGCGCCAAACGACACCGTGAAAGCCAGTAAGCCTTGCCGTCAGGGGTAGCACCATGCGGTTAGATTGCGCCACATCACCGTGAGCCGGGTCTATACTGAATCACTTTGATGGCTTCGAGCGTCACTAATCCTTCCTGCACCATCTCGTCAATCAGCGGCAGGAAGGCGCTGATCTTCGCTTCGCTATCGACGATCTCAACGACGACCGGCAGGTCTTCCGACAAACGCAAGAGCTTCGCCGTATGTATGCGGCTGTTTGCGCCGTAGCCCATCAAGCCGCGCATCATGGTCGCGCCGGCCAGTCCCATCTCACGCGCTTTGAGAATGAGCGCCTCATAAAGCGGCCTGCCATGCCAATGGTCGGATTCGCCGATGAAGATTCGCAGCAGTTGACCGTTCTCCGGGATTTTCATTACCAACCTCCCTCAAAAACTCTGCGCCAGTCGCACGCCGAGCCACACGGCGATGAGTCCGAGCAGCACGCTGCCCGCCGCGTTCAACACAGCCAACCATGCTTCGCCGTCGCGGATGAGCGAGAAGGTCTCGAACGAGAAACTTGAAAAGGTCGTGTAGCCGCCGAGCACGCCTGTAAGCAACGCCACGCGCAGCACAGGCGATACCAGCAATCGCGTGTCGAACAATTCGGCAAGCACGCCGATGATGAAGCTGCCCGACACGTTGATGAACAGGTTGGCATAAGGGAAGCTCGGCTGCTTGACCAGCGAATAGATGAACGTCGAGATAAAGTAACGAAAGCCGGTTCCAACTGCGCCGCCCAACAGCACTGCGATGATCTTGATCAATGACGTCTCTCCTCGCTTTCTATTCATTGCCGCATGGTTCGGAGCGAGCAAGAGAAGATGCCATGTCACGCCTACTTTCTCCCATCGCCACGAGCAAAAGTAGGAGTCATTGACTGCGTCGCGCAGTGGTTAAGGGCGGACTCCACCGCCACAAACGGATGCCAGAAAACTAGCGGGCTTTTGGTTGTAGTGTCAACTGACAGGCGGATTGCCGAGGGCGGGTCGAACAGAAGTTCTATCAGTTCGTTCTGTCCAAATTGAAGTCTACGACAGGGAAACAGAAGATTGGCCACATAGACACAAAGCCACAGAGAGACCCCTGAACATCTCTGTTATTCTTCAATGTTTCAATTATCTCTGTGCCTCTGCGGCAATCTCTTCTTGTCTCGTTCTTACGTGGTCTGATTTATAGCGGTTTTCAAATCGGTTTAGCATGTAGGGGCGACCCTGCGGTGGTCGCCCCAGTGTACGAACACGCAGTCTGGGGAGGCCACCGCAGGGCCTCCCCTACATGATTGCGGCTTAATCCAATTGATATCTGCTCTAGTTCGGCTAGCGGAGCACTATGCTGATGCGCCTGCCTCTTACTGCTTCGTCAGTTCCACACGCCGGTTCTGCGCGCGGCCTAGCTCCGTATCGTTACTTGCCACCGGCTTGGTTGCGCCGTAGCCGACCGCCTTCAGGTCATCTTTGATGTGATCTGAGTCGGAATCGAAGTTAATGCCATAGACGCGCGCGCCCCCGAACTCTTCCAGGTCTTTCGTCAACAGGTCTGCGGCGGCACCTGTCCATTGAGGACATTCTTCGAGGTCACTGCTTTTCTTCTTGCCGCTCGCCTCTGATCCATGTCCATCGGTAGAGCCTTCATTCCACCACAAGCCTATCAACTCTATCTCAAGGGCCGCTACTTCTGGAACAAGCGAACGCCGGACGGTTTTAAGAAAGCTATAGAATACTTCCGGCAGGCCATCACGCTAGACCCGAACTACGCGCTGGCTTACGCGGGGCTGGCCGACTGCTACACGTTCGTCTCAAAGGTGAGCGAGGCAAAGACGGCGATAGAAAAGGCATTGCAGATCGATGAGCAGATTTTTAGGAAATCTCAAACTATTTCACGATTATGACTGGCCGGGCGCCGAGAGAATTTAAGCGCAGCATCGAATTGAATCCAAATTATGCGACGGCGCATCACTGGCATGCTTACTACTTAGCGGCCATGGGACTTTCGGAAGAAGCCATAGGAGAGATCAAGTGGGCGCGCGAGCTTGATCCTCTATCGCTCTCCATAAATACGGATGTAGGGCATATATTCTACTTCGCGCGGGAATACGATCAGGCGATTGCCGCCTTTCATAAGGCGGTTGATATGGATCAGAATTTCGTCAACGCGCACTTGTACCTGGCAGATGCTTATGCGCGTAAAGGAATGCATGACGAAGCAATCGCAGAGTTCTTGAAGGGAGAGGGTCTTAAAGGGGAGCGAGCGGAACGATTAGCGGCATACAAGGAAGCTTATG
The DNA here is from genome assembly GCA_039648975.1 of Blastocatellia bacterium. GTDB lineage: Bacteria > Acidobacteriota > Blastocatellia > UBA7656 > UBA7656 > DATENM01. The sequence goes on from JBBWZK010000068.1 coordinate 3,200, forward strand.
CCGTAGCGGGCTGGAATGGGTTTTTGCAGAGGTTGCTGGGGTTAGTGAAAGAACGATTAGGGACAAGCTCTTTTCTAGCACAAGCTAGTATGGAAACCTATCTGGAGCTTGGCGAGAAAAATCAGGCTTGGGAATTGCTGAAAAAAAACTATGAGCAGCGGACAGGACAGTTGGCCCTCCTCAAAGTAGATCCGAGATATGATGGCCTGCGTTCGGCCCCGCGCTTTGCCGAACTGCTACAGCGCATGAATCTGACAGAGTAAAGTAAGAAGAAATCGGATTCATCCCATTCGATAATAAAGAAAAGCGACAGGGCGGCCATCATCAGCCGCCCTGTCGCTTTCATGCTTGATCATCGCGCCGCGGCTTAATCGTGATAGGCGGCTTCGAAGCTGTACTTGCTGGCAACGAAGTCGCGCACACGCGTATAAATACCGTCGGCGTCCAGCCCGTACTTTGCCAGCAGCGTGCTCTGGCTTGCATGCTCAATCAGCTTGTCCGGAAAGCCGAGACACATCACCCGCACTTCGCTCAGGCGATTCTCTTCGAGCAACTCCATCACCGCAGAGCCGAAGCCTGCCTGCACGTAGTGATCTTCAACCGTCACGATTGAGCCATGCGAACGCGCCAGCGCCAGGATCAAGTCCGCATCGAGCGGCTTGACGAAGCGCGCGTTGACGACCGTCGGGTTCAAGCCTTCGGCGGCCAGCCGCTCGGCGGCTTTCTCGCAGTAATGCACCTGCGTGCCGATGCCGATGATCGCCACATCAGTGCCTTGCCGGACGATCTCTGCCTTGCCGATTTCAAGCTGTTTGATCGCTTCGTCCATCGGCACGCCGAAGCCGTTGCCGCGCGGGTAGCGCACAGACGCAGGGCCGTTGTGCAGCACCGCCGTCTTCAGCATGTGGCGCAATTCGTTTTCATCTTTGGGAGCCATGATGACGATACCCGGCATGCCGCGCAGATAACAGAAATCCATCAGGCCGTGATGCGTCGGGCCATCAGCGCCGGCCACTCCTGCGCGGTCGAGCGCAAAGGTCACGTCGAGATTCATCAACACGACATCGTGAAAAATCTGATCGTAAGCGCGCTGCAAGAAGCTCGAATAGATGGCGCAGATCGGCTTCAAGCCTTCAGTGGCCATGCCTGCGGCAAACGTTACCGCGTGCTGTTCGGCAATCGCCACGTCAAAGCTGCGCTCAGGAAACGCCTTCATCACTTTGCTGAGACCCGTGCCATCGGGCATCGCTGCGGTAATGGCGACGACACGCGGGTCTTCTTTCATCACGGCAATCGTCGCGTCGGCAAACGTCGCCGTGTAGGTCGGCGCGGTCGCCGGTTCCTTGATAAATTTGCCTGAAGCGATCTCAAAGGCAGAGGTGCCGTGCCATGCGGCTTTGTCACGCTCCGCCGGCTCGTAGCCTTTGCCTTTGACCGTCAGCGCGTGAATCAGCACGGGGCCTTCTTCTTTCTGCGCCAGTTCGAGCGTTGCCAGAATCGAGTTGATGTCGTGGCCGTTGATCGGCCCCAGATACTTCAAGCCGAGTTCTTCCCACAACGCGCCGGGAATGAAGGCGGCGGCCAGCGTATCTTTCAACGCCCGCGCACCGGACAGCATCATCTCGCCGACTGCCGGAATGGCCTTCAGCCATTCTTCGACTTCGTGCTTGAACTCATTATATGGCCGCGCCGTGCGTATGCGATTCAAGTAACCGGCGAGCGCGCCGACGTTCGGCGAGATAGACATCTCGTTGTCATTCAGCAAAATGATCATCTTCGATTTGAGATGGCCGACCTGATTGATGCCTTCCAGCGCCATGCCTGCCGTCAGCCCTGCGTCGCCGATGAACGCGATGACATTGAAGTTTTCGCCCTTCAGATCGCGCGCCGCGGCGATGCCGAGCGCAGACGAAATCGACGTGCCGGCGTGCGCCGCGTTGAAGACATCGTATTCGGATTCTTCGCGGCGCAGGAAGCCGCTCAAGCCGTTGTACTGGCGAATCGTCGGGAACTGATCGCGCCGCCCCGTGATGATCTTGTGCGCATACGCCTGATGGCCTATGTCAAAGACCAGCCGGTCGCGCGGCGTGTCGAAGGCGTAATGCAGCGCCAGAATCAATTCGACAGGGCCAAGACTCGCGCCGGTGTGGCCGCCGATCTTTGACAGCGTTTCGATCATGTATTCGCGGATTTCATCGGCGAGCGGTTGCAGTTTCGCCACCGGCAGCTTGCGCATATCGGCAGGGTCGTTGATCTGTTTGAGCAAATTCATAAAGTGCCTCGCGTCTCCTCTATAAAGTGACAAGTGAACGGTGACAAGTGACAAGACGATGTGACTCCATATCCTGGCAAGAACTGGCTATCGCACTTCTTCTTGTCACTTGTCACCGTTCACTTGTCACTCTTTTAATTGCGTTTCAATCTTCGGATTAGATGCAAAATCTACATGAGCGACCAAAACAATTCATCAGATGCTTCAACAACTTAAAAGGATAACCGCGTTATGATCTCCTTGCAACGATGAAACGGGCCAGTTCTTCAAGAATGCCTGAGTCGAGGCCGAGGCCGGCGACGATCTCGATGGCTTCGGCGACCAGTTGTTCCATGCGCGCTTCGGATTTTTCGATGCCATGCAGCGCCGGGTAGGTCGCTTTGTGAGCGGCGATGTCTTTGCCCGCCGTTTTGCCGAGTTGTTCGCTGGTCGAGGTGACATCCAAAATATCATCGGCGATTTGAAAGGCCAGGCCGATGCGCTGCCCATAAGCTCGCAGCTTGTCGAGTTCGGGTTCGTTGGCGCCGGCGATGATGCCGCCGACGACGACTGGCGCACAGATCAGCGCGCCGGTCTTCGAGCGATGGATGTATTCGAGGGTCGCTTCGTCAATCGGCTTGCCTTCGTTTTCGATGTCGGCCATCTGGCCGCCGATCATGCCGTCGACGGTTCCGGCGGCGGCGGCAATCTCGCGGATGACGCGAATCTGCCGCTCCGTATTGCGATGCGGCGCATCCGCCGAGAGCACGCGAAAGGCTTGCGTCAGCAGCGCGTCGCCCGCCAGAATCGCCGTCGCTTCGTCGAAGGCTTTATGACAGGTCGGCCTGCCGCGTCGCAGATCATCGTTATCCATGGCCGGCAAATCGTCGTGAATCAGCGAGTAGGTGTGAATCATTTCGAAGGCGCAGGCGGCGGGCATCAAGTCATCTGTGGATGCGCCAAAGGCCTCGCCTGAAGCGAGAACGAGGATGGGGCGCAAGCGCTTGCCGCCGGCCATCAAGCTATAACGCATGGCGCGATGCAGGCGTTCGGGCGCGACGGATTCCGAAGGCACTAACGCATCGAGCCATTGATTGACCTCTGCGGCGCGGCGCATCAGATAGTCGTTAATCGTTTCGAACTCGGTCATTCGTCCATCTCCTCAAAAGGAGAAGGAGTGTAACCTCCGTCCTCGTCTTTGAGCAAGATTTCGACGCGCCGTTCGGCCTCATCGAGCCGCTTCTGGCAATCGCGCGACAGGCGCACGCCCTGCTCAAATAGCTCAAGCGACTGCTCCAGCGGCAGGTCGCCGGCTTCGAGTTGTTCAACGATCTGCTCAAGCTCCTTGAGCGCCGCTTCAAAGTCTCTTTCACCCGGCTTTTTCTTGGTCATAATTTGGACTTGTAAATGAAACCACAGATGAACACAGATGTTGAAGGGAATCAAAAAAGAGCCTTACTTGGAATGTCTTCAAAAATGAGTGCCGTAGGCACGCAATGTTTATAGAACAACCGGCGATTCATTCCAGCAAGCTCCGTAGGAGCGTGATGTCGACATCACGCTCCTACGGAGTTCGCACTCATTTACTCATCCCGGTCTATAAACATCACGCTCCTACGGAGCTTAGAATTCGCAACTCCGCTCTAACATCTGCAGTGATTTTCCTATCTGTGTTCATCTGTGGCTCCTTTTTCTATTTCGTTGCCAGAATCAGCGGCGACGGTCCAGGTATATCAAGGGTCTGCACTTTGCGGAAGCCGGCGGCTTTGAGCCATTCGCGGTATTCGCGCATCGTAAACACATCGCCGGCTTCGGTGTGTACCAGCATGTTCAAGCCGAACAACAGCGGCAGCATCGGCCCTGTGCGCGTGTCGTTGGGAATCATCTCGGCGATCAATAACATGCCGTTGTCTGTGAGAACGCGATAGGCTTTCTTCAACAGCTTCTTGCCCCACTTCTCGCCTTCCGAATGGATGATGTGGCCGAGGATCACCAGGTCATAGCGATTGCGCCCGAAATCGATGTCGCGCAGATTGCCTTCGATATATTCATAACGATCCGCGACGCCAAACGTTTCGGCGAAGCGCCGCGCTACCGGCAATACTTCAGGATAATCAAGCGCCGTGACGCGCACATCAGGCAACGCCTGCGCGAAAGGCAACGACCAGGCGGCGCTGCCTGCGGCAACGTCGAGAATCGTCTTGATGCGCTTGCGCGTCTTTTCGGGGAGCGCCTGCACCACGCCTTGCGCGACGCCGTAGCTCATCGGGAAGATGGCTTCGACCAGTTTCGGAAAGAACTCTTTGCCGCCGACTTCGGTGTCTACGGCTTCGATGGGCCGGCCTGTTTGCACGACTTCGGGGAGCTTGGCCCAGCCCGGCCAGACCATACGCGTTTCGCCGACAAACCCGCCCATATAACCCGGTTTGCCTGCGACGAGAAACTGCGCCGCGATTGGCGCATTGCCGTAGCGCTCGCCCTTTTTGTTCAAGTAGCCCATGCCGGTCAGCGCATCGAGCAGATGTCGCATGCCGCGCGCCGACGCTTTGGCCGCGCGAGCGATTTCTTTGACCGTGCCTTTGCCGCTTTCGATGTGGTTGAAGACTTCGAGTTCGACGCCTGCGGCAAGCGCCATGGCGGCGCGCGCCGACCACAGGTGATCCAAAATCACCTGCGGCGAAACATTCGGTTGTTGCTCACTCATTAACTGGCTTTCTCCTTTTTATTGACAAGTGATGCGTGATGCGTGATACGTGATGCGTGGTGCGTGATGCGTGACAATACCGCTAACTCTAAACCGGCTTGTTGCGTATTTAATCACGCATCACGCACCACGCATCACGCATCACGCATCACGTATTAAATCCATCTCGCCGTCGGCAAGGCGCACGCGGACGCGCTGGCCGGCTTCGATGTCGTCAGCGCGCTTGATGATGCGGTCCTCGGCGTCGAACGCGATTGCATAGCCTCGCCCAAGCACGGCCAGCGGCGAAAGCGAATGTAATTTTCCTGACGCAACTGCAAAGCGCTCGCCGTGGCCATCAATCGCCTGCCGCTCGCTCGCCTGCAAGCGCTGCGTCAACAGGTCAAGGGCGCGGCGGCGCTCGATGGTGGCCCGGCGAATGTCCGTATCGCGCAGGCGCAACGCCGTGCCTGTCAAACCAGCGCGCTGGCGTTTGAGGCGCTGCCGCAAGGCCGTCTCCATTGCGTAGACGGCTTCATCAAAGCGTTGTGCGGCGCGGCGTATCTCGTGATGCACCTCATCGAAGGCGCGGCTCGATTGCAACTCCTGCACGCGATTGCGCTGTTCCAGCAGGCGGTAGCGCATCGTCGTCGTCATGTCTTCCTTGAGTCCAAGGAGGCGTGCGCTGATCTCATCGCGTGCTGTGGTGACGATCTCTGCCGCAACTGAGGGCGTCGAGGCGCGCAGGTCGGCGACGAAATCGGCAATCGTGAAATCGGTTTCGTGGCCGACGGCTGAGATGACCGGCGCGCGCGTGTTGTAGATGGCGCGCGCCACCGCTTCTTCGTTGAAGCACCAGAGGTCTTCGATGGAGCCGCCGCCGCGCCCGACGATGATGACGTCAACCTCTTCGCGCGTGTTGAGCAAGTCGATGGCGCGAGCGATCTCGCTTGCCGCGCCCTCGCCCTGCACGCGCGCCGGCGCGATCAATACGTTCATTGCTTCATTGCGACGGCGGATGACACGTAAAATGTCGCGCACCGCTGCGCCTGTGGGCGAAGTGACAATGCCGATGCAGCGCGGCAACAGCGGCAAGGGCCGCTTGCGCTCCATGTCGAACAGGCCCTCGGCGGCCAACCGGCGCTTCAGTTGTTCAAATCCAAGTTGCAGCGCCCCTATGCCGACCGGCTCCAGATATTCGACGATCAACTGATACTCGCCGCGCGCTTCGTACAAAGACAGCCTGCCGTGCGCACGCACCAGCAGACCGTCTTCGGGCGCGAAGCGGATCAGGCGGTTTTGCATGCGGAAGCTGGCGCAGCGCAGCATCGCGCCTTCGTCTTTCAAGGTGAAGTACCAGTGGCCGGAGGTGTGGCGGCGGAAGTTGGAGATTTCACCTTCGATCCAGAGTTCGAGGAATTCGCCTTCAAGCAGAATCTTGATGCGTGCCGTCAACTCGGATACAGACAGCGGGCGGCGGGCTTCGCGCAGTTGATCGAGAAAGCTCAGTTGCGACATGAAATTCCGGCGATTCTATGGCGGCGCGTCGTTACGGGCGTTGTTCAATCGTCCAGGCCGAGCCGCTCCAATTCGCTTTGCAAGCGTTTCCAGTTGAACGGCTTCAGCGTGAAGGTCGTGCCATTCACTTCAAATGTCGGCACGATGCGCTTGCCGCCATTGAACTGTTCGACCAGACGCGCGGCGGCAGGCGTTTTTTCGATGTCAATCTCTTCATAAAAAATCCCTTCATCGTCGAGGAATTCTTTGGCTTGATCGCAATCCGTACTCCATTTGGTCGTGTAGATTTTGATATCAGCCATCGCGCCTCTCCTTGCTGCGCTTGTCTTAGGATGCCCGTAACCGTCAAAGTCAATCGCATTCTACACCGAAGGCTGAAACGTGCAAAGCAATTCATTGAGGTGCGGCGGCGCGCTGCACGATTTTCCGTCAACCCGGCTGATTGCCCCTGATACAAACGACGAGGCCAATCCCTGTCGGCTGCCCTGCAACGCCGGTCTTTTACAGCCAAGCCGCTGCGGTACGATCATTGCTCCGAGGTCAGACAGAGGAGAAACAAACCATGCTCAGACCGATTGTGATTACCCTCCTGCTTTTCGTGGCGATGGCCGCCGCGCCCGGCTGTTCCAGCCATCACCAGCAAACCGCGCGCGGCGCGCAACCGGCGATAACGTCGCAAAAGTAGCAATCCTTACAATTGCTCAACGCCCGAAGCCTGCAACAATTGTTGGAACACCACGCCTGCGACGCCAAACCAGTCCCGTAGGGACGCCATGTTTATAGTTCAAAGCTCCTGAAAAATCCAAGCCCCGTAGGGGCGAAATGTTGACATTGCGCTCCTGACGGAGCTTGTTCATAGATGGAATGTGTGTCTATAAACATTTCGCCCCTACGGGGCTGAGAATGCCAACACATGCGACATGCTTTGCGATCAAGCGAACAGCTTTACCTTTAACTCATTCTTTTATATAATCCGCGCATCGCAGGCCCATTGATCAAAGGGGACTTAAGCAGGCAATTGAAATCCGCGCTCGCTGTTTTTCAGTGAGTGTGCATCTGTTTGCCGGCCCTGGGTGTGATTCTGTACAAACGGAGTGTGGTTATTATGAAGCATGTATCCAGTCTGTTCAGGCGTCCTGAACGGTTGCCGCTCTTTCTCAAACTCAGTCTGCCGATCATCATTTTTTGCGCCCTTGCGGCGGTGGGCATGATGCCACACATTGCGGCCTCCTCACAGCCGTCCGGCCCGGCCCGGCAAGACATGCATACGATGGCGGGCGACACTTGCGCGACCGCGACGGTCATTAATGGGGCAGCGCTGAATTTCTTTGATAATGCGAGCACAATCGGCGCAGGCAATGATATCGATCCGGGCGCGGGCGGTTGTGCGCCCGGCCCCGGCGGCGACGTGGTTTATTCATTCACGCCGGCAACCACAGACCTCTTCATCTTCGGCGCGACGCCGCTGGCCGACAGCTTTGATCTGAGCCTTTATATCTTGACGGATTGCGCCAGCCCTGCGACCAGTTGTGTTGCCGGAACGAACGCGCGGCCCGCCGGCAGAAGCGAGACGTTGGGCGTCCAGCTTAACGCCGGCACGCGCTACTTCATCGTTGTTGACAGCGTCCAGGCCGGTAATGAAGGCGCTTTTCATTTTGCCATGCGGCGCGGCTCGCCGGAGAATGACAACTGTTCGTCGCCGGCCAACATTTCCAGCGATCACCTGCCCGCCTCGGCGACCGGCACGACCTTTGGCGCTGCCAATGATTTCAATCCCGGCACACCCTGTTTGCATAGCAACCAATCGGCTAACGGCCCCGATGTGGTCTATTCGTTCACCTCGACAGATACACAGAACTATGACATCACGGTGACGCCCGTGGGCAACTATGACGTGACCCTGATCGTCGTCACAGACTGTGCATCGCTGTTGGGGTGTTCGAGTTCCGACATCCCCGGCGGCGGCAATGTGGAACACCTGCGCCGCCGTCTCGTGCAGGGAACCACTTACTTCCTGATCATCGACGGCGCTCAGGGTGATTCAGGGGATTTCGCGTTGACCATCGCGCCAACGACTCCGCGAACCCCCGCTACGCCGACCGACCTTGTCGCCACGGCGGTGTCGCCGACCGAGATTGATCTGACCTGGCAGGACAACGCGACAGATGAGCAAGGCTTCCATGTCGAGCGCAGCCTCGACGGCCAGAACTTTACCGAAATCGCCACCGTCGGCCCGAATGTGCATACCTACAATGACCTGGGGCTGACGCCCGACACGACTTACTTTTATCGCGTCCTGGCGTTCAACAACTTTGGCAATTCCGCGCCGTCGAATGTCGCCGCCGCCACGACGCCGAAGCCGCCGCCGCCACCAATCCCTGTCATCAATGTGTCGCCGACCTCTATCGATTTCGGCTCGGTGCGCGGCGGCAACACGGCCACGCAAAAGGTGACGATTAGCAATCAGGGCGGCGTCAATCTGGTTGTATCGCAGATTACTGATCCGAGCGGCCCATTTAAGATTTTGTCCAAGCCGACGACGCCGCTGACCATCGCGCCCGGCGGCAGCGTTGACCTGACCGTGCAGTTCCAGCCACCTGGCATCGGACGATTCGGCGGCGCTTTCACGATCACCAGCAATGACACGACGACGCCGTTTGTCACGGTGACACTGGCCGGCACAGGCACGACCAACCCTGTGCCGAATCTGGAGATCAATCCGTCGATCATCGATTTCCCGAACGGCTCATCGGTGACGACGCTGGAAATCAGCAACACAGGCGATGCCGACCTGCTGCTGGCCAACGTTCAGGCGCCGGCCTTCCCGTTCGGGTTCAGCGGCGCGCCCGCCTTCCCTGTGACCTTGAAGCCGGGCGAGCATGTGCTGTTGACGGTGAGCTTCTCGCCGACCACATCAGGCGTCTTTACCAGCCGCATCACAGTGATCAGCAACGACCCCGATGCGCTGTTGACGGTCATTACGCTTAGCGGCACGAGCACGCCGCAGAGCGAGGCCTTCAAGCTGCGCGCACCGGCGCAGTTCACTGCGGTTGCCGGTCAGGCGAACACGATCAACGTGATTGCCGCCAACGGCACTGGCGGCATACACCTGTCGGCTACGCCGGTTGCTGGCGGCACCTTTACTGATCGTGGCAATGGCCGGGGCGATCTGGTCATCAATCCTGCGGCCAACGCCGCAGGCAGCTCACTGCTCGTCCTGTTCACCGCGACCGATGCGCAGAATCGTAGCAAGTCTTTCCCGACGACGATCAACATCGTCAATGCCGCAGACGTTGTACAGGTGCAGGTGTTGTGGACGCCGCCGGCCTCTACCGGCACAAGCCCGACCGGCGCGGCAGCCATTGACACCTTCCTGACGCAGCTCGTTCGTCAACCGTCGGGGTCTGCGCCGTCAACACTGGTAGGCTACGCCATCTATCGCGGCACGGCGACAGGCTTGCAGGCGCAGTTGTCGAATCTCGTCGGCGTCGTGCCGGCCTCGGCGAATTCGTTTACAGATAACCTGCCGAAGCCCGCAGAGGGTCAGTTGGCATCGTTCCGCTACTTCTACGTGGTCACGGCGCTTTATCAGGACGGCACCGAAAGCGCGCAATCGAATGAGACCTCGACGCTGCCGCGCATCAGCGGCCTGGCGTTCCGCAATAAAGGAATTCACCTGTCGGCGGTGAATGTGAATATCACGGCGGGCGCGGTGTTGATCGTTGATGGCGGCGAGCGTTATACGCTGCAATTGAGCGGCGATGAATTTGTGGTCGGCAAAAACGACCGCAGCACGCCGGGCAATCTTAAGCCAAAAGCGTTGATTCAACCCGGCTCGTCGCACTCAGTAGTTGTGCAGAACCCGAACGGGCAAGTTTCATTGCCCGCGACGCTGACGCGATAAGCGCAGTTGCAACATAAACACTGAAGGCGCGCGGAGTAGCCATGCTCCGCGCGCCTCTCTGTTTGGCGACGGTTGACCGCCTTTATTCTTCTGGAGAATTTGCTATAGTCACCCTGCAAATCAACTTACACGAGGAGCCATGCAATGAAACGGCTGATGAAACTGCTAGTGACCTTTCTGATGCTCGCCGGTTGTGCGATGGCGCAAGACATGCCGTCGCGCTGGGATGAACTAACCGCCAGCGATTGGCCCAAAGCGCTGGAGAAATCTGCTTACACCTGCATACTGCCCATCGGTATTTTAGAGAAGCACGGGCCACACGCGCCCATGGGCTCTGATCTGATCCAGGTTCGTGAATGGGCCGCGCGTGTGACGAAGACCGAGTACGCCGTCGTCTTCCCGGATTATTTCTATGGCCAGATTTATGAGGCAAGACATCAGCCGGGCACGTTTGCCTTGCCAAGTCGCCTGGTGTGGGAACTGCTCGATGCAACCTGTGAAGAGATCGCCCGCAATGGCTTTAAGAAGATTCTCATTGTCAATGGACATGGAGGCAATCCGCAACTGCTGCGGTTCTTCATCCAATCGCAGCTTGAACGCCGCCGAGATTACGTCGTCTATTTTTATGATCCCAGCGCCGAGTCTGACCTTGCTGAAAAGGTCGGCAAGCTACGCAAGTCTGACCCCGCAGGCGATATGCACGCAGGCGAGCGCGAGACCTCAAGCCTTCTCTACTTGCGGCCTGATCTGGTGAAGATGGATCGGGCGACAGACGAATCGGGCGAAAACCAGAAGCGTTTACCGGCGATACCGGACATCTACACGGCGATCTGGTGGTATGCGGCTTTTCCGAATCATTATGCCGGCGAGGGCGCCAAAGCGAGCCGTGAACTGGGACAGGTAATTACAGAGTACCGCCTTGCATCTCTGGCCCGCGCGCTGCGCGCCGTCAAAGCCGATACGAAGACGCCTGAGCTACAGAAAGAGTTCTTTGACCGCGTCAAGAAATGAGGCGTGCCGAAATCAAGCTGCATTCCGAAACGCCGTCTAACGTTGGATGAGAAAGGTTGCCTGTGAGGGCGCGTCTAAGATTGATTGCGCTCGTAGACAATGCAGATGCCTTCAAGCGTGATGTTGGCTTCGACCGCTTCGATCAAGCGCGAGCCGCGACTGATGAGCGGCGCAAGCCCGCCGGTGGCGATGACTCGCGTGCCTTCGCCCAGTTCATCAATCATTCGCTCAAGCACGCCGTCGACCAGCGCGATGTTGCCATAATAGAGCCCCGATTGAATGCTCTGCGCCGGCGTCGTGCCGATCAGCTTGTCGGGACGGCGAATGTCTGTGTTGCGCAAACGCGCGGCACGTTGAAAGAGCGCGTCGGCGGAAATCTGTATGCCGGGATAGATGATGCCGCCGAGATATTCGCCGGCTCTCGAAATCGCATCAAAGGTCGTCGCCGTGCCGAAGTCAACAATGATGCACGGGCCGCCGTACTTCTCGAATGCCGCGACCGCATTGACGACGCGATCCGCGCCGACTTCGCGCGGGTCATCATAGAGCACAGGCATGCCGGCGTTCGTGCTGGTAACGAACAACGGCTCAAGTTTGAAATAGACCTGCGCCATCTTGTGCAACGTGAAATCGAGCGTCGGCACGACCGACGAGATCGCCATCGCCGTGACGTTCGATGAGTCCAGCCCGGCAAGCTGCAACAGCGTGCGGCACATGATGCCGTACTCATCGACGGTGCGTTGCCGTTCGCTGGTCAGCCGCCAACTGAATTTTAATTCGCGGCCTTCATACAGGCCGAGCGTCGTGTTGGTGTTGCCTACGTCAAGAACCAGCAGCATAGCGATTGAATCCCGCATGATTGAATCTGCAAACCTCAAGCGATGCGATTCTGATGAATGCGACTGCTCGAAGCGCCTCAGTATCGCACAGCCGTTGAAGGCGAGCAAACCGGGCGCGGCTCAGGCTCTTCGCAAATGGACTTCGCCGGCGACTATTTCACAGCGCTCGCCGTTTGCCGTCTCGACGATGAGCGCCCCGGTCGGCGCAAGCCCGCGCGTGATGCCTTCAATCGCGCGGTCGCCGTTCTCAACACGGACGGCGCAGCCTTCGGCGTAAGACGATAGCGCCTGCCAACGGGCGATGATCTGTGCGGGCTGTCGCAAAGCGATTCGATAGCCCTCTTCCAATCGCGCAAGCAATGGCGCGGCGAACTCATCAGGCGTGACCCGCTGATTGCTTTCGATAACGAGCGACGTGGCGATCTCCTGCAACTCGCTGGGAAACTGGCGCTGGCCCAGATTAACGCCGATGCCGAGAATGGCGTAATCAACCTTACTTTTTTCAATGGCGGATTCGATGAGGATGCCGCATATCTTTCTGCCGTGTGCGTGAACGTCGTTCGGCCATTTGATGTCGACCGCGACAGCATAATCAACCGCGAGCGTTTCAGCGACGGCGATGGCAGCGGCAAGCGTAATGATCGTCGCTTTGGCAGGCTCCAGGGGAGGACGCAGGATAATCGAAAGGTAGAGCCCCTCACCCGGCGGCGAGACCCACGCGCGTCCCTGCCGCCCGCGCCCACGGGTCTGTTCGCGCGCCAGAATCGCGACGCCTTCCGCCGCTCCCTGCTCGGCCAGTTCGCGCGCCAGATCATTGGTCGAAGGCAGGGAATCGAATCGCAGAATCGCGCAGCCGAGACGAGTCATAGTAAATCAGTCTATCGAGTCTATCGAGTCTTGAGAGTCTTGAGAGTCCAAAGCGTGGTTCTGAGAAGTCAGCTCCGTAGGAGCGCAATGTTTATAGTAACGAGCGTCAAAAAGAATCCCAGCCCTGCAAGGGCGGAATGTCAACATTGCGCTCCTACGGAGCTTGGAGTTTTATCTGTAATGGTTGCTATAAACATTACGTCCCTAACGGGACTTTTCTCAGACTCTCTGGACTCTCCAGATTCTCTAGAGCGATTTTCAAATGCGTTTGCCATGTAGCGCAAGCGGTTAGCTTGCGCAGTATCGGGCGCAAGCTCACCGCTTGCGCTACATCCGATTGAAAACCGCTCTAGACTTGTTTATCGCATGGATAGCTCGACGAAGCGGTTGGTGGCGTTGAGCGCCGCTTTGACTGCGGCATCCATTTCTGCGCCGGCAATCGGGCAGCTACCGAAGACCTGAATGTCTTTGCCTTCAAACAAAATGTCAACCAGCACCGCGACCAGATCTTTGCCAAGCGCGTTGACGTGGTCGAGATCAGCCAGTTGCGCCGTGAAGCGATGGTCAACGGTTTCTTCAACGGCGGTGAGCGTCGCGATGGCTGCCGCCTTCAGATAACCGATAGGCTCGTCGCTCATAACGGCTTCAGCTTCAATCACCCGCTCGGCGTAACTCACTGTCACGCGCACCCTGCAAGTTGCCTCGCCGTCGTCAAGCACTTCGGCTTTATCAAACCGTAATCGCATCTGGCTCACGCTGTCTGACATGATCGAGTGTCCGCTTCACAGGTTGCTGTAAGATGATCAAGCAACCCTGACACTGTAAACCGAAAAGCGGAAACTGCAAACAGAAAAAGTGAAACGTGATGCGTGGTGCGTGGTGCGTGCAACGTGACGCGTGAGAATGCCGTTGCCTATGACGTGGCCTGCCACGCCTTCAATCACGCATCACGCATCACGTTTCACTTGTCACTCAGAGAGGCGCGATCTTCATGCTGATGTCGACGGCGGTCGCCGAGTGGGTGATGGCGCCAACCGAAATTAAATCGACGCCGCATTCGGCGATGCCGCGCACCGTTTCGAGCGTGACGCCGCCCGATGCCTCGATCAACACGCCGGCGGCCTGTTCGCGGATCAACTGCACCGCCGCGCGCATCTCGTCTGTCGTCATGTTGTCGAGCATGATCACATCCGCGCCCGCCTTGAGGGCTTCGCGCAGTTGCGCTTCATTGGCGACTTCGACTTCGATCCGCATCAGGTGCGACACCTCGCGGCGAGCCATCTCGATGGCGCGGCGCACGCCGCCCGCCAGGGCGATGTGATTGTCTTTGATGAGCACGCCGTCATCCAGGCCGAAACGGTGATTGAAGCCGCCGCCGACGGTGACGGCGTACTTTTCAAGCGCCCGGAGACCCGGCGTCGTCTTGCGCGTATCGACGATCTTCGCATTGGTGCCGCCGACCGCGTCAACGAAGCGTTTTGTAAGCGTCGCTACACCTGATAGTCTCTGCAAAATATTCAACGCCGTGCGCTCGCCGATCAGTAAGACGTCCGCCGCGCCTTCGATGCGGGCGAACTCGCTGCCGGCGGTGACGCTGTCGCCATCGAAGGCGCGCGATTCGATTTGAATCTGGCCGTCGAGGGTTGAGAAGACGGCTTCGGCGATTTCCAGGCCGCAGAGGATGAAATCCTGTTTGGCGAGCAAGTGCCCGCGCGCTGCCTGGCCGCCGCGCACGATGGCCGCCGTCGTGATGTCGCCGCGCCCCATGTCTTCTTTCAACAAGTCGCCGGCAAAGGCGTAGATCGCTCCGATGTCAAGTTCCATAGGTTGAGTTTCTCAGCTCCGTAGGAGCGTAATGTTTATAGCAAAAATCGAAGCATGAATCCAAAGCCCCGTAGGGGCGCAATGTTGACATTGCGCCCCTACGGGGCTTTGATGGTAACCAAGACTCTCACTATAAACATTCCGTCCCTAACGGGACTAAGCATAGTTTCCTTCGCTTCACGCGCCGAGCGCTTTCAAAGTTTCCTGTAGCTTGGCGATTTCGCTCATCAATTCGTCGTGCCGAGCGCGCGTCTGCTCGACGACTTCGGACGGCGCGCGATCCACAAATGAAGGATTGCCGAGGCGCGCTTGCATGCCTTTCACTTCATTTTCTTTGCGGCCAATCTCCTTGTTAACCCGCTCGCGCTCCTTTTCCAGATCGATCAATCCGGCCAGCGGTACAGCCATCTCGACGCCCGCCACGACATCGCGCGCCGCCGCCTCAAGCGCGGGCAGCGCATCCGTGACGCTGATCTCCGCGATGCGTGCCAGTCGTTTGAACTGGTCGGCATTGGCCGTCACCAGCGCCTTGATGCGCTCATCGCTGGTCGCCATGTAGACCTTGAGCCATGCCGAAATCGGAATGTTCATTACAGAGCGGATGTTGCGCACTTTGGTGATCAGGGCGATCAGCGTTTCCATCTGCTCGCGCGCTTCACGGTCTTCGCGGCGCTGATCAATCTGCGGCCACGCGGCGACCATGATCGAATCGCCCTCGTGCGGCAAGCGCTGCCAGAGTTCTTCGGTGATGAACGGCATCAGCGGATGCAACAAGCGCAGGCTGGTTTCGAGCACGTAGACGATGCGGTTGCGCGCTGCACGCACTTCATCTGTCTCCTCTTTGGCGGCGAACTGCGTCTTCGAAAACTCGATGTACCAATCGCAGAACTCGTCCCAGAAGAAATGGTAGAGCGTCTGTGACGCATCGTTCAGGCGATAATCGGCAAGCGCCGCGGTCACCTGTTCGATGGTCGAATTCAACTCCGCCAGTATCCAGCGGTCGGCGAGCGCAGTGGAAGGTTCCCAGCGGGCTTCGACCGGCGCGCCTTCGCCGAGATTCATCAGCACAAAGCGTGTCGCGTTCCAAATCTTGTTGGCAAAGTTGCGCGCTTCTTCAACCTGCGGCTGGCGTTTCTCGCGGATGGGGCCGAAGCGAATATCCTGCCCCTTCGCCGTGCGAATCAATAACGCGAAGCGCAACGCATCTGTGCCATAGAGCGCCGTCACTTCAAGCGGATCGACCGTGATGCCGAGCGACTTGCTGTAGCGCTTGCCTTCTTCATTCAACACCGTCGCATAGATGTAGACATCGTGAAATGGAATCTCGTTTACAAAGTAAAGACCCGACATGATCATGCGCGCCACCCACAGATAAATGATGTCGCGCGCCGTGATCAGCACAGAGGTCGGGTAGTAGGTTTCCAGGTCTTCGGTCTGCTCAGGCCAACCCAGGACAGCCTGCGGCCACAGTTGTGAAGAAAACCACGTATCGAGCACATCTTCGTCCTGCGTGATCCGGCGGCCCTTGGCTTTTTCGTTCGCTTCTGCTTCCGAGCGCGCGACGATGTATTCGCCGTCGTCGGTGCGCCACACAGGGATGCGATGGCCCCACCACAACTGCCGCGAGATCGTCCAGTCGCGGATGTTCTCCATCCAGTCCAGGTAAGTCCGACCGAAACGCTCCGGCACGAACTCGACTTTGCCTTCTTTCACCACCTCAATGGCAGGCCCGGCGAGTTCTTTCATCTTGACGAACCATTGATCAGAGAGCAGCGGTTCAACGACTGTGTGACAGCGCGTACAGAGGGCGGTCGGCACGGTGTAGTCTTCCAGCCTATCGACCAGGCCCTGCGCTTCGAGATCTTCGAGGATGCGTTCGCGCGCCGCGAAGCGATCCAGTCCCGCATAAGCCGGGCCGGCGGTTTCATTCATCCGCCCGTGCTCGTCGATGATGACCACCATCTCCAGGTTATGGCGCAGTCCCACTTCATAATCGTTCAGGTCGTGTGCCGGGGTGATCTTGACCGCGCCGCTGCCGAACTCCGCCTTCGCATGATAATCGGCGATCAACGGAATCTCGCGGCCCACCAGCGGCAGGATCATCGTCTGGCCGAGCTTGTCTTTGTAGCGTTCATCACTCGGATTGACGGCCACTGCCGTGTCGCCGAGCATGGTTTCCGGGCGCATCGTCGCCACCACCACATAGCCCGAACCATCCTTGAACGGATAGCGCAAGTGATAGAGTTTGCCCGGTCGGTCTTCGTGTTCCACCTCAATATCGGAGATGGCCGTCGCGCAGCGCGGGCACCAGTTGATGACGCGCTTGCCGCGATAGATCAAGCCGGCTTCCCACCAGCGCACGAAGCAATCCATCACCGCTTTGACGTAGCCCTCGTCCATCGTGAAGCGCGTACGCTGCCAGTCGAACGAACATCCCAGGCCGCGAAGCTGCGAGAGAATCTGCCCGCCGTATTCATTCACCCATTCCCAGACGCGCTCGACGAACTTCTCGCGTCCCAGGTCATAGCGCGACAGCCCTTCTTTGCGCAGTTCCTTTTCGACGACGTTCTGTGTGGCGATGCCTGCGTGATCGGTTCCCGGCACGCACAACACGCGATAACCCTGCATACGCTTCCAGCGCAGCAGCACATCGTGAATCGTGTAGCACAGCGCGTGGCCGATATGCAGCTTGCCCGTCACATTGGGCGGCGGGATGGTGATCGAGTAGATTGGCCCGTCGCCCTGCGGCTTGAAATATCCTTGCCCCTCCCAGAAGGGATACCAGCGCTGCTCAACGCTGTGCGGCTCGTAAGCTTTCGCAATCTCAGTCATACGGTTCCAATTTGCCTTTCAATCGTAACCATCAATTAAAAGGGATAGAGCGGTGACGGGTCAACCTCTCTATCCCTTTTACTGTTGAGTATGCGATTGAATTACGCAGCGCGTAGCTTAATGCTTTGACACCTCTTGCGCGGTCATCCCTTTGATCACACGTTCGACGCAATCGGGAACGACTTCCCAGGCGATTTCGCGCACCACCGATTCGCTGATCTGCGCCACAACGCGGCGGACGATCTCGTCAATCAGCGCCGGCGACAACTCGACCGCCGATGCGGCGACCGGCGCGTGCGCGGCTGGCGCGGGCGGCGCGCTTGCCGGCGGTTCTTCAGCGACCGGCGCGGCCACTTCGACAGGCCGGTTCGGCTGCGTGATGTAGGCGCTTGCCTCCTCGTCGAAAACGAACGATTCAGCCGGTTCTGCTGGCGCAGCGCTCGTGGCGGCTTCGGCGGCCTCTTCAACCGGCGTCGCTTCGATGTCTATAGCCGCAAAGCGCGCCTCCTCGTTCGTCCACATCGAGGAGGTCGTGAACTTGGCTTCGCTGGCGCGCGGCAACGGCTCGACGGTTTCAGCCTCTTCGATGATTGGCGTAAAGCCGAAGCCTGTCTCGCTGATCGCTGCCTCTTCAAACGGCGGTATATCCATCTCAAATGCCGATGCCTCGGCCACAGGTGCGGGCGCGGCAACCTCGGCAATCGGCGAAGCCGGAAACTCTACCTCATAATCAGCCGGCGCTTCCCGGCCTGTCGCCGCTTCCACTTGCATCGCGGCGTCCGGGTCGCTGGCCTCAATGCGCGGCGCGTCTACGGCCAGGCTTTCAACGACGTTTTCGAGAGGCGCGCTCGGCGCTGCCGGCGCTTCTTCTACAACCGCTTCAAGCAGACCTTCATCCAGCACATCGCCGAGCGGGGCGTCGTCATTAAACAGCGACGATTCGTCCATCGCTGCATTGGCAGCAAAGGCCGATGCACCGGCTTCGGCGGCAGTCTGCGCCGCCGGCATCTCAAGAGGGTTGGTGTTGATGGCGCTGTCAACCGGCATCGACTGCACAGGCGTTTCGAGCAGCGTGGTCTTCAAGACTTTATCTTCAACCGCGAGTTCATGACTCGTTTCTTCGGGTTGAATGCCGGTGGCGTCGACGCTGGCCGGTTCGCGCTCGTCGATGTCGAAAGCGAATGGCTCGTGCGCCGCACGCGTCATGGCCGGAGTCGGCTGATCGAAATCGAGCAGCATATCTTCGGTGGCATAGCCGAATGCCGAAGGCACGCCGAACCCGGGCTCCTGGCCGGTTCCCCCATGGCCGGAAGTCACCGGTTTGCTCGTCGCCAAGTGCGGCGCTGCCTCGTTCACCGTGGGCTCGGCAAACAGGTCTTCAAGTTCGAGCGCTTCAAACGGCGGCTGGCTGTCGGCAAACGACAGGTCGTCGGTTCTGCGATGTAAATTACCGGATGCCGCAAAGGCCGTTTCGGTGGCGGGCGCTTCGGCGACCTGCACCTCGATAGGCACGGCGAGCGGATCTTCGCTCGACCCGTAGTTGTAATTGAACGGCGCGGTTGCTGTGAGCACAGGCGGCGGCGCGGGCGGCGCGGGCGGCGCGCTCTGGCTGGCCATCGCCGACAGGTCGAGATTGAACGGCTGCGTCATCTGCGTAGCGGCGCGCGGTTCGGCAGGCGGCGGCGCGACGGGTACGGGTTCGACCGGCGCGGCCTTGGCATCAGGAACCGGCAACGCCGGCAGCGGGCCGGTGCGCGGCTGGCTGCTGGCGCTGATCAGCTTGCGCACGGTGTCGACGAGCGTGCGCGATTCGAAAGGTTTGGTCAGGTGTGCGTCGGCTTTGACGCGGCGCGCTTCGGCCTGATCGAACGGCTCGAAAGCGCCGACCAGCAGGACGACCGGAATATGGTGATACTGCGGGCTTTCCTTGATCGCTTCGCACAACTCGTAGCCGTTTTTGCCTGGCATGAAGATGTCTGCGAGCACCAGGTCAGGTCGCACATCGGCGAGCCGGCGCTCGGCCATATCGCCGTTGCTGACGGCGACGACTTCGATGCCTTCGTCAGCAAAAGTGAGATTGACTACTTTTTGAATCGTGATGCTGTCATCAGCAAGTAGGATTCTGTTTGCCATCGTCCTTTCCCTCAATTCGGCCTCGGCCACGATGCGCGGGGAATGCGTGTTTAGATAAACCTGGTGCCGAGTCTGGCTGATTGCAGCGTCTTAAACTGTTTGCCTGCGCGCGGCGGCGGTCACATGACGGACGCCGCCTGGTGATTCAATCGCTACGCACTTCAGGGGCTGAGAACATCAAGAAGAGCAGCGGTGTTGAGGGCGCAAGCCGTTACAGCTTGCCAGGTCACTGTCTCAGTGCGCGATCTTAGCACAAAACCAATCGCCTGTCTCTAGTAAACAAAAACACGATGACGACGCGGCGACACGGGAAAGAGAGACGCGGGGACACGGCGACGCGGCGAGGGAATGAAGAGGAGATACAATGACGCCGCGACAAGCCCAGTTTTGATTGCTGTCCCCGCGTCTCCTCTCGCCACATCGTCCCTTGTTCCCGTCCCCTCGCCGCGTCGCCGTGTCCCCGCGTCCTATTCAAGGCGCGTGCGGCCTGACCGGTTGACCGGCGATTGGCGCAGCCACGTCCTGTGGAAACTCGCTTCCGCAGGTTGCTCGGTTACGGCAGCCGCGCTACAGGCAAAGGGCGTCGCGGTGATCCGGATGTCATCGATGAACCATCCCAGATAACCGTCGAGGATGCCTGTCGCCTCGTCGAAGCCTGCCGTGAAGCGCAGCTTGACGCGCTTGCCGACGAAGTCATCAAGGTTGATGATCACCTGGCTGAAGACGCCCGCTCTGCCGCGCGACGTCCAGGCAAAGCGGCTGCCGAGCGGATTGTTGGATGCCGCTGTCACTTTGCCGTCATAGCCGCCGACCAGCATGCGCGAGCCGAGGTCTTGCCAGGTTTCGCCATCATCACTGGAAATCTCCATGATGCCGCCGTCAAAGCCCGGCTCGAAGTTGAAGATGTGATAAAACGACAGCCGCACGCCGCCCACCGTGTTGGGAATCGCAAAGGACTTCTTGGTGAACAACAAAGCCTGCCGCGTGTCGCCTTCATCTTTGCCGGGATCAACCACGTGATAAGACATGGTACCGCTGTGTGCGGCGCTACTGACCGTTTCAAAGCCCTTCTTCATTTTCCACTTCACGCGCCCGCTGTCGACGTCGTCATCGAGCAACACGGTTGCCGCGCCCGACGCCCGGCCTCCCTGTATGCGCACAGGCAACTTGAATGTGCCGATGCTGGTTTCGAGCGTCAGTTGCAACTCGGCCACCGCGCCGCAGCGCAAGGCCGCAGGAATCGCTAGATTGAACGGCCCTGTGTTGCTTCGCGTTTGGCCCGGCGGAATAGTGCCAAAGACTCCGTCCCCGGCAGTGACCGTCTGGCCTCCGACGGTGAGTTGTAAGGTGGCATTTAGGACGTTGGCTGCGGCGGTCGCTGATTGGTTCGCGACCGTCAGGGTGATGGAGGCCTGCTCACCCGGAATCAAGGATGAATCAGTGGTCCCGTTGGTATGGAGAACTGAGACGGGCGTCGACACGTCGCCGGAATTGTTGATGGCCAGAACCGGCACGGCGGTTTCATGCCCGTTGCTGACCACGAGCGCGAAGTCTTGATTGAGGTCGCTGCCGAAACCGGGCACGCCCTTGCCGGCAATGATCGTCGGTTTGACGCGAATCACAAACGGCCCCGTCGTGCCTGCGGGCAAGCGCACGCCCTGTGTGTTATTGAGAAAATCGAGTTGCCCGCCGGTCTGCGAATACTGGCCGTTGAAGTTGTTTGCCTGATAGACGACGCCGCCGACAACGACTTCGAGGTTGAGTTGATTCACATACGGCGCATTGCTGAAGATTTCGCCCGGCGCATCCGTGTAAGCGAGCATGACGCGAAACTCTTTGCTCGGATCGCTGATGATGCCGCTGATCTCGAACGGCTGGCCGGCGGATTCGGTGAAGGTGCGATCCGGCGATTCGTCATAAAGAACACGGCTCCCCGATTCAAACATTCGCCCGATGTCGAGCAAGCCCCAGCCCTGATGCGCGCCCGGCAAATTGTCGCTGCCGAATGCACCCGCCAGATAGCTGGTCGAATTGAGCATCAGCGCCTTGACGAGGGCGGGGCTAGGATCGTGGCCGATCTGGCCGCGCAGCCATTGATAGGCCAGCGCCGCCGCGCCCGCCGCCAGCGGCGTCGAATGGCTCGTGCCTGACGACCAGGTGTAAAGCGTCTGCCCGGTTGGGAAGTATTTATCACAAACGCCGATATTGTTTATATTGGCGTTCGCATAGCCTGAATCCTGCGACGCCGCGCCGGTCATGTGCGAGCCGGGCGCGACCAGATCGGGTTTGATGCGGCCATCCTGAATCGGCCCGAAGCCGGAGAAGAAGACCACATCCTGAGCATTGTTGGCGTTGGTGAGGCCGAGTCCACAGCCGTCGACTTCGCCAGCCGCGCCGCGCACATTCTCGCTGAGGCCGACCGAGATGGTGTTCTTGGCCGTGCCAGGAATGGCTACCGACGGGCCACCGCCATCGCCGTCGTTGCCCGACGCAAATAAGACGACCATGCTCTGATTGCCTTCCTGAAACCCGTCGGCGTCGCGCACCAGACTGTCAAAGGTGGCGCTGTCGTCGCTGTAGAGATTGCAGAAACCGTTATCCAGATTACACGCCCCCCAGCTATTGCTCGAAATGCGCGCGCCGCTGCGATAGGCGTTGCCGAGCAGATCGCTATAGGCGAAATTACCAAAGCGATTGCTGTCGCTGAAGATTTTTGAGATGCCAATGCGCGCAAACGGCGCAGCCCCCAGGCCATAAGCGTAGCCGTCGGCATCCTGATACGCCGCGCCGGTTTTGTTGTTGAAGCCTGTGGCAAGCGATACATTGATCGTGCCGTGTCCGATTGTATCGTGTGTCGGATCTGCATGTGTGTCCTGCGTGAAATCGGCCAGGTAAGCGACGCGCGACTGGCCCGCCGCATTGGTGAAGTCTGGATTCATTCTCGCCGGATCGCTTGAGCCAACGTCGAAGCCTGTGTCGGCGATGTCGATGGCGAAATCGAAATCGCTGGTGAAGCCCAGTGAATTCAGAAAGGCCAGATAGCCGGGCGCGGTCGGGCGGCTGAACAGAGTGTTATTGACCGTCTCGTTGGTCAATGTGCCGGCGACGATCTGGTTGGCGCGCTCATCCATCAAGTGCGGCGCAGCCCAAGGCTCTATGCCTATGACATCCGGCAGTTGCGCCAGTTGTTTGAGGTTGAGCGATTCTGTCAGCACCTTGATGTGCAGCTTGCCATCCGTTTTGAATTCGGGCATCAGCACGTCGCGGGCGACCGACTTGATGCGCGCCAGGGTCGCCGGCGCATCCGCCGTATCGAGCACGGTAATCGAGGTGCCGACCTGCGCGACAGAATCCAGCTTGATGTGCGGGTCGATCTTATAGGCAGGATGATATGGCCCATCCCACTGCACCATATTGCCGCGCTGGCGCAGAGCGGTCAGGCGATTGATCTGCGCGGGCGAGCCCCAGACCAGATAAGCATTATTCGGAACGTAAGCGACAATACGCGCGCCTGTGGCTTTGACAGCCGCCAGCGCGTCGGGCGTCGGCGGCCCGAACAACTGCACGAGATGCAGGGCGCGTCCGGCATTTGCGGTTTGCCGCAAATCATCGGCGACCACAGGCGCCGAGCCGCTGGTGTCAATCTGCCCGCGCTTGAGCAGCACGAGATTCAAATCGTCGCGCAATCGTGCGCGCTGTAGGGCATTTGGAGTAAGCTGATCGAGCGTCTCGCTGCTGACTTCAACCACCGAATAGTCTTTGAACTTGCGCGCTTTGCGGATAACTTTGGCCATCTGCAACTGCTGTTGAAGCTCAAGATCATCGTTCGGGACGACGAGCTTGTGAAGCGCGCCGGGGCTACGATAGGAAAGCGGCGTCGCCGCCGTCGCGCCGCGTTTGGGCGTCTGGCGCTGCTCTAAAGATTTGGGCTTCTGCCCGCTATCAGAACGCGTCGGCAGCGCGCCGACCGCCGCGACGAGCAATAACAATATGCCAACCAGCGAAGATTTCAACCCGAATGCTTTCATCAAACTACTCCTGAAAATGAGTGGGTTTCCACTGTTTCAATCTATGCCTCGCAACGCAAGGCGGATTGAGGGCGCAGAAGATTATCAACCTCAAGACTGACTCTGGACGAGGAAGAGGCTCGATTTGGCCTGCCCATCGAGCGCGTCGTTTTGATCAGCCACTTACAATGAAGAGCGACAATAACTTTATCGCATCCCAGCGCAGTGTCAAGGTTTAGTTAGTTTCCGGTCATGGCAAACGCATCTAAATTTCAACCTATCGAAGATTTAAAAGCAAAGCGAGTATTATAGCTTCAAAGAGCCTGGAATTATCTGGTTTCTTTGGTTCGATCAAAGCGGACTGCAAATGCTTGATTTCGTAAACTGGCGAAACCCAGGTTTTTAGATGCGTTGAAGGGTGCCAGGTATTTAACCCAAGTTGTGACCTATCAAAGTAGGCAGCATTGAAAATAAAGGGTTTAGCCAAAAGCGGCCACTATAATCCCCAAGACGTACTACCTATTTTCAGGCATTTACAGGCACAATTTCAAAGGTCACAACTTGGGTTATTTAGTTGATTTTGAGTACAAGGTAGTATAAACTGCGCGACAAGGTGAACGCACCCTAATCATAGTTTTGTATTGCCCGACTTGAATCTCACTGAGATCGGAGGATCCACAATGATGCTCTGGAAATCCATAAAGGGGAGTTTCTTTTCAGCTTTATTTGTCCTCGGCCTAGGGCTTGCCTGCGCTGGCTATCAAGGTATGGCATTAGCAGATGAAGGGTCATGTAATAGCGTCAATTGTGCCCAAATTAACGGAAGTTGTTTGGTAGATTATTCCCTCTGGGCCTGTAATGCCAGTGTGGCGTGTGCATCACCAGAGAAATGTAAAACTTACACTGGAGACTGCTCAACCCATCCTCAATATAAGTGTCTTATCAAAACATGTGTAACTCATTGCGTCAACCCGAATGGATGACCCTGGTAAGAATAACAGTCGGAGGAACATCATATGAAAGTTAGAATTATAAATTTAAGCAAGGCTATGTCGGTGATTGTCTTTATCGCGGGGATCGTTTTTTTCACTGGTAGTAAGTTGTCTAGCAGACAGCCTTCCTCAAAGTCTTATAGTGTAACCTACCAAGTTTCAAGTATTCAGAATGGGAGTCCTCCCATTGTTGAGATGATACAGATTCGCACTGCCAAAGCAACCGGCGAATACAAGACCATCACCTATCATCTAGGGTCTGGAAAAATAACAGAAGTAATCGCCACAAAAGATTCTGTGTATAATATCAAGACCGACTCGCTCCAATTCTTAGGTCTGGCTTGGCCTCCCGAAACAAGGAAGGCAAATATATCGCTAACATCTGATACGTCTAATCCCGGCTTTGTTCGAGAAGAAAAGGTCTGTGGATTGACCACATACGTATATCACACACAAAATGGAGATAGTTGGGCTGATCAATATTTCGCGGTAGGAATAGTAGGCACACCCCTTAAAAGTGTGGTGTATGAAGGAGATGGTAGTTACAGAATTATAGAGGCGATCAACGTGCAATTTAGAGATATCTTGGATGACGAGATGAACTTACCGGATTTGCCAATAAAGTTCGACGAAGCAGAAGTATGGTTAAGTAACCTGCAAAATAATGGCGCCAATGAAATAACTAATACGTTAAAACAGCAGATCGACATGGAAAAGCATAGACTCGGAATACAATAGTTTCATTTCTATAATTTCTGACGAAATCTACCTCCACCGCTCCAGGGCAAACGCATCTAAATACAGCCTCAAAAAGTCTGGAATAATCAAGCTTCCTTGCAACAGTAAACCATACCACTGATGGAAGCAGATCACTGTGCGGGTTCTGCTAACCAGAAACCAGGAACTATCCAATTGTTTGACAAACGCGCCTCGCCGCCCATACAATCGCGCACGAGTCCATGCTTATGCCGCGCAAGCCGCACATCATCATGAATCGCCTCACGGTCAAGTTGTTTGCCGTGATTCTGTTCATCTTTGCCTCGGCAATGATCGCGCTAGGGCAACAAAGGCCTTTGATCACCGAAGACGTCGACGTCGTCAAGCCCGGCATCATCCGCATCGAAACCGGCTTCGAGTTTTTACAGGACATCCGTTTTCCTTTGTCCGGGCTGCGCGGCGATATGACGAAAGTGCTCGACACGCGATTGAGCTTTGGCCTGTCGCCGATGGTTGAATTTCAAATCGAATGGACGCCGCAGAGCTTCTTATCGATCAAGGGGCGTGGCCCGACGCCGCTCGATTTGAAGCTCGGCGCGAACGCCGCCGATACCAACGACGTTGGCGACGTGACCCTGTGGATGAAGATGAAGCTGCGCAACGAAACGCGCATCGCGCCGTCGCTCGGCTTTCGCTTCGGCGTCCAGTTGCCGAACTCGAATCAGACGCGCGGCATCGGCAGCAACACGATGAACGCTTACGCGACGATCAACGCCGGCAAAAAGTTTGCGGGCGGACGCCTGAACGTCTTCGGCAATCTCGGGCTCGGAATTCTGCAAGCGCCGCTGTCAAACTTCACGCAAAACGACGTGCTGCTCTATGGCCTGGCAAGCATCTATCGGCTGAGTGATCGCGTCAATCTGGTCGGCGAGGTCAATGGCGCACATTCGACGCGCAAGACCGCGCCGCTCGGCACCGAAGATTTCAGCGAAGCGCGCGTCGGCGCACAGATTCGCGCCCTCGGCTTGCGCTTCAATGCCGCCGGCATTTTCGGCTTATCGGATCGCGCCCCGAAGACCGGCATCAGTTTCGGCATCACTTACGACTGGCAGGCATTCGAGCCAATCAAATAAGCTAAGGCTGCCGACCAGTGCGCTGCCACTCTCGCAATCAGCGTGCGCTCTGGATTCGCGTGGTTGACCATATCCCCATCAGGGCAAAACCTGCCGCTCTATGGTTTGCCCGCAGCATAAAAAGTCAGGAGGTTACATAATGAGTCTTGGTTTGATTAAACGCAGCATCACCGCCATGTTCATCGTCTTCGCTGTTTTGCTGATTGCGTCGCAATCGCGGATAACCGGTGCCGCCACATTTGAAAATCAGGGAGATCCTCCAAAGCAGAATCCTGCTGGCGGGCCGCCGCAACTCGCCGAAGAACGTTTCAAGAACATTCAAATCTTCAAAGGCCAGCCGGCGCAAAACGTCATGCGCGCCATGATGTTCTTCACCAAATCGCTCGGTGTCGAATGCTCTTTCTGCCACGTCCAGGGGGCGATGGATAAAGACGACAAGGACGAGAAGAAGACCGCGCGCACGATGTATCAGATCGTCCAGTTTGCCAATAAGTCAATCGGCGCACCGAAGGTGTCTTGCTATACCTGTCATCGCGGCCACCAGGAGCCGGAGATGCCTGCCGATTTGAGCAGAGCGAAGGTCGAAGAGATGTTTAAGAAGGCCGACGAAGACAAGCGGCCTGCTGAAACCGTCTACAAGAACATTCAGGTTCTTAAAGGCCAGAACGCCGGTCGCGTGATGACCATTATGCAGCTCATCACGAAAGACCTCGGCGTGAAATGTGATTTTTGCCACGTCGTGCCGACTTTTGAAAAGGACGACAAGCCGCACAAAGCGACGGCGCGCCAGATGATGATGATGATGGGCGGGATCGCCAAAGAATTCACCCACGGCGAGGTGCTCATCAACTGTTATACATGCCACAAAGGCCAGCCTGAGCCCGTCTCGTTCCCGCCGCAAGAGGGAACCGCCAAACCTGAAGAGAAGAAACCGAATCAGTAATCACGCCTTGCCGATGCATTGCGGCATGTGATGAAAGTCCATGCCGCAACGCATCAGCGCCCGCCTCCCAATCATCGCGGATAGATCACGATCCGTCGCATGGGCTCCGCGCCTTTGCTCTCCGATTGCAGGCCGCTGCGTTCGATGTAGAGGTGCTGCAAGCGGCGTATATGCCTGGGCTGCGGCGCGAGCTCGACCGGGCGGCGCTGCTCGACGGCTTCGAGGACGGCGTCTTCAACTTCCTGCATGGCGGTGTCTTCGTCTGCGGCAGGACGCGCCGCGCCGTAGATTTCGCTCAAGAAATTCTCCATCTGCGTCAGCGTGTTGTTGCGCAGGACGTGAACTTCGACGTTGCGCCCGCGCGCCTCGCGCAGCTTCTGCGATTGCCGCTTGGCATGCGATTTCAAGGTCAGGACGATGTCCGCTTCGTCAATGTCGTTGGTGACGATGGCCGGGACGCTCAGTTCGGCGATGGCGCGCTCCAATCGTTCGCGGCTGATGGCATAAGGATAAATGCGCAGCCGTTTCTGCTTTCGATTGCTTATCGCTTCAGGCTCCCGGCCCTGGGCCGTCTGGCGCTGACGGTCTCTGTGTGGCCCGCCGTTGCGCCTGGCGCCGTCGCCGCGCGCTTCGCTGCGCTCCGCCTCGGTGATGGTGAACTCGCCGCCGTCCTGCCGCTCGCGGACTTCGGTGCGCGGCAAATAGCCTCTGAGCATGGCGTCGACGGCTTCTGCCACGTCGCGGTGAATCACCAGCAGGTCTTTGTGTTGAATCTCGATCAGTATGTCAAAAGTCGGCGGCGCTTTGCGTTCGAGCACGGTCTTCTGCGTGCCGCGCCGCCGCGCTTCTTCATCGGAAAGCGTTACCGGCTGGATGCCGCCGACCAGATCGCTGAGCGTCGGGTTGATCATCAGGTTTTCCAGCGTGTTGCCGTGCACCGTGGCAATCAACTGCACGCCGCGCTCGGCGATGGTGCGCGCGGCGAGCGCTTCCTGCGATGTGCCGATCTCGTCGATGACGATGACTTCGGGCATGTGATTCTCGACCGCTTCAATCATGATTTGATGTTGATGCTCCGGATCGGGAACCTGCATACGGCGGGCGCGACCGATGCCGGGATGCGGCACGTCGCCGTCGCCGGCAATCTCGTTCGACGTATCGACGACGATAACGCGCTTGGCGAGGTTGTCGGCCAGCACGCGCGCCGCTTCGCGCAGCAATGTAGTCTTGCCTACACCGGGCTTGCCCATCAACAGAATGCTTTTACCCGATTCGACCATGTCGCGGATGAAGTCTACGGTTCCGTAGATGGCGCGCCCGACGCGGCAGGTGAGGCCGACGATTTCGCCTATGCGGTTGCGAATCGCCGAAATACGATGCAGCGTGCGCTCGATGCCTGCGCGGTTGTCGCGCGTGAAGCGACCGACACGGCTTTCGATGTATTGCAGGTCTTCGCGGGTGACGAGCGCGTCATTCAGGTAAAGGGCTTCGCCGGGATAGCGCGCTTCGGGCTGGCGACCGAGATCGAGCACGACTTCGATGAGCGACTCGATGCGGCCCTGCCGAGCGAGCGCTTCGCGTATGTGCGGCGGCAAGACCATCAACATAAAGTCGAGGTTATCTGTGGAAACCTGCTCTTTGGGATTTGTGATCGTCGCCACGGTATCGCTCCACGACTGAAGATTGAAAGAGCCGGTCTGCTCCATCTGCGCCCTGCGATGAGTGTACAACGAAAGCGCCTCACTTGTCAGTCAGCGCGCAGATTCCTTCGCGGCGCGATCTCTAAAGAAGCGACTTGTTGGCCGCGCATGACGGTTGATCACTAGCCGGTTTGAATCACCTGTGTAGGGCTGGAGCAAGGCTAGCCGAGGCCGCATTGCTGGAGAAAGGGACTGGTGAAAACCGCCCTGGCCTGTGGAGCCAATAGCCGGTTTCTGCTGCTGACCCAGGCATCGACGGCTGCGCCATACATATTGCGGACTCGCGCCGGCGTGAAGTTGTTGATCTGTCCCCAGTGCAGCGTGTAAGGAATGTTGGCGTCCTCCAGGGCCTTCCAGACCGCCTGGTAGTAGGCCATCGTGCGGTCCGCATAAGCGGCGGGCAGTTCAATGGTGCAGGTGGTAGCGAATTTGGTGAACGCTAGCAGCGCCTTTGAGCCTTTCACCCAGCGAAAGGCTAGTAAGCCTGCATAGTCCTTCACCTCCGGCGTCGCCAGCAGTAAATCCAGCACGCGCGCCGCATCTTCCAACGCAATGCCGATCTCGGCGCTCATCACCTTCTGAAAATCCGTGTTCGAATCGAAGATCTCGCCGGGCGTGCCCAATACTTTTTTAAGTAAGGGATACTCGGACGGGACAACCAGATTCACGAGCTTGCCGACCAGCGCAGGCAGACGGTCGCCTAGGTTGCCCATCAAGGCCACGACATCGTCCCCCGGCCCTAGGCCGCTAGGCGATACGGGCGGCGGCGGATAGTCGCTGCGGTAGGGGCGGTCATACATGGCGGTGACGTAAGCGCCGCCGCCTGTATCGTGCGGATTGATGACCACTTCAAAATGGAACGGCTCTTTACTTTTGTCGGGCAGGTCAATCCCTGTGAAGTCGAGTGCCCGCATCGCGCGCTTCAATCGTTCATCGATTGCCTGCCGCCAGCGTGAAACCTCCAACAGGTAAATAGGTTCAGCTTCGATCAAGAGGCCATGAATGATGCCAAAGCTGCCGAAACTGACGAGGGCGGCATTAAAGAGCGTGTCGTCGCGAATCAACTCAGCGCCCAGCTTGGCGATGAGACCATCAGACAGCACGGGTTGGGATGCGCGTTCAAGCCAAACGGCGCGATCCGGCCCGGTGATGAGATGTATTCCCACCACATAATCTTGCATTGCCCCAAATCGAAACCTCGATCCGTGCGTGCCGGTCGCCACCGCGCCGGCCATCGTCTGACCATTGCTCGCGCCGGCGGTTTTCAGAGCCAGCGAGGTCGGCTGTGCAAATAGCATGTCGTTCGCTTCTCTGACGCTGACGCCGCATTGCAGATACATCAGCAACGCCGGATCGCCCCTGTAAGCAGCGACGACGCTGGTCGCGTCAGCCGGAAAGGCCCAGTTCAAAGCGAGTGTGTCGATCAGGCGACCGTCGGTTACGGCGGCGCTTGAGAGCGACCATCCGCCGCCAATGGCCCTTAGCCTCACTTGATCGCGGATGGCTTCCGCGATGAGACCCTGAAGGGCCGCCACGGTCAACTGTAAATCGTCGAAGAAGTTCGTCACAGGGCGCGGCGGATTGGCGACGCTGTAGAGATGCTCGAACTTCTGAACGACATTCTGATGTTTGTTGATCCACGGACTGGGAGGCCCTTCGGCAATCCGTGCGCGGCGGGAATGATCTGTAGACATGTTTCTACTCCTTGGAGGAGAGAATCGCTGAAGCCGCGCGCGGCTTCGGCGATTCGCGCGGCATCAGCCGGGGAAACCAGAGGCGGGTCGCTTCAGGCAATGCGGGAGCCTTTGCCTGCGATACCGCATTGGGTTCTTCATTGCATTTCCACGCTACCTGCATGGGCGACCAGAGCCCGGCTGTAAATACGGTGATGAGCGCATGGCCATAGTTCAGCGGCAGCTTGACCTGGCGCAGGCTCTTACAGTTTGCCGGGGTTTTAGCCGTCGCAGAGGGAGGTGGCAAGAGGTTTTGTTGCAGCCCTCCCCAGAAGAAAGCATGTACGGTTCTTTTCGTAAAGCCGTCCCGATCAGTCTGCGACTGACGTGGCTGCCGCGCCGCGTCTTTAGGTGATCGAGCAGGGCGTGCGGCTTCGACCGGCGCAGGCGGTTGCGGGCCTAATCCTCCGGGGCCAATGACCGGCGGCTCCTTGGCGCATAACCACTCGACCTTGACGCGCGACCATCGTCCGAAACTAAACACTCTGCCGGCAGCATATTTCCAGTAAGAAGTGATGCCGACCTCGTAGAGGCCATTGTCTTTACAGTCAGCGGCAGATGACAGGCCGGCATGGCCTGTGGCCGCGCTCGGCGGCGGGACGACATAATCTGTCCGTCTGCCTTCACTGGAAGGGTCGAGCGTCTTCCTGAAATAGGATGAGTTGACTCGGTTGCCGCTCGCTCTTAGATGGTGATGGTAGCACCCGGAAGACAAGCCTATGAGAACGATCAGGGTAAGGAAGCTCGACATTCTGCGCATGCGACTCTCCTTGTCTGGGACTGCTTGAGTCACCAAACTGAACCCAGTGAGCCTGTACTCCACCTCTTGATGATCTTTCTACGCCAACCGGTTCAGGCCTATGGTCTGGCGAATAGTACACAATCCCATGTGTCGGTGTCCATACCATCCAGAGGATGATTTCTTCCCTGCAAGGCGCACCTCTCATCTGTTTGCTTGCGAACTGCCTCTTGATCTTTGCTCTGCCCAGCCGGGTCGCTGCGAAAGGTTAGAGGGTAAGCGCAGGCGGCAAGCATGATCGCCGCGATTTTCAATTCCTGCTTTCAACGGAATAGCAGTTGCCTTTAGCCGTTGTGCTTCACCTCAGATGGCTTGAGCGACCCCCACGGTAAAGATGCAGTTCTGCACCCCATAGCTCCCAAAGGCGAGATTTGACACGGCTGCGCTCAACGGACAAGTAACGCGAAGTGTAAGTCCGCGGCTGCCATAATTTGTTACGTTATGTTTCGACTCAAGCCCACACGCCAGTCCATAGCTGGCCGCCACGCACGCGGCTTTTCACTCATTGAAGTGGCAGTCATCTTGATGGTCATAGGCATTATCACTGCCTTCATCGTACCGCAGGCGCTCTCTTGGATGCGGCTTTACCGGCTGGGCGTCGGCTCGCGCAATGTCGCGACTGCTTTGCAGCGGGCGCGCTACCTGGCGACCTCGAACAATACCCGCGCCGCCATGACCATCCCGGAAGCGCAGCACGTCCGCATTGAACAGTACGGTCAGATGGCCGGCGCTGAAGCTCAGGTCCTCGCCTCCATTGAAATGCCGAACGGCATCACGATTGACGCAGAGGCTCCCAGACAGGTGGCCTTCGACGGGCGCGGCATCGTCACGCCGCTGCCCAATGAGAACTTGACGATTCGCGTCAACAGCGCCGACGGCTATTACCAACTGGTGGTCATCTCGCCGACCGGCCAGGTGACGCTCGCCGATGCGCAACGCGAGAAAAGTTAGGCGTGCGGCAATCTATAGCAAAGGCGCTTTGACGGCTGCGGCAGATCAAAGCCAATGAGAAACGAAATGAATAAACTCAATGCCAATACCACAGACGCCGCCGCGCGGCAGGCGGACGGTGCGCAAGCAGGCTTCACGCTGGTCGAAGCGATGATCGCCATGTTCGTCACCGTCGTGGGACTGGTCAGCATCGCAGGCATGTTTACGATAGCGATGAAGACCAACGCCAGCTCGCGCAATATGACCACCGCGACGACCTTCGCGCAGGACAAGCTCGAACAACTCGGCGCGGTATCGTTTGAGCGGCTGGTCGATCCGTCAAAGATGAAGAGCAATCCGAACAGTCACGGCGCGGATGATGCCTATGCGGTCGGCTCTCTCGATCAGGATGCGACGAGCGACGGCGCGGCTTACTTTGACAAGATCATCCTCGCGGGCCGCGATGACGTCGAGCCGGAAGGCACGATTACAGTAGTCCGCGCCGATGGCACGGCGGAGACGCGGCGGCCTGACGGCACGATCAGCAACAGCAATCCCTTTCCAGCCGACCGCGTCACCTATGCGCGACGCTGGGTGATTATGTCGAGCAACGAAGATAACGCCGCTGATCGCCGTTTGACCCTGGCCGTGCGCGTCAAAAGCGAGAACGCGCCGGTCGGCAAGACGCCCGAACTGGTCGACCTCTACACGGTGATGACCAACCAATGAGCGGCCCGGCTACAAATCGGGCAGGCCGAGTGCCCGGAGGAGAGCAGTGATGAAGCAAGGCAAAAGGCAAAAGGCAAAAGTCAGAAGTGCAGGGAACGAGCGCGGTTTTTCGCTCGTCGAGCTGATGGTGGCGATGATCGTTTTCATGATGATCGGCGGCGCGGTCGTGCTGCTGCTCGGCAAGAGCCAGACGATCTTTCGCGCCGAGCAGGGCGTTAGCGAGATGGATCAGAATGCCCGGCTGATGATGGACTTTCTGACGCGCGACATCCAGCAATCGAAAGAGAACGGCCTCGGTCTCGGTCAACGCTTTCGCACGATCTATTCAAAGGACGGCGCGGATGGCAAGACAGACGAAGTGACCATCGTCACTGCCGATACGCAAACGAAAATTCCTACGGGCACGCTGCCGCTGGTCGCCGGCTGGAAGCGCACCTTTTCAGTCAACGACCGTTACGTCGAACTGTTGCCGGGCGGCGCGACGCGCCTCAAAGTCGCCGACATTGCCAGCGCCATCACGCCCAACGAAGAGTTTGTCATAACCGCGACACGCGCCGACGGTTCGCTGCAATTCGATTTCATCAAAGCGCGCGGCGCGAAGGCGACGCAGGATGGCTTGCTCGGCCTCAGTTTCGATGTCGTTGATCATCCGGGCATCACGCCCGAAGTGTCGTTCGGCGCGGATTACGAAAACGGCGGCTTCACGCTGCGCCCTGTGACGATCAAACGCTACTTTGTTGATCGCCAGAACAAAGAGCATCCGACCTTCGCCTTGTCGGTCAACGATGGCAAACCCATCACCATTGCCCGCAACGTCGTCGGCTTCCAGGTTCGCTATCTCGAAGTCAGGGACGGCGACACCGACGGCAACTGGGTCAAGCAACAAAACATCTCGCGACAGTTCAAGACGCAAGCCATCGAAGTGACGATGACGGCGCGCACAGAGATCAAGAATGATGACAAGGCCGAGCGCCTGGTGACGCTGGCCAGCGTCGTTCGCCCGCGATTGACGCCGGGCGGCAACTTCGGTTCGTCAGCCGGCGGCGGCAATCCGTCCTCGCCCGGCAGCCCTGGCGATAACGGCGGCGGGCCGGGCGGCGGCGGTTATGGCGGCGGCGATCCCGGCGGCTCTGGCGGCGCAGGCGGCAGTAGCGGGCAGCCGCGCGGTTACGACGCCAACGGCCAGCCGATTGACGGCAATGGCGGCAGCGATAGAAATGGCGGTGACGGCTTCCAGCGTCGAACACGCTACATCGGTCGCCAGCCGAAGCTGCACGAGCGTTTGAATCCGCGACCGGGTGAAACCAGTAATCCAAATTCCAGCTATCCAAATCAATGAAGCCTGAACCAGTGACTGCCTCAATCAGAAGGACGGCGGCGACAGGTTCGGAGGTGAGAGCGATGCGTAAGAGAGGGGCGCACCCAAGGGTGACCAATTCAAAGACGAACATGGAGGAGTGTCAACGGCAACTCTGCGAAACCAACGACCGCCAGGATGAGCGCGGCATGGCGCTCATCGCCGTGCTGCTCATCATGTCTTTGTTGTTGATGCTTGGCCTTGCCGTTACCTTCACGTCATTGTCCGACAAAGCGATCACCCAGAATTTCAAGAATCTGACGAGCGGCTTCTACGCGGCAGAAGCCGGCGTCAACAACCTGCACCGTCTGTTGCGCAACGATAAGTTCATCGTTGGCTCGCTGCCCGACCCGCCGCGCATCACGCCGGGCCAGGCGACGCTCGTTCCGAACGACTTCATCATTGCCGCCCAGGCCGCCATGAACAAAAAAGAAGTCTTTCCGAATAATGCGGCATATATTACAAAAATCACGGTTAAAGACATACAGGTACCCTACCCTGTAGACGACAATGATCCGGCGCACTATAACCAGCGCGTCCAGTACGTCAATCCGCTCTACCCGCGCTACGGGCAGGTCGAGCCGTACACGGTCACTTATCAACTCGAATCGCGCGGCGAAGGAATCGAAGGACTCAACGGCGCAGTGACGCTGGTCGAAGACGGCGTCATCAATTTCAAGCTGCTCGTCAAAGGCGAAGGCGGCGGCTTGCGGGTTGGCACGTTCTCGGAATTCGCGCTCTTCTACGACACCTTCGATCCGTACAATCCTGCGGGGCCTTTCATCTATCAGGGACTCGGCCCCGGCGACCGTTTCGCGGGCCGCGTACACACCAACGAGCGATTCGGTTTCTGGACGACGGCGGACGGATCGGACCCGCCGGTCTTTCACGGCCACGTATCGCAGTCTTACCAGAGCGCCAGCTATTATCGACACGGCGGCGGCATGCCGCCCGCGCCGGTCGATTCCGATTCCGACATCGTCGACGGCGTGCTGGTTGCGCCGAAGTTCCTCGCAGGCTTTGATCGCGGCGTTGCGCCGATTCCGCCGACCGGCAATGCCTTCGATCAAGCGCGCGCCGTGCTCGACGGCGGCTACCAGCTTTCCGCAGGGCCGCCGACCGACGGCGACTTGCATCGCGCTTTGCGCAGCACAGACAATCTCGGCGAATCGCTGCCCGATCCGAAAGACCCGACGGCGACGACGCCAACCCTGGCGCAGGGCGTCTATGTGCCGTCGGACGGCGAGACGTTTTCCGGCAGCGGCATCTATGTGATGGGCGATGCCAGCGATATACAACTGAGCGCCGACCCTTCAGGCAATCGCGAGATCATACGCATCACGCAAGGCAACAAGACGACGACCGTAGTGATTGATGTTGATGCCAACACGACGACGATTGATGCGGGCAACGGCACCAAGACGCTGCGCGGCGTGCCGAAGGATCGTTCGATTGCCGAGAAGGGCAATCGTTCGGCGGCGTCGCTTTATATACGCGGCGACGTGCAGTCATTACATGGGCCGGGCCGCAACGGCAACGGCCAGCCGATCCCTGCCATTGATTCCGACTTTGCCGTCACGGTCACGGCGGGCGGCTATCAATCGGGCAACGACCGCAAACCGGTGGCGGGCGGCTCTGTGGTGTTGACCGGCGATCTAACTTACGAAACACCGGTGGTCGATGCGGCGGGCAATCCGATCAATCAGGACGCGCAGAATGTTCTGGGCATCTTCGCATCGGGCGGCAACGTCGAGGTGCCGACGAATGGCAAAGCGCCGGATAACATGACCGTGAACGCGTCGATTGCCGCCTTCGAGCTTCATGACGCCGAAGGCAATCCGATACTGGGCGCGGACGGCAGGCCCTACGGCGGGCGCATCCGCTCGCAAGACCTGGCGACCAAATTTGGTAGTATGCCCTACAGAGGCAATTTCAATCTGGTCGGCGGCATGCAGGCGACGAATTTCGACAACTTCGGCGTCTACGACGGCGTCTTTCACGGCTATATGTACAAAGGCAGTTGGGATGCGCGTTATGACAATGGCCAATCGCCGCCGTTTTATCCCGGCTACCTCGTCGACGATGGCGGCCCGGACGGCGGGCCGCGTGTGACAGCGCAGACCAACGCGCCCACCGTGACTTCATACAAACGGGTCTACTACGGCGGCGCGACCGACAACCTGAAGTGATGCGTGATGCGTGATGCGTGATTGACTGCGCTACGACCGGTGGATGGGCAGCGGCAGTCAATCACGCATCACGTTTCACGTTTCTAGGAATCGCTGGTGAGTTTTTCGGTCGGCGGAATCGTCTCTTCCTCATCGTCTACCAAGTCGAGATCCACTTCATAAGGCAGGTTGAGATCGCGCGGGATGGTTTCAGCGCCCCAGCGATCTTGCTGGACGGCGCTGCCATTGAGCGGCAAGGTAGCGCCGCTGGGATCAGCTTCGGGCGGCGGCAATTTGCCGCTCGTCACCTGAGCCACCAGAACCGTGATGTTATCTTCACCGCCGCGTTGATTGGCGGCCTCGATCAGCGACTCGCAAGCTTCCTTGAGCGAATGCGACTGGTCAATCAAGCGCACCATCTCTTCCGGTTTTACCTTGGAGTTGGAAGTCAGTCCGTCGCTGCACAGCAGAATGATGTCGAGGTCGCGCAACTCGACGCGATCAACCACGACATTGATGCTGGGCGACGCGCCGAGGGCTTGCAGGATGACGTTCTTGTAGGTGTGGCGCTCGGCCTCTTCTTCGGTAATGTGGCCGGCTTTGACCAATTCTTCGACGAGCGATTGATCGCTCGTCACCTTCTGTATTTTGCCGCCGCGAATCAGATAGGCGCGGCTGTCGCCGACTTGGCCGAAGTAGGCCGTCGTGCCGAAAAATCCCGCCGCTGTAAAGGTCGCACCCATGCCGGCGCATTCCGAACGCCGCAGGCTCATCTGGTGGATATATAGATTCGCAAGCTCGATGGATAAGCGCAGCCGTTCGTGGTAAGGAATCCTGGCGTAAGTCGGACTGGCCTGGAGCTCGAGCATGCGGTCGCGCACGCATTCGACGGCGTGATGGCTGGCAACTTCGCCGGCCAGCGCGCCGCCCATGCCGTCGCTGACCGCCAGCAGCGAGCCATAGTGACTTTGCGCAAAGGTCGTCAGATGCGCTGCCGGCTCGTCATGGACTTTGGCCGGCGTCCAGGTATCGGCAGTCGTAAGGTTCAATACCAGAAAGTTGTCTTCGTTGCCCGACCGCACCATGCCGACGTGGGTCATGGCATAAACGGCTATATTGAATGCGTAATCTTCCGCCATAAACTAAGCTGGCGGCTCGGCGCGGCCTGGGGATGCCCGTTCAACCGAACCTATTATGCTTACTTCACCCTTGTCTCAAGTTTGGCCGTGATTATGATTGATTTTCGTATGATTGGCAACATGAAGTCAGGATTCAGGATTCGGGATTTAGGATTCAGGATGAAAGCGAAGGCGTGACAAGCATACTTGCTGCTGCCGACTTCTTTTTCCTCTGAATCCTGAATCCTAAATCCCGAATCCTAGATTTTACCGAGCGCCTGATCGAGATCGCTGATAATGTCTTCAACGTCTTCGATGCCGACCGAAATGCGCACCAGCCCGTCGGTGATGCCCAGGCGATTGCGCTCGATTTCGGGAACCGACGCGTGCGTCATGGTCGCCGGGTGCGAAATCAGCGTCTCGACGCCGCCCAGCGACTCGCCGAGCGTACACAGGCGGACGCTTTCAAGCACGCGGCTGGCGTTGGCAAGCGAGCCGGTCTCAAACGAAATCATGCCGCCGAAGCCGCTCATCTGCCGCCGCGCCAGTTCATGCTGCGGATGCGATTTCAAGCCGGGATAATAAACCTTCCGGGCTGCCGGATGCTCGGCGAGAAACTGCGCCACCTGGCGGCCATTCTCGTCGTGCTGGCGCATGCGGACTGCCAGCGTCTTGGTGCCGCGCATGATCAGAAATGCGTCCATCGGCGAGAGAATAGCGCCGGCGGCATTTTGAATGAAGGCCATCTGGCGGGCGTCTTCTTCATCGTTGAGGACGACGACGCCGCCAATGCTGTCGCTGTGGCCGTTCAGGTATTTCGTCGTCGAATGCACGACGATGTCTGCGCCGAGTTCGAGCGGACGCTGAAAGTAAGGACTCATAAACGTATTGTCGACGACGAGGCGAATGCCGCGACGTTTAGTCATCTCGGCTACGGCGGCAATGTCAACCAGCGACATCACCGGATTGGTTGGCGTTTCAATGAACACCATGCGAGTTTCGGCGCGCGCCGCGTCTTCGACATTCTGCGGCTCGCGCGCATCGACGTAGGTAAATTCCAATCCGAACTTGCGCAGTATTTTGTCAAAGAGCCGGAACGTGCCGCCGTAGGTGTTATCGCTGACGATGACGTGATCGCCGGCCTGCAAGAGCGTCATCACGGCGTTGGTGGCCGCCATGCCGGAGGCGTAGGCATAACCGAATCGCCCGTTTTCCAGCGCCGCCAGATTCTTTTCGCAGGCCAGCCGCGTCGGGTTCTGCGTGCGCGCGTACTCAAAGCCTTTATGCTTGCCGATGCCTTCCTGCGCATAAGTCGAAGTTTGATAAATCGGCACGCTGACCGCGCCGGTCGCCGGGTCGGGCTCCTGCCCGGCGTGAATCGCTATGGTCGAAAATTTCATCTGCATCATCTCCCTCGGTGGCATCCTGAATGGGTAATCTAGCATCTGGATGCGTGCGGTCGCCAGGAAGCAGGAGGCAGGAAGCAGGAAGCAGGAGGCAGTTCCAGTCCCGTTAGGGACGCAATGTTTATAGCAAACGGGTGCCAGAAAGTTCGCCAGCCCCGTCGGGGCGAAATGTCAACATTACGCTCCTGACGGAGCTTGAAGAACTAACGGACTTCCTGACTATAAACATTGCGCTCCTAACGGAGCTTAACGATGAGCTACTAACTGCCTCCCGCTTCCTGGCTGAAACTTTGCTTTTGTTGAATCGTATTCGAGTTTGATTGTATAGTCAGAGCAATCAACTAAACGAGCAGATCAGATTGTGAATCAATTTTTACCGGCATGAGGATTCACAAGGCGGAGTGAGGATTTCATGCATAGATGGA
>JBBWZK010000072.1:0-24338 GCA_039648975.1 Blastocatellia bacterium
CAAGGATTTCGCCCTTCACGTCGACGGTGATCTTCTTCGACAGGTCGCCGTTGGCTACTGCCGTTGTCACTTCAGCGATGTTACGCACCTGCCCGGTCAAGTTGCCGGCCATGAAGTTGACCGAGTCAGTCAAATCTTTCCATGTACCGGCGACGCCCTTCACATCAGCTTGGCCGCCGAGCTTGCCTTCCGTACCCACTTCGCGCGCCACGCGGGTGACTTCCGAAGCGAACGAGTTGAGTTGATCGACCATGGTGTTGATCGTGTTCTTCAACTCAAGGATTTCGCCTTTCACATCGACGGTGATCTTCTTCGACAGGTCGCCGTTGGCTACGGCGGTCGTCACATCGGCGATGTTTCTTACCTGCCCCGTCAAGTTGCCAGCCATCGCATTGACGTTATCCGTCAAATCTTTCCAGGTTCCAGATACGCCTTTGACTTCAGCCTGGCCGCCGAGTTTGCCTTCCGTGCCGACCTCGCGCGCCACGCGGGTCACTTCTGAAGCGAATGAACCAAGCTGATCGACCATGGTGTTGATCGTATTTTTCAATTCAAGGATTTCGCCCTTCACGTCGACGGTGATCTTCTTCGACAGGTCGCCGTTGGCTACTGCCGTTGTCACTTCAGCGATATTGCGCACCTGCCCGGTCAGGTTACTTGCCATGAAGTTGACCGAGTCAGTCAAATCTTTCCAGGTTCCCGACACGCCTTTCACTACCGCTTGGCCGCCGAGCTTGCCTTCCGTACCCACTTCGCGTGCCACGCGCGTCACTTCCGAGGCGAACGAGTTGAGCTGATCAACCATCGTGTTGATCGTATTTTTCAGCTCAAGAATTTCGCCTTTCACATCGACAGTGATTTTCTTAGACAGGTCGCCGTTGGCTACTGCGGTCGTCACATCGGCGATGTTTCTTACTTGCCCCGTCAAGTTGCCGGCCATCAGGTTGACGTTATCGGTCAGGTCTTTCCACACCCCGGCGACGCCCTTCACCTGCGCCTGCCCGCCGAGCTTGCCTTCCGTACCGACTTCGCGCGCCACGCGCGTGACTTCCGAAGCGAAAGAACTCAGTTGATCGACCATGGTGTTGATCGTATTTTTCAGTTCGAGAATTTCGCCCTTCACATCGACCGTGATCTTCTTCGATAGATCGCCGTTGGCTACTGCCGTTGTCACTTCGGCGATGTTGCGCACCTGACCCGTCAAATTGCCGGCCATCAGGTTGACGC
Source organism: Blastocatellia bacterium (assembly GCA_039648975.1). Classification (GTDB taxonomy): domain Bacteria; phylum Acidobacteriota; class Blastocatellia; order UBA7656; family UBA7656; genus DATENM01. The sequence goes on from JBBWZK010000072.1 coordinate 1,228, forward strand.
TGTCTGTCAGGTCTTTCCACGTGCCGGATACGCCTTTCACCACCGCTTGGCCGCCGAGTTTGCCTTCGGTGCCGACCTCGCGCGCCACGCGGGTGACTTCCGAGGCAAACGAGCCGAGACGGTCAACCATGGTGTTGACGAGCTTCGCGGTTTTCAGAAACTCGCCTTTCAGCGGGCGGCCCTCGACCTCCAGCGCCATCGTGTGTGACAGGTCGCCTTTGGCAACCGCGCCGATGACCCGCGAGACTTCCGTGGTTGGCTGCGCTAAATCCGAGATCATGCTGTTGAGCGAATCAATCTGCTTCGCCCATGCACCACTGACGTTGCCTATCGAGGCGCGCTGGGTGATCTTGCCTTCCTTGCCAACGATGGCACTCATGCGCTGTAGCTCTTGAGCCAGCCGTTCATTCATCTCAATCACTTCATTGAGCGTATCGGCGATCTTGCCGGCGATTCCGGTCTGCTCGTCCGGCAGGCGTACCGAGAAGTCGCCCTTTTTGACCGCCATCAACGTCCGCAATAATAGCCGCGCATCCAATCCTTCGAGGTTTAGCGCCTCTCTTGCCGTACTAGCCATGCAAATCTCCTTTACACAGTGGGTGATGGTTCAGTGCGACACATCGTTTGGTCATTGACTTATTCAGTGCGTGCCTGTCGACTGCACACTTGTGGCCGTGACGCGCCGCCGCGCCGGTTTGTATAGAGGTAGGAGTCCGTTGAAAGGGCAGAGTGCTCGCAGGTCTGGAACGGTTCTCCTACATGACATCATGCATTTATTGTTGAATAAAACAGGTATTGAAGCCTTGGGCCCTTGCCCGTCGGCTATGCTAGCGTGTCCACGTCACCATAATAAACAGTTCTGCCTGACTTGAAAACCTTAATTTTGCAGCCGGCTCAAGTCGCCTGTTCTCGCGGCGGGTTACGCATAGCCGTTAGCACAAAAAGTGCTTTGGCATTCCGCGCCGAATAGCATAAACTGCACACAGGCTCTGGCTCATGGAAGACTGCGGCAGTGGCGCAATCCCGGCATCATCGTGAAGGATTCGCAGGCATCGAAAAACATGAGCTGACTTTTCTCAAGGGGATAACTCATGACACGTTGGCTTGGGAAGTATTCGCCGTATTGCTATGCCTTGCTGCGCATCGTGGCGGGATTGATGTTTGCGATGCATGGCAGCCAGAAGTTGTTCGGCTGGCCACCCTCCAAAAATTCCATGCCGCTCGAGACACTGTTCAAGGCTGCGGGAGTAATCGAACTGGTCGCTGGTCTGCTGATCGCGCTCGGCTTGTTCGCCAGCATTGCGGCCTTCATCGCCAGCGGCGAGATGGCTGCCGCTTATTTCATTCAGCATGCAAAGGCTGCCCCGCTGCCGATTCAGAATGGTGGCGAACTGGCGGTGCTTTATTGCTTTATCTTCCTCTACGTCGCCACCTACGGTTCCGGCGTCTGGAGCATAGACGCGCTCAGGGGACGCGGAAGAAAATAAGCGCATCCGGCAAGCGATTGCTTGGCGATCCGGAGTTCCGCCTTCAGGCAGCAGGTTGTGTTGATCCTGCATACGCCTGAAGGCGGAACGCCATGCCAGAATAAAGTCAAGGGCAATCACAGACTGCCCTGTGCGTATTGGTCAACGCGGCAATTCAATCGGCTTGACGGCGACGACCGTCGGCGCGTTGTTGCGCCGCAGGGTTTCATTCAACTGCGCCACTTTATCGCTGATGAAGCGATTCACCTCTTCCATGCGCTCACGGAACTTCGCCTGCAACTCCTTAAACCCTTCGGCTTGATAAGGCGTCGGCGCGGCGTTGACGCTGTCAATCGAAAAGAAGAAACCGCCGAGGCTGTCAGCGATTCCTGCGTTGCCGCTGAACCCTAGCCCTGTGTCCTGTCGCGCCAGCTTATTCTGCAACGCCTCGACCTGCTTGATATGATCCTCAAGCGCCGTCGCCAGTTCTTTGGGCGCATCGGGCATGCGATCCTTGACGATTTTTTGAATCCCTTGCAACTGCTCTTTGATGCTGTCGAGCGTGCGCAACGCATCGGTCGCCGCCGATTGCAGATCGCGCGTCTTCAGGCCGTAATCAAGCGCCGTTTGCAAATCCGCCGCCACTACTTCGACCGTCGGATCGAGGCGCACATCGACACGCTTCTCAAGCGATTTGTCGCCAACCGTCAGCTTGATGGTATAGCTGCCGGGCAAGACCTGTGGGCCGCGCGGCCCGCCAAAGAAAGCCTCCTCCTCAGGTGGCGGCTCGCGGCGTATGCGCGGCCCCCCGTAACGCAAATCCCAACTGATGCGATTCAACCCGGCTTCCTTCGGCGCTTGCTTGATTTCACGAATGAGCTTGCCGCTGCCGTCGAGCACGCTGATCTTCACGGTCGTCTTTTCGTCCGGCTTGCTCTTCAAATAATAAGTAATCAATACCCCATAAGGCGGATTCGGGCCGGTGAAAACTTTATCGCCGATGCCGTAGCGCGTGAAGCGCGACGTGTAACGCAGCGCCGGGCGTATGTCGAACAAGTATGATTCGCTCGCCGCAATCGATTCGCTCATCTGCTGTATCGGCGTCGCGTCGTCAAAGATCCACAGGCTGCGGCCATGCGTCGCCAGAATCAAATCGTTTTCGCGCGGGTGAATCAGTATGTCGTGAACCGAAACCGCCGGCAGGTTCTTCAGGTTGAGCGGCATCCACGTATTGCCGCCGGTGTAAGAAACGAATAAGCCAAGCTCGGTTCCGGCATACAGCAGGTTTGTGTTCTTCGGGTCTTCGCGCACCACCTGCACGTAAGCCTTGTCCGGCAGGTTGCCGGCGATGTTCGTCCACGACTTGCCATTATCTGTGGTCTTGAATACATAAGGGCGAAAATCGTCGAACATATGCCGCTCGAAAGCCAGGTAAGCGACCCCGACGCCAGTCCGCGATGGCTCGACGTGCGACACAGGCGAGCCCGTCGCCACGCCTTTGACATTCTTAACCACGTTTGTCCAAGATTTGCCGCCGTCGGTTGTCAGTTGCAGATTGCCGTCGTCTGTGCCTGCCCAGATGCTGCCCGCCTGCAAAGGTGATTCGGCGAGACTGATGATCGTGCAGTAATATTCCGCGCCAGTGTTTTCGATGGCGACCGGGCCGCCCGAATCTTTCAAGCGTTCGGGGTTATTCGTCGTCAGGTCAGGACTGATTGGCTGCCAGGTCTTGCCGAAATCCGTGGACTTGAAGACGACGTTGCCGGCAAACCACACGGTGTTCTTATCGTGCGGCGATTGGATGATGGGCGAGTTCCAGTTGAAACGATATTTCTTGCCGCCGGCAGCGCCGCCATCATCTGCGGGCTGCGGGCTGACCAGTTGCTGCTCGCGCGTGCGAAAGTTCGTGCGCACCACATCGCCGCCCTGCGATTCGGAAAGATAAAGATCAGGATCATCCGCGTGATTCAACACAAAGAACCCGTCGCCGAAATTCACCATGCGCCAGTCGTCATTGAGTATGCCCGCAGGCTCGCGCGTGCGGCTCGGCCCCGTCCAGCCGCCGTTGTCCTGCAAGCCGCCGTGAACGTAATAGAAGGGCTGGCGATTGTCTGCCGCCACCTGATAGAACTGGCCGATGGGCAGATTGTTCACATACTCCCAGTGCTCGCCGCGATCATAAGAGACCGCGATGCCACCGTCCTGCCCCTGCCACATGCGATTCGGGTCTTTCGGGTCAATCCAGAAGGCATGAAAATCGACGTGCGTGCGGCCAGAGATCGGGCGGAAGGTCTTGCCGCCGTCTATCGACACGAACAAAGTCGAAGCGACGGCGTAGACGCGATTCTCATTCGTCGGGTCAACGCGCACTCTTGAGTAATAAAAACCACGCGAGACGATGCTCGCCTGCTTGGTCATCATCTTGAACGATTCGCCGCGATCATCCGAGCGATAGAGCGTGCCTTCTTTCGCTTCGGTGATGGCGTAGACGACATCAGGGTTACTCGGCGCGACGCGCACGCCGATGCGGCCCATCAGTTTGGGCAAGCCTTTGGTGAGTTTTTGCCAGGTTCGTCCGCCGTCAATCGATTTGTAGAGGCCGCCTTTTTCGTCGCCGCTGCGAAACGTCCAGGGCTTGCGCTCGAAGCTCCACATCGCCGCGTAGAGGATGTTGGGATTCGACGGATCGATGTCGATGTCGGCAGCGCCATGCTCTGCGTCGATGTAGAGGGTCTTCTGCCAGGTCTTGCCGCCGTCGGTCGTCATAAAGACGCCGCGTTCTTCGTTCGGGCCGAAGGCGTGGCCGAGCGCCGCGACGTAGACCGTATCGGGATTGCTCGGATGCACAATGATGCGCGAGATGTACATCGTCTCTTTCAATCCCATGTGCCGCCAGGTCTTGCCGCCGTCATTCGATTTGTAAACCCCATCACCAAACGACACGCTATTGCGGACGTTCGATTCGCCTGTGCCGACCCAGATGACATCCGGGTTGTTCGGCTCAAGCGCGATGTCGCCGACTGAGATGGTATTTTGCCGCTCAAAGATAGGCGTCCAGGTCGTGCCGCCGTTGGTCGTCTTCCAGATGCCGCCCGAAGCGGTGCCCGCATAAACGATGTTCGGATTGCCGGGCACGCCCTCGACATCGGCGGTGCGCCCGCCCATATTGGCCGGGCCGATGCTGCGCCATTCGAGGCGCTCGAAGGTTTTGCTATCCACCGCTTTGCCGTTACCGTTGCTCGGAGAATGGCTCTGAGCCAGTGACGAAGCGGGCACGAATGACGACAGAAATAAGACGGCTAAAAGACACGTCGCCTGAATCAGCTGGTGTGTGCGCATGGTCTTCCTCCAGATGAGATTGAATTCATAACAAAAGCGAGAAAAGCATAAACCACCGAAGGCGCGGCGTCTATTCAGCGGCTGGCTTGATGGAACAAAATCAAAGTCTCTATGGTCGAAGTGATTTCTATGAAGCAATTCTGAAAAGTCCCGTAGGGACGAAATGTTTATAGTTACAATCGTCTAAGAGAAAGCCAGCCTCGTAGGGGCGAAATGTTTACATTGCGCTCCTGACGGAGCTTGGATTCTTTTCTACGATAATGACTATAAACATTTCGCCCCTACGGGGCTAATGACTCCAGCAACCCAGACGTGCTTAGGGGCAAAGGATTCGCCATTTTTGTAACCAAGCCTACGATGTCTTGCATTCAGGGTAGTTTTTTGTTAAATAGGCACACGACTACTGAGCCGCCCGGGAGTTTGCAACAGCGGCAGTTAAAGATTTAGGTTGTACTCAAAACGTTAGGCTCTTGCTCTTAGCCAGACGGCAAGAAGCAAGGCAAGCAGCAAAACTTCGGAGCCTAAGTTTACGTCACCTGCGTTGCGTGGCAATGATTGATCCGGTTTACCAGTCGCCAAGCCAGTTGAACTGGTTTGTGGCTTTTCACCTGGGTCGCAGATACAGTACGCTGGTCCGCATGCGCAATATGCCCCGTCTGGAAGTACATGGCCTGCGTAGGCAGGAAAGGACAAACAGCACATGAGTGTTACAGTTGCCAATAGTCGCTTCATCGGTTCCTCCTTGCGAAGATGGGCCGCATTGTACCAGCATCTGCGGAGTAATGTTTCTGACTTTGAGCGGTTCGGAAAGATACTGGTGGCTGAATCCGAGCGGGCGCAAACTCTGCGCCAAGGGTCGTGGCTTGAGGAATTAAGCATCGCGCTTTCCAACTTGCCCCTCAAGGAATATCGAATGATTGGCCAGTTTTATGAAGGCTGGTGTGCTTTCCGGCGAGGCAAGGCTTGCAAAGCGACCTTTGAAACCGTCATCGAACAATCAGAAGCGTTTCGCTCCAAAGCCCTGATCTCGCTCGCGGCAATCGAGGCGGGAAGCGAAAATTATTCCGAGGCGATCAAGTACTATGAGGGAGCAATCAAGCAGTCCAAGAATATTTCAGTATTTGTCCAAGCCATACGAGGCATCATTGTCTTAGAAACCTTAGACGGGAATCATGCTCTGGCAGTCAAACATTTAGAAGACCTTAAGCCGCTTGTCTGCCACCTGACGCCGTTTGCGCGCTATCAGTACCTGAACTCTCTGGCCGTCGAATTAGGCGAGGTGGGAAGAACCGAAGAAGCGCAGAATATTTGTAAGCTTGTGCTTGCATCGCCTTATGCTTTTGCATATCCTGAGTGGCGCGAAACGAGCGATGCGATCAACTTGCAGGGATACAAGTCTCGGTCGACCGTCTCGCTTTCTCAGCGCATCACACCACAAAATCTACTCCATTTGCCGGAACGGACTTCCTCAGCGCAGACTACCCCAAATCCGTTCCAGCAACCGGGTAGCGTGACCAAACTAGAGGACTGGAAAAGAAAAATGGTCAAAGAACCCAACGGCAATGACACAGATCAACTCCCCGAAGACATGACGAGCCAGGATATGGCTATGAAGCTGCTCGAATTGATTACTGAAAATCGTTACGAAGAAGATAAAATTCGAGAAATTTTAGAGCATGCGCTCGAAGTCTTTTCCAGGCCGGAGAAGGCGAAATAGTCATTTCTTGCGTGACCTGGTTTTGGTTTTTGGCTGCTGGTCATTCAGAAATGCGATGAAGTCAAGCAGGCGCTTTTGCTTCCTCGATGGAAGCTGTAGCCACTGCTGCAAGACTTTGAAGCCGGTCGGGTCATGGATGAGCTTTTGGATCTGGTGCAGCAGCAGGCGCGGATCGATGTGCGCCGCTTCATCTACAGGGATGCCTGAAGCCGCCGTAAAGACATCGTGGGCATTCACGCCCAACCCCTCTGCCAGCGCCACCATCGTTTTCACAGTGAGATTGCCGGAATCGCCCTTGAGGACTCTGCCGATATAGCTATCGGTGACATTGCAGCGTCTTGCCAGCTCTTTGGGAGTGAGCTTTTTCTGGCGCATCACCCGGTCAAGATACTTTCCCAGTTTTTCCATTTATCCTTTCTGTTACATAAAAGTCATTTTATGACTTTTATGTATTGACAAGCAGAATTTTCTGTCGTAACATACACCACGCTTATGAGGCAAATAGCACCCTGACGTATCGTGGGCGGCTCGCCTATCGCTAGAGGTGACATAGAAGCGTTAAGCACACACGCGCAGCCGCCTGAGCATCGCCTATTCATCCCCATAGGCAGCCTGACGGAATTGCTCAGGATAACCATCAACATTCGAGTCACCTGCGGTACGGTGCATGGTTGCGCGTGTGTATTTTTGCTCAGAGAAGCCTTTGTACCATAACAGGTATCAAGGCTCAATAGGGGAGAGAAAATTTTGCCGCACAAAATGGTGTGCATCTGGTGCGCGGCAACCGTAGGGATCTCTTGCATCATCGAGATGCCGTTTTTGACGGCTCCGCCTGGTGTGATTGTCAGGCAGGGCAAGCACTCTTTGGCAGGATCATTTAGCTAATACGGAAGGGCGAACGAGTGATGAGGGTGCAAGCAGCTTAGGACTAGCGTGAAATTCTCCTTTGCGACTGAAAGAAGGGACTTGTTGTACTTTTGGGGAGAGCTTGACTGGGGAAGCAGGCTTTCCCTTTTTTTTCATGAAAGCAATTAAGCAGACAGAGGCAGTCAATCACATTCAGGGCTTGCTCCGCGAGCGCGGCTTCAATATTCTTTCACGCAGCATAGGAAATCAGCACTGGATCATCTTCGAGCGACGGGGCAGACAGCTTGGTGTTGATTCGGCTGCCGGCGTCTGGATCAGGGAATCTGAAGAATCCGATTGGCGCTGCCTGGCCATCCCCTGTAGCGTCAGCGGCGCAATCCAGGCGGTTGAATTCCTGACGACAGAAATTCACGGCGATTTTTGTTGACTCGGATAGTTGTCAATGATACAAACAGTTGTTCTAGCTACTTTCGACCTGCCGATGGGTTTGCCGCACGTTTCTTGCTGAGGAGGAGTTCTTATGAAGAAAATCAAGCTAATCGCTCGGAAACCTTATTTCCTGGTTTTTTCTTGCATTTGTATATTCATCTTCTTGTCGTCTTTCAAACTTGGTGTCTTCAGAGCAAGTACTTCTAAGAAACAGGTTAGCTTTCCTGTAATTAGCCTGGTTCCGAATTTAGTCATCGCTGATGTAAAAGTAGAAAATGATCACGTCCTTCTATCATTAAGAAATGATTCAGACAAAGCCATAACAGCATTATCATGGTCCTCATCTGAAGTTATTTATAAATCTGAAATGATTGGAAGTGACGACACCATAGCAGTTGGAGCTACTAAAGTAAAATCATGTGGATTACCCTCACCTACAAGCCATGAGAAAGGAATCACTATTTTAGCCGTTGTTTATGAAGATGGGACATCAGATGGTGATGCCAAGTTTGTTAAAGAAATATTTGCTGAACGCGCAGGGGAACAAGAACAATTGGCACGGATTCTTCCCCTGTTTCGGGATACATTGGTCACTCGAAAAAATATGAGCCTAATGCAAAAACGAGAGGTAGTTAAGCTTAAACTCGAACAGCTTCCAGTACATGAGGAAGAAGGATGGTCACTTGCGTTTCGTACAGGACTTCATAATGAAAAAGAACGAGCGATGAATAATCTTAAACAGCTAGAACAAGTTGAAAATGAAAGGGGAGAGGATATTGCCCGTAAAGCATTACTGCTGATTATAGATAGGTACGAAAAAAGAAATCTCGCAATCCTGAATTCTTTAAAACAGGTTCGATAACCAGTTCCCTAAAAGAACAAAGATCATGAAAAAAGAACTATTTTGCCTGTCGCTAGTGATTGGCCTACTGGTATTGCAGATCCCGATGGGTTATGCAGCCGATTGTGATACTCCTGGCACTGTTTATAGGTCAGGATGTCCGAGAGAGGTTTTAAAATCTTCGACGTGTAGCGAGGGGGCTGATCCATGTAACATCCTAGGGCCACTGCCGCTAGAGAAAACGGGAACCAAGACCATTACCTGGGCAAATAAGAGTGAGGATGTTATGCTAGGAACTATAACTGATGGTCAGATTGGTTGCGTGTATTACTGCAGTGATATCAATCATCCGGGAGTAAATAAATGCTGGGCAACATTCAAGGCTCCGATGGTCACTCAAACCAGTTGGTCACAGGAAGTAGATTTCATGATAGCTACCTGCCTTGACATTTGTACTCCTTCACATTGTTCATATAATTTTTGTCAGGCTTCAGGCTCATCTCAAACTAGTTATTCTTATGGAAACGTAATGCCTCAAACGTCTCCACCATGTAACTCAGGGCAGCAATCCTGTGGATACAGTAGTCTTTGTCAATATGCCAATAATGATGGCTGTCCAGGGGGGTGTTACCGGCAGGACAATTGCTGTGTGAGGAGTTCTCCGATTCTTATAGATATAAACGGCAATGGATTCGATTTAACGAATGTGGCAAATGGCGTTGATTTTGATATTCCAGGGAATGGAACGCTGAAACGTATAGGTTGGACAGCACCCGGTTCAGATGAGGCATTCTTAGTGCTTGACCGTAATGGTAATGGCACGATAGATAATGGCACTGAATTATTTGGCAACTACACACCGCAACCGCCATCCGGTAATCCCAATGGTTTTATTGCTCTGGCAGAATATGACAAGCCTCAAAATGGTGGCAACAGCGACGGAAGAATAGGCCCTCGTGATGCGATCTTCTCCAGCTTGTGGCTATGGCAAGATACAAATCACAACGGCATCTCAGAGACAGGTGAGCTACATAGGCTGCCATCATTAGGCGTTTACGCAATTGACCTCGATTATCGAGAATCAAGGCGTACAGATCAGTATGGCAATCAGTTTAAATACCGGGCTAGAGTCTTTGATTCCCATGATGCGCAGGTTGGCCGCTGGGCGTGGGATGTGTTTCTGGTAAGCCAATAACCATCCTTGAATAATTAACCGACAAGCTGCGTTGATTCGATGTCGACGTCGGCAGCACGACACATTGAAGGATAAAGCTACGATGATGCCGGTACACGTTCCCAACCGGCGGGCGTGTAATGGAAGCGATCTATGGAAGCGATGGCGAAGGCGGCGCGCTCGACCTGCCAGGCCAAACGCTCGATGGTGACGTTGTCGCCTTCGATGCGAATGACGTTGAACGAATTCAACTCGCCGCGACCGCGCGTCGAGGTCGCCGTGCCTGCCTGCACGATGATCGCGTTGCGGTCGCCCGCTTTATAACGCATGGCCGTCTTGCCTGTATGGCCGAGATGCAGATGGCCTGCGAGAAACATATCCGCGCCGCATTCGGCCAGCGATTCTAAGGCCAGTTGCGCGCGCCCGACGCGATCCCTTGCATCTGCGCCCGCAGGCAAATCAAACGGGTGATGCGTCACAGTGATCTTCATCATCGCATCATCGTAGCGGCAGAGCCGCTCGCGCATCTGCGCAATCTGGTTGCGATTGACGCGCCCGTCTTTGATCGTCAGCGAGCGCGCCGTGTTGATCCCCATCACGACCATCTCATCATCTTCATAAACCGGCTCTAGATTGTCGCTGATCCAGCGCCGGTACTTGTCAAACGGCGTGACGAAGCGCGCGAAGACGTTGTGCAGCGGCACGTCGTGATTGCCCGGCACGACGATCTGCGGCGACGGCAGGGCATCGAGAAAGGCCCGCGCTTCTTTGAACTCTTCGCTGCGAGCGCGCTGCGTCAAGTCGCCCGATACGGCAACGAGATCGGGCTTGAGGCCGTGAATCGTTTCAGTCAGCGGCTTGACGATGGCGTAATCAATGCGGCCAAAGTGCAGATCACTGAGATGAACCAGCGTGCGCATTGCTTGCCTCCTCGATCACGCAACTTCGCCTTCCTGGTCATTGGGGACAATGACGCGCAGCGCCCCAGGGCGCACGCGATAGTGCAGCGGCGTCTGCAATCGCCTGATTTCGCCGTCGAGGGCAACCGGAATCTTCCGCCGGCGGGTTTCAACCCAGACTTCGGTGGCGCACAGGCTGTCGAAGTTGTCCGCCTCGCTGATCCTTCCCAGGAAAGCTTTGACGAACAGCTTGAATAACTCGAAGCGTCCACTGACCGGCGCGGTATAAATGCTCAACCTGCCCATATTCAGACAACTGCGCCCGCCCATCCTGAAACTCGATGTTTTGTATTCATTATTACCAATAAGGACGAAGGGCGTGCGACGCAGGAGTTTCTGATCGTGCGCCACCAGACGCACGCTGACCAGCGGATAGCGGCGCAGCACGGTGAACAGGGCGAGCAGGAAAGCCGGCCACTTGCCCATCCCCTGCCGCTGTTTCTTCTCGCGCTCGCGGACGATCTGCGGATAGATGCCGAGGCTTGAATTGTTGATGAAGACCTCGCCATTGACGTCGACCACATCGACTTTGGCTGTGCGGCCCTCGGCCAGGTTGCGCACGGCTCCGGCGAGATCGAGTGGAATATGCAAATCTTTGGCGAAGTGATTCAACGTGCCGAGCGGCAGCACGCCGAGCGTTTTATCGGTTCCGGCAACGATAGAGGCAATCGCGCTGATCGTGCCGTCGCCGCCGCCTGCCACAATGGTTTGCGCGCCGTCCCGCGCGGCTCGCCTGGCGTGCGTCAACAATTCAGCGCCGCTACGAGCTAAGAGGATGCGCGCCTCAATCCCGACCGCTGTAAATAACTCGGCGAGTTGCTGCTCCACATTGGCTTTGTCGTCCGTGCCGGAACTGGCGTTGACGATGACATCCATTTGCGTTTGTTGGTGAATCTGCTCGGCAAGCAACATAGTAATCACGATTACTTCAGCGAATCTGCTTCAAGTCGCGGACGCCGGTGATGCGCCAGCGTCCATTCAAGCGCTCAAGCCACAGCCGCTCGACCGCCGCCCCTGACCATGGCTGCTTGCCTTCAAAGTCCCAGCTCTTTTCATAGGTCACCACCGCGTGGCTGCCCGAAGGATCAACACTGACGGCCAGCGGGCTGGTGCGAATCTTGAGCTTTGAATAGCGTGACAGCGCGTTTGCCACTTCGGCACGCGCGGCGTTGCGGTCGATGTTATCTTTCAAAAAATAGGTATGTAGATGCGGCGCGTAATAAGCCATGTGTGCGTCGAGGTTGCGCGATTCGAGCGCCGAGTTCCAACGGCTCACGGCGTTTCGCACTTCGTTGACCGCCTTGCCCGTATCTGCCGGCGGCGGATTCGCCGTGTTGGTTGCCGCTGGCGGATTCGCCGTGGTCGAGCGCACATCTTCGGTTCGGGGAGGCGCGCTCGGAGGCAACGACGCATTGGCGTTGGTCGCCGCCGCACGGTCATTCTCCTGCTCAATCGCCGGCTTATCCGGCAACCGGCGCTGGCGATTTGTAAAATACGCTACAACGACTCCGGCCAGCACCAGAGCCAGCAGTCCGGCCAGCAGTGCGACCGGCAGCCGCTTACGGTGATCATGAGCCGCCACTGGTTTTGAGATAGTTGATCGGGCCATGCGATTACTCTTTGAAGTGGCGGGCGGCGGCGGGCTTGCAGCGGCAAGCGGTGGCGCATTCTTCATCTCTGAAACAGAGTCGTCTCTGCGCGAGGCACGCCGCACAAGCGTTTCTTCATCCTCATCCGCAAGCGTCGCATTGACCTGTGGAGATGGCACGCTCTGTGTCATCTGGTTTATGGGTTGCCGAGACGGATCAGCAGCATGCTCGAAATCGCGGGCAAACTCCAGGGCGCTCTGCTGCCGTCGTGCAGGGTTCTTATCGAGCGCACGCATCACGACGGCTGCGACTTCAGGCGAAATATCAGGCCGCTGGCTGGCGAGCGGCGGCGGCGGCTCGACCGCGTGAGCGATCAACAAGCGTGTCGCTGAACTGCCGGCAAACGGCGGCGTACCGGCAAGCATTTCATAAACGACGATACCGCCCGAAGAGATCTCGCTGCGCGCATCCCCCCGTTCTTCTCCGGCCTGTTCGGGCGACATATATCGCGGCGTGCCGATGATCAAGTTTGCGCCCGTGAGCGCCGCGCTACGGCTGACATCTTCCTGTATCTTGGCGATGCCGAAGTCGACCACCTCGACCCAGTCTCTGCCGTCGTACTCGCTAATGATCAGGTTTTCGGGTTTGATGTCGCGGTGGACGACGCCGACCGAATGCGCTGCTTCGAGTGCCGCGCAAGCTTGATTGACAATGCCAGTGACGCGCTCGACGGTCATCGCGCCATAGCGATTCAACAGTTCGCGCACGGTTGCGCCTTCGACCAGTTCCATCACCAGGAACGGCGTGTTGCCTGCGGCGATGCCATAATCCATGATGTTGATCGCATTCGGATGACGCACCAGGCTGGCGGCGCGCGCCTCGCGCTCGAAGCGCTCGACCACTTTCGGATCAGCGGCAAGCTCGGGGCGCAGCATCTTGACGGCAACTTCTTTGCCAATGTGGATGTGCCGCGCGCGATAGACATCGCACATACCGCCTGCGCCAAGCTTCTCTTCGATCTCGTACTTGTCTGTGAAGACTGCGCCAATCAGCGGGTCGGCAGGCTCATCAAGCTGTGAGCCGCAGCGCGGGCATTCGTCACTGGAAGCGGGAAAGGGTGAGCCGCAATCATAACAGAGTCTCATTAGTAACCAACTCGGCAGATGATTCCTGGCGGCCCACATCGCCATCGGAGAGACGGCGTGCGCGTCGTCTCTTCTAAAATCATAACAGCACAGAGAAGCGCTCGACCACTGCACTTTTCAAGCGATCACCAAAAGGCTGAAAGAAATCCTCTTTCTATTCGGTCATGCCAACTGGCAATTGGCTTCCGTCTGGATTAAATTTCTCAGGCAATCGCTTGCTTAAATGCGATAGCGTCCCACACGGACAGAAAACGGAGAGAATCAATCAATGGATACACCCCGCATCGTCTCGCTGATCGCCAGCGCCACTGAAATCGTCTGCGCCCTCGGCTTTGAAAATCAACTTGTAGGCCGCTCGCATGAATGCGATTATCCGCCAGCCGTCAAAAGCTTGCCGCAATTGACCAGCCCGAAGTTCGACGTCGAGGGCACCAGCTACGAGATCGACAGCCGGGTCAAGGCCATCGTGCAGGAAGCCTTGAGCGTCTACCGCGTCGACGCCGCCGCGCTCGAAGGCTTGCGCCCGACGCACATCATCACACAGTCGCAATGCGAAGTCTGCGCCGTCAGCCTCAAAGATGTTGAAGCCGCCGTATGCGAGATGGTCAGCACACGCCCGGTGATTGTCTCGCTTGAGCCGAACGCGCTTGCCGACGTATGGAGCGACATTCGTCGTGTCGCCGAAGCGTTGGACGCGCCTGAGCGCGCCCGTGTGTTGATCTCGGCAGCGCAGCAACGCATGGAAGCTATCCGCAGCCGCGCCCTGGCGATTGTAAGCCGTCCTACAGTCGCATGCATTGAGTGGATCGAGCCGTTGATGGCCGCCGGCAACTGGATGCCGGAACTCGTGGAGATGGCCGGAGGCTGGAATCTCTTCGGCGAAACCGGCAAGCATTCGCCGTGGATGACCTGGGAAGAGTTAGTTGCTAGAAACCCGGACGTGCTCTTCGTGTCGCCATGCGGCTTCGACATCGCGCGGACGCTTGAAGAGATATACTGGTTGCGCGACAAAGCCGAGTGGCAGCAAATCAGCGCTGTGCAATCGGGACGCGTCTATATCGCCGACGGCAATCAATACTTCCACAGGCCGGGGCCGCGATTGGTCGAATCGTTGGAGATTCTCGCCGAGATGCTGCATCCGAACGAATTTCATTTTGGTCATGAAGGCGCGGGCTGGATACGCTTTGATGAAAAAAATAATCTCTGTGCCGTTTAAGTGAAGGCTAAGGCAGGGATTCGCATGTCAACGAATTGTGCCCACGCAGAATCTATGAGGGGCGATGGCCGCGCGCCCATTCGCGGATACTCTTCATCCACGCCGGTCGCTTGAGCGTCAGGCTATCTTCGATAAAACGGGCGATGATCGCGCCGGTCAGTTCAGGCAAGGCGCGGCTTTCTTCAACTTCAACGTAGCTGCCGCCGGCGAGCACGAGAATCACCAGACGGTTGCCGACGTAGCGCCAGACTTCCGGTATACCAAGCGCCGCATAGATGGGCAGCTTGTGAATCGAACCGCTGGTGATGTCAATCTCAATTACCAGATCAGGCGGCGGATCAATGTGCAAATCTATTTCATCTTTGCCGCGAATTCGTTCGGCGTTCTGAAAGTAAAAACAAGAGTCCGGCTCAAATCCGCGTTTGAAGTCTTCGCGTTTGAATGTCGTTGAGCCGAGATTCATTAAATCAATCTCCCACTCTTCGGCAAGAACCTCAACCAGCGTGGCGATGGATCGATTGGTTTTTTCATGTCGGCTTGATGGACTCATGATTTCAAGTGTCCCTCCGTCATAAGTAAAACGCGGGCTGCTGCAATCGAGGTGATCTCCAAGCAGATGCTCGTACGTTGCCCAGCTTACGTCATAGAGCACAACATACTGTTCTGTCTGACTGACTACGGTTGCCATTTGTTCTACCTCTCCCTGTCCCTGCCGACGCGATTGAATAATCAGCAATCTTGCGCTCAGTATAGCACACGCTTGAGGCCGTAAATCAGGTGAGGTCTTTCGGCACGACGACGTGACGCATCAGGCGGACGATCAAGCTGCGGCGGCGGTCGACGCGGCGGCCATGCCTTGCGGGATTGAAGGCACCGTTGGGGCTGGGGATGATGGCTGAGAGAAAGGCTGCCTGATCCGAGCCTAAAGAGGCGGCGGAGGTGTTGTAGTAATGACGCGCGGCGGCTTCGGCTCCATAGATATCGTCGCCCCACTCGATGATGTTGAGGTAGATTTCAAGGATACGCCGCTTGCCCAGTATCCATTCCATCTCTTTGGTGATCAGCGCTTCGTGCAGTTTGCGCAGCGGATTCTTTGAGGTCGACAGAAACAGATTCTTCGCCAACTGCTGGCTGATGGTTGACGCGCCGCGACTGAACTTGCCTTCGTTCCAATCCTTCTCCATCGCGTTGCGAATCTCTTCCCAATCGAAACCGGCGTGATCGAAGAAGCGCGAATCTTCACCGGCAAGCACCGCCCTGACCAAATTAGGCGAGATGCGATCATAGGGCACCCAGGTTTGCAGGCGCTTCGGCTCTTCACCGGCAGCGCGGGCTTCCGACATGCGTTGCGCCATCAACGCCGTCACCTCCGGGTTGTGCGAGCGATACCAGAAGACGCGCGCCAATACCCAGCCGTGATAGACCAGGACGAACGCCACGAGCGACAGCAAGATGATCTTCGCCCATCGTCGCCAGGTCGGCTTTGTGGCTTTGCGTGCGACAGTCGTCGGTGCGGTGGCCGCCATGCAGAAGATTATAGGCGAACGGCAATTAGAAGTCAGTAGTCAGTAGGCAGGAAGCAGGAGGCAGGAGGCAGGAGGCAGTTCAGAGTGAGAAGTTATTTTGATTGATAATCAATCTGGCAAAACAGTAAAGCCGCTGATCAGTCTGAGCGATGTTGCCAACTTTATACTGCCTACTGCTTCCTGCCTACTGCTTACTATTCCTCGTCCAGAGGTAATAAGCCGGGATGCCGGCGAGGATAATCCCGGCAACCATCAGCGCGCCGCTCCACTCGTGCGGATTCGGGCCGCCTGCCCATATTGCCAAATAGTAGCGAATATCACCAACGAGCGCATTGCCGACGAGCAGCAGCACCGCCAGGATGAATAAGGCCGGCGTCACAGGGTAGCCCAGCGTCTTGTAGGAGCGCGGCAAGTCCGGGCGCTTGCGCCGCAGCCGGTAGACTGCCGCCACGCCGAGCGCGTAAAACGGCCAGATGCCGAGCACGAAGGTGTCGGACAACTGCTCGAATGTGCGCACCAGTACAAAAGCAATCGCCAGCGCCGCCGCTAGCCCGATGGCGACATAAGGCGTCTTGAAGCGCGGATGCACGGCGGCAATCCGTCGGAAGAACAGGCCGTCGTCGGCCATCGCAAAGAAGATGCGCGGCCCGGTCATCATCGAACCGTTCAGCGTGCCGAATGCTGAAATCATCACGGCTATCGAGATCAGCCGCACGCCGGCGTCGCCGATGATGCGATAAGCCACATCAGCGGCAACCAGCTTGGAGTGGGCGATCTCATTGATGCCAAGCAGATGTAGATAGGCAAAGTTCGCCAGCAGGTAAATCGCGATGACCGCAAGCGTGCCGATGATCAGGGTTCGCGGCAAGAAGCGTTCGGGCCGCTGCACCTCGCCGCTCACGAAGGTCACGTCGGCCCAGCCATCGTAAACCCACAACAGCGAGATGAACGCCAGACCGAACATCGCGATTGACGGCGATGTGGCGGTCTCTGTTGCGGGCACGACGACCGGCGGCGGATGCTGTGCGCCGAGAGCAAAGGCCGCCAGCACCAATAACAGTAAAGCCAGGTACTTTACACCTGCCGTCAGGTTTTGAATGTACGCGCCCAGCCGTATGCCGAGAATATTGATGACCGCGACAACCAGGATCGCGCCGGCGGCGACATAATGCACGCCCGGCGCGCTCTGTGTCACCACGCCGCCCGCTGTATTCAATGTTACAGTAGTCGACTGGCCAAACAGTCGCAAAAAGTATTCGGCAAAGACCGTCGAGATTGCGCCGAGCGCCGAAGCGCGGATCACCACTAATTCGCCCCAGCCGAAGAGAAACGCCGCCAGCCGTCCCCAGCCTTCGCGCAGGTAAACGAAAATGCCGCCGGTCTGCGGCAGTGCCGCAGATAGTTCCGCAAGCGTCAGCGCGCCGCACAGCGAAAAGAATCCGCCCAGTCCCCACAGCAGCAGGTAGAGGCTTTCGACCGGCACCTTTGTCGCAATGCCGGCGGGCGTGCGAAAGATGCCTGTGCCGATGGTCGAGCCGACCAGCACGGCAATGGCGCTCAAGAGCCCGAGGCGGCGCGGCAACGACGTATGGCCGCGCCCTGCTTCTGTGTCGGGGCGTCTTTCGGTTTCGCTTGTCATGAGTGAAGCGAGATTAAAGGGCGCTGCGATAATCGTCAAGGCAAGCGGTACAGATCGCCCGGCGGCAGCCGCAGACTTCGCGGCAAAGAAACGCCAGAATCAATTCGCTGATCACTGGCGGGATGCCAAGACATGCGGCAGCGCCTTCGATGGACTCGGTGGCGGCAAAGGCTTCAGAGACGGCGGCCCAGCGGTCGCGATAGAAGAGCGCGCCGCGCCACTTCAACGGCACGCGATGCGCCGCGATGTCGAGATTCAGCGCGTCGCCGCACAGCGGGCAAACCGCCAACTGCTCTGCTATCGCTTGAGCCATAGACGAACGGTAAGGAATATCACAATGATGCCGGCGAGCAGAGTTGCGCCCATCAAACTCACGGAGACGCCGTGCAGCGCGTTGAACTCGACGCGCAGCGCGTCGGTCAATGGAATGTCATCAATCGGCCCGCCGATCTGCGTTCGCAAGGCGTGCAGCTTTGCCGATACCCAGAAGCGCGACGCCGCGACCAGCAGCGTCATCACGATAAGCAAGATCGCCCGCACGACGCGCGCTTTGGTTTCCGCTTCGCGCTTTGGCCATGCGAAGAGTTGCAAGAGCAGCAGCAGCGGCCCGCAGATCAAGCCGAGGAGTTCGAGCTTGCCGAGCAAGCTATTAACCACCTGGCCCGCCAGTTCGCGCGTCGGCAGTACGGCGAAAACCGTCGGCGCAATCGCGAAGCTGAAGAAGATCATCGCGCCCAACCAGACCGTGAGCAGCAACGCTTCGATGAACGCGACGAGTTGTTCGCCGGCCCCGTATCTGGCTTCCAGCGCCGGTTTCAGAGTTTTAGAGTCGGTAAGGTTGACAGCCATATAATCGTGGTGCGTGATGCGTGGTGCGTGACAAGTAGTAAGTTGCAACATCTCATTGCAACGCGCGAATTTGTGAAAGTGACAGGCGAACCATATGCTCTTATTCCCTATCACGCACCACGCATCACGCACCACGTCCTAGCGATCAATCGCCGACGACGGGCCCGGTTTCGGGTTTGTTTGATATGACTTCCCCGTCAGGCATGATGATCTTTTTGTGATCTGCGGTGACGCGCTCGCCTTCAATCGTCACCTCTTCGCCCGTCGGCATCTCGACCGGCAGGTTATCGAGGAAGCGCTCGGCATCAAGCGCCGCCATGCAGCCGGTGCCCGCCGCCGTGACCGCCTGACGGTAATAAGAATCCTGCGCGTCGCCGCAGGCAAAGACGCCCGGAATGTTGGTCGCCATCGTCCGGCCATTGGTATTGAGATAGCCGATCTCGTCCATATCAAGCTGGCCTTTGAAGACGCCTGTGTTCGGCTCGTGGCCGATAGCGATGAAGACGCCTTCGCACGGAAAGGTTTTTTCTTCGCCGGTATGCACGTCACGGATGCGCGCGCCGGTGACGCCGTCCTTTGGGTTGCCAATAATCTCTTCGACGGCGGTGTTCCACAGAAAATCGATCTTCGGATTCTTGAACGCCTTGTCCTGCATGATCTTCGAGGCGCGCAGATGGTCGCGGCGATGTATCACCGTGACGTGCGACGCATAGCGCGTCAGGAAGGTCGCTTCTTCCATCGCCGTGTCGCCGCCGCCGACGACGACAATCGGCTTGCCCTTGAAGAAGAAGCCGTCGCAGGTGGCGCAGGCCGAAACGCCCAGCCCGCCCAGTCCATGCGGCACCGGCGCTTCGCCCGGTATGCCCAGCCATTTGGCCGACGCCCCCGAAGCGATGATCAGCGTCTCGGCTCTGATGACGTGTTCATCGGTCGTCAGCGTAAACGGTCGCTTGCTGAGATCAGCGTGTGTGACATAGGCGGTCAGGAATGTTGTACCGAAGCGCGCCGCCTGCTCGCGGAATTCCTCCATCAACTGTGGCCCCATGATGCCTTTGGCAAAGCCGGGATAATTTTCGACATCCGTAGTAATCATCAACTGGCCGCCCGGCTGCGGGCCTTCGATGACCAGCGGATTGAGGTTCGCCCGTCCGCTGTAAATCGCCGCCGTCAGCCCTGCAGGGCCTGAGCCAATAATCACGACTTCACGGTGAATCAGTTGCTTTTCCATAATCTGTCGCCTGCGTCCTTTCGTCGGGTTCCAACAATAGTATAGCGGCGCGCGTCAAGCGGGGCGAACGCTCAGGAGTGGTACGTGGTGCGTGATGCGTAATACGTGATGCGTGACAAGAAGTAAATTGTAAGGTCTCATTGCAACGTGCGAATCTGTGAACGTGACAGACGAACCATCCGTCCTAGTTCCCTATCACGCACCACGCACCACGCATCACGTATTACGCATCACGCACCACGCTTGGCGGCGCGGCTTCTGACGAAATTCGTAAGCAATCTTACACCGAAGCCGGTCGCGCCTTTGGCCAGGTAAGGCTTGACGCTTTCCGTCCACGCCGTGCCGGCGATGTCGAGATGCGCCCACGAGGTCTCGCCCGCGAAGTGTTTCAAGAACCACGCGGCGGTGATCGCCCCCGCCATGCGGTTGCCGATGTTGCGCAGATCAGCGATGTCGCTGCGAATCAATTCGCCATATTCTTTATCGAGCGGCATCTGCCACAGGCGTTCGCCCGATTGCTCGCCGGCTTGAATCAACTCGTCTACCAGCGCCTGCTGGTTGCTCATCACGGCAGCGCGGTTTTCGCCGAGCGCGATGACGCACGCGCCGGTGAGCGTCGCCGCGTCAACCACGGTCGTCGCGCCCTGCTGAATCGCATAGGTGATGGCGTCGGCGAGGATCAAGCGGCCTTCGGCGTCTGTGTTAGCGACCTCAATCGTTTTGCCGCTCAAGCTGCGCACGACATCGCCGGGCTTGACGGCGCGGCCCGACGGCAGATTTTCCGACGCCGGCACGAGGCCGATGACACGTGCGTTCGGCTTCAACCTGGCGATGGCCTGCATCGCGCCGATGACCGCCGCGCCGCCGCCCATATCGTACTTCATGTCTTCCATGTGGTCGGCGGGCTTGATCGAAATGCCGCCCGAATCAAAGGTGATGCCCTTGCCGACGAGTGCGATCAATTCATCAGTCGGCGCGTCTTCAGGCTCATAACGCATGATGATGAGTCGCGCCGGTTCCTGGCTGCCGCGCGATACCGCTAGCAACGCGCCCATGCCGAGTTGCTTCATCTCGTCTTCGCCGAGCGCCTGAAAGTCCAGCCCCTCGCGCGCCGCCATCTCTTCGGCGCGCCGGGCAAGCTCTATAGGCGTCATGACATTGCCCGGTTCGAAGCCCAGGGTGCGTGCCAGGTTGGTCGCTTCGCCCAGCGTCTCGGCAATCTTGATGGCTTGCTCGATGCCTTCCGTCTCAGGATCTTCCGAGACCAGATGAAGCGTCTCTATGGCCGTCGCCGGTTCATCCTTGGCGCGATACAGATCGCCCTGCATTTGTCCGAGCATCACGCCTTCGACGACGGCGCGGACGCTCAATTCATCGGTCATGTTTTCTCTGAGCAGGAAAGCCGCCGCGCGCCCGCCGCGTGCATTGAGCAAACGCGCCGCCGCGCCGGCAAGGCGTTGCAGAGTGAGCGGCGCGAGCGCTTCGCGCTTGCCCGCGCCATAAAGCAGCAAGCGGCTGCTCGAAAGATTGCCGGCGGTGTGCAGCAGCGTCCAGCGGTCGCGTTTGCCGCTCATTTCGCCGCTCTGAAAAACCGCTTCGAGCAGGCCCCGCATCAGGTGATCGAGCGACGCCAGCGCGCTCTGCGGATCACGCGGCGTCTCGCCTTCAAAGACGGGCACGATCAACACATCGTCGTTGATTTCACCGAGACTCGTATGGCTTGCAATAACCTTCATAAACGGTGGCGACCTCCTTCGATGTAGCGCAAGCTGGCAGCCTGCGCTACAAAGAGCCGACATTAAAGCGCATGGATAATTGTTTCGGTGAACTCGATGGTCGTGGCGTCGCCGCCGAGGTCGCGCGTCAGCACCTGGCCTTCGGCGAGAACCTTCTCAAGCGCCTGCTGAATCTTGTCGGCGGCTTCGCGCTCGCCGATGTGCCTGAGCATCAGCACGGAGGTTTGAATCAACGCGGTCGGGTTGGCGATGCCGCGCCCGGCGATGTTCGGCGCAGAGCCATGCACGGCTTCAAACACGGCGACCTCTTCGCCGATGTTCGCGCCCGGCACAATGCCGAGGCCGCCGACCAGCCCCGCGCCCAGATCCGACATGATGTCGCCGTAGAGGTTTTCAAGCAGCAGCACGTCGAACTGATTCGGATCCATCACCATCTGCATGCAGGCGTTGTCGACGATCAGGTCATCGGCGACGATTTCAGGATAATCTTTTGAGACCTCGCGAAAGCAGTTCAGGAAGAGGCCGTCGCTGAGCTTCATGATGTTAGCCTTGTGAATGGCGGTGACCCGCTTGCGCCCTTCGCGGCGGGCGTATTCAAAAGCAAAGTGTGCGATGCGCCGCGAGGCGCGGTCGGTGATGATCTTCAAGCTCTCGACAACGCCCGGCACGACCTCATGTTCGAGGCCGCTGTAGAGGTCTTCGGTGTTCTCGCGAACGACGATGAGATCGACATCTTCATAGCGCGATTTGACGCCCTTGAGCGATTTGATAGGCCGCAGGTTGGCATACAGATCAAGCGCTTTTCGGAGCCGCACATTGGCGCTGACGAAGCCTGTGCCGATGGGTGTCATGACCGGCCCTTTGAGAGCAATCTTGGTGCGTTTGATCGAATCAAAGAGGTCTTGCGGCAAGGGGTCGCCGTAGCGTGAAAGCGCCTCCGCGCCGACGACGAACGATTCCCATTCGAAATGCACGCCTGCGGCTCGCATGACGGAAATTGCCGCGCCGGTGACTTCCGGGCCGATGCCGTCGCCGGGAATGAGCGTGATCCTATGTTTCTTCATCCGACAGTGCCTCCGTATAATCGCCTTCTGCGGTCTCCAGCAAGTTTCTAATCATAGCGGACGCATCACAGGCAGACAACTATCAGTCTAACGAGTCCAGAGAGTCCAGAGAGTCCAGAGAATCTGGAGACTCCAGAGAGTCTGGAGAATCTGGAGAGCGTTTGAGAAAAGTCCCGTAGGGACGCAATGTTTATAGTCACGAACGGCTTTGTTGTGTAAATCAAAATGGAAGCAGTCTTCCACAATGTTGAACTCAGCAACCCGTCATACGGCATAACTGTCCGGCATTCCCAAATGCGTCATCTGATTCAAGGCCGCACACCGTAC
>JBBWZK010000094.1:0-3258 GCA_039648975.1 Blastocatellia bacterium
CCGATCTAATGGTCGGCGACTGCTTTGGGATTGGTGCGGTCGTAGGTTTGCAGCATCTCCAGGGCGATTTTGACCGGCACGCCGAAGTTCGAGCCGCCGAAGCTTTGGCCGCCGTCAATCGTCGTCAAGATCGCCGAGTTGATGGCGATGACTCGGCCCTGACGGTCGAAGATGGGGCTGCCCGAGCCGCCTTCGGTCGTCTGCGCGCTGTGCACGATCTTGCCCGGCAGCGCGTCGGTGATCGTTCCCGTCGTCGCCAGCGGACGAATCAGCCCGCGCTCGGCCAAGCCCTGCGCTACATCGGTGACTGAGCGCCTGTGCAAGCGCAGAATCTCTGTCTTCTCACTTTCATCAATCCGTTGCAGCAATCCGTCGACGCCCGTCGGAAAGCCGAGCAGCACTACAGGCTCGCCGACAAGCGAGCGGTTGTCTTCGCCGGTCATCGGCAGCACAGGCAAGGCGGCGTTGCCCTGCTCGAACTTGCACAGCGCCACATCGAAACGCACAGAGGTGCTGGCGACCTTCAAATCGAAGGGTTCTTTGATGGCCGGAAAGAAGGCCACCAGCGAATCGAGCCGCGCCGTATATCCTGCGCCCTGTCCCTGTAGAATCTGCGTCACCGGATCGTTGGCCCACGGCTGCACGACATGCTTGTTGGTGGCGATCACCCCTTCTTCAACGGCGAAGCCTGTGCCTGTGTAATCTACATGATAAATTCCCCCTGCGCCGTCTACAGATAGCAGCAGGTGGCCGCTCTTATCTATCGGCTGATCGGAGATGCTGTCGGCGCTTTCATAGCGCAAAGGGCGTCCGGTGCCGCGCTCGACGAAGCTGAAGCTGCCGACGATCAGGCAGACGCCGGGACTGAAGGCTTCGGCGATGCGCTGCGTCGACTGTTGAATCTGTTCGTTGGATTGCCGCAGCCGGTTGATCTCTTCCTGCTGTTTGTTGATCAAATCCTGCGCCCGGTTGCGCGCCTCTTTTTCGTTGCCGACCTGATCGCGCAATTCTTCTGTGCGGTGATTGAGCCGCACCAGCGTGACCATCACAAACACCAATGTACCGAGGGCCAGCAGGGTGAGCAATGAGATCAAGGCAACGGCAAACCACTTGGCGCGGCGCGGAATCTCTGCCCAGAGGCTGGCGGTCAGTTCTTTGACGAACAGCGTTGCGGTCAGCGGATGCACAGGCTGCGTCGCCACCGGTTCGACTTCAACGGGCCTGCGGCGAGCCAGGGTGGTCGCCGAAAAATTTTCCGGCATCACCTGAAAGAGCACGCTGGCGCTCGACAGCCCGTGCCCGAAATGCAGCGTGTCGCCATCGCGCAAGACATGGCCCGCGCCCGTCAAGTCGGCTTCGAGCGGTTCGCCGTTGACGGTGATCTGTGTGCCATTCAGGTCGGTTTGCGGGACAAGGTGAAAGATGTTGTCGTCGTCATAAATGTCTGCCAGCACGCCAGCGGGCAGCGCGCCACCTTCTTCTGGCACCAGCTTCAGGTCGGACGTATCCGAGGTGCCGATTGTGACGCGATTCTGTGTGAAGATTCTGGTTTTGCCTTTCTCGCTCCCGGAAAGGTAAACGAACATCAGTCGACTCATTCGCGCTTTCGCCTCTCTGAAATGAATAATAGCATCTATATCGAAAAGCGTCAGCCGAAACCTTCGGCGTGCCGAGGCTTAGTTTATGAATCGCGGCAGCGGGTTGCTTGCCGCTTTTTCTATGTCACGGCGCGTGATAGGATGCAGCAAACCAGATAGTGACAAGTGACAAGAAATTGAGGAGGAACCTATGACCTTACTTGCCAATGCAGATAATTGGCGTCTATCCATTTCACGCACAAAATCCATCAGCCGAAAATTATCACTGCGGTTCCTGCTCTTGTCACTTGTCACTTGTCACTTGTCACTCCTGATGTGGTCGCCGTCTGCCAGCGCGCAAAAGAAAGACGACAAGAAAGACGAAAAGAAAAAGCCGACCGAGACGCTGAAGGTCGAGCGCGTCACGCAGGGCATGGGCCTGTACTCTATCGGCCCACTGTCGCCTGATCGAAAATCCTTGCTGTTGCTGGCGCAAAAGCCTGATCAACCGCCAAACCTGTACGTGATGAATCTTACCAACCGTTCGATTCGTCCGGCGTTGACGAGCCTGCGCTGGGGCGCGATTGACCCGGCCTGGTCGCCCGATGGCCAGACGGTCGCGCTCGCAGGCTTCGGCGAGTCCGGAAGCTTTGCGGAGATTTACCTGCTCGACATGAAGAGCGGCAAGCTGCGCCAGATGACGAAAAATGCCTTCAGCGACAAGGAGCCGGTCTTTGCGCCCGACGGCAAGCATATTTACTACACCACCGACGAAAGCCCGCTGCCGGAGGCCGCCTTTGGCATCCTGCACGTTGCCAGCATCGCGGTTGCCGGCGGCAAAGGCGATTGGTTCACCGAAGAGGAAAGCTCCAGCATTCATCCAGGCATTAGCGAAGACGGCAAGTCTGTGATGCTCGTCAAAGTCAGCGAAGCCAGCGGCAGGCATTCGCTCTGGCAGTACGATCTGGCGGGTAAGCCGCTGCGCGATTTGACCGAGACGCGGTTCGCGCGCATTCATCGTTACCTGTTCAACCCTGCGGGCGGCTCTATGGTTTTATGGGCGCAGGAAGAAGCCGAGCAAGATGACAACCTCTTCATGCTGGATTTGAAGAGTGGCAAGGTGACGGATTTACCCGATCCAGACCTGCGAAAGCGCAGCCCTGCGCTTTCTGCCGACGGCAAACTGATCGCCTTCACCAGCCCGACCGATCAAGGGACGCAGGTATTTGTTTATGACTCGACGACCGGCCAGATTCAGCAATTGACTTACAACCCTGGCAATGCGCATTCGCCGGTCTTCATCTCCGATCACGAAATCATGTTTGGCTCAGACCGCGACCGCCAGTCGGAAATTTATGTGGTTGACCTTACACCGCCGCCGCAGAAGAAGAAGTGATGATTAAAGGGTCGGACCATCGCCGGTTCGTCTCACTGCTTCGTTTGAAGCTGACGCCTCATCAACTATAGCGGTTTTCAAATCGGTTTAGCATGTAGGGGCGACCCTCTGTGGTCGCCCCAGTGTACGCAAGCACAGTCTGGGGAGGCCACAGAGGGCCTCCCCTACATGATTACGGCTTAGATCGGATTTCACAACGGTGTAGGGCATAGGAGAAGCGGACTGTTCTGGAGTGCGGCGACTGCTCGACGCTTTGTTGCAATCGAATGCTGCATAGCGGTGACC
>JBBWZK010000121.1:0-14899 GCA_039648975.1 Blastocatellia bacterium
CCAGCCGCGCGCCGCTATCGGCAACAATGAACTCAATTTCATCAGACGAAAGCGCAGTATTGATGGGAACGCTTACCGCGCCGATAGCCGCGCCGGCAAGAAAAGCGGCGATGAAGATTGGCGAATCATAAAGCAATAGCGCGACACGGTCGCCCGCCCTCACGCCACGGCCAATCAGCCGCGCCGCCCAGGCATCGACCAGCCGACGCAGATCGCCATAAGAGAGATGATCGCCGCGATAAGCAATTGCCGTTTGATTGCCGATGCTGGTCAGGCGGGATTGGTTGAGAAAATAGTCGCAGAGATTAAAGGAGTCGGCGCTGCTCATAGCGCCGCGATTATATGCTATGCGCGCGCCGCATTCCAGGCAGTCATATTTATAGATGCGTGTAGATGTCCAGGCCGTCCTTGCGCGCGAGTGCCAGCTTGTTCTCCGCAACCGCATAATCGAGATGCGCCACCGTCTCCGACAACGCCAGAAAGCGATGATAACCGCCGGCCTTGGGAAACAATTGTAATGAAGCTTCCCATGCAGTCGTGCCGCGCTTCGGCACCATGGGCAGCAGCTTCGACTGGCGCTCATGCGTGAAGCGATAGAGACGATGAAAGTGTTCGTCGTAATCGCTGACGTCGTCGCCGTGGCCGCCTTTCAAAACCGTTGGCGCAAGCGCCCGCAGGCGCGCCAGCGAGACGAGATATTCGCCGAGCGATTGAAAGCGCCGCTTCTCGTCAATCGGGTCGGGACTGAGCACGGGGTTCGGCGTAATGTTCTTGAGCACGGTATCTGATGAAAAGACCAGCCGGTTGCTGGTTCGCACCAGACAGATCGAGCCTGGCGTGTGGCCCGGCGTATGCACAACCGTCAGGCTCTCTTTCTCAAACAGAACTTCATCTTCATCCTTCAAGGTTTCGACCTGGCTGAGAGGATAAGCAAAGCCTTTGAATTTTTCATAGCCCGCTTCCATACGCTCGATCAATTCACGCGGCACGCCCGCCACCGCCAGCAATTCACGATAAGCCGTGTAATCCGTATTCTGTGCGACTGCCGGCGCATCCCATTCATGAATCATC
Source organism: Blastocatellia bacterium (assembly GCA_039648975.1). Taxonomy (GTDB): domain Bacteria; phylum Acidobacteriota; class Blastocatellia; order UBA7656; family UBA7656; genus DATENM01. The sequence continues at coordinate 1,072 of JBBWZK010000121.1, forward strand.
ACCGTCGCGCCGGATTCTTCCTGCACCAACTGCGCCAGCCCGTAATGATCGGCATGCGCATGCGAAATGAGAATTCGCCGTATGTCGGAAAATGTATAGCCAAGCTCACGCAGCCCTGCACGCAAGGCCGCAAGCGACGCCTCGTCGCGCGGCCCGGCATCGATCAAGGTCAGCGGCTCCTCTTCGATGAGATAGACGTTCACCGGCCCGACATAAAATGGCGTTGGCACGATGATGCGATGAACTTTCATAAAGTATAGGCAATGAGGAGTGAGGGAGTGAGGGAGTGAGGGAGTAGGGGAGTAGAGCAAAGGAAAGAAACTGTCGGCTGATCCTAATTCCGTGCAAGTTGCTTTTGCTCCTCTACTCCCTCACTCCCTCACTCCCCTACTCCCTCACTCCCTTTCTTCTCACTTGACTAAGACAAATTGTACCGGCCTGCTTCGATAACCGCGTCGGCGATGCGGCGGCGCGCGGCGATGGTGTCGACCGGCATGAATTTCATGTAGCGCCGCAGCACGCCCATCATCATGCGCAGATCGTCGCCTTCGCTCATCGCCGCCAGCGCCGTCTTGGCGCGCTGCTCGACGCGCTGTATGGCGTCATTGGCAAACACTCGCGTGGCGTCTATCTGCAAGCCGCAGCCGGCTTCGCCCTTCAGCGAGATCGCCTTCTCAGTGCGCATGATGGCGCTCTCCATGGCGTACACATCCATGATCATGTCGCTGGCAGCGGCGAGGACTTCCTGCTGCTCTGTGGCTTTGTCGCGATACTTCAACGCCGCCGAGCCGAGCACGGCGATGACCGCTTTCTTGCAGTTCTCCAGTGCCTGACGCTCGGCGGCAAACACGGTCTCCGGCAACTCGTCCGGCAGCGCAGGCGTCAGCATCTCTTCCTGTAATTTTTTAGCCGCGGCAAACAGCGCGTTTTCGCCTTTCGCGGCGCGGCGCAGGAACTGGCCGGCCATGATCAGGCGATTGATTTCGTTCGTGCCTTCATAGATGCGCGCAATCCGCGCGTCACGATAGGCGCGCTCGACCGGATAATCGCTACTGTAACCATTACCACCGAACACCTGCACGGCTTCATCGCAAGCGTAGGCCAGATATTCGCTGCCGATCACTTTGATCGCCGAACATTCGATGGCGAAATCTTCGATGGCCTTCAACGCTTCTTTGGGAACATTGCGATCAACCGACGCCAGCGCCTCTTCGATCATGCCAACCGTGCGGTAGATCGTGCATTCGGCGACGTAGGCGCGTATCGCCATCTCTGCAAGCTTGTGCTTGATGAGACCGAATGAGGCGATGGGCACGCCGAATTGATGGCGCTGTTTCGCATATTCCGTTGCGATGCCCGTGAGCCGATTGACGCCGGCAATCGAGCTGATGCCGAGCTTGAGGCGACCGATGTTCAAAATGTTAAAGGCGATCTGATGACCTTTGCCGATCTCGCCTAGAACATTTTCAACCGGCACCTGCGCGTCTTCGAGATTCACGGCGCAGGTCGACGAGCCGTTGAGTCCCATCTTGTGCTCTTCAGGCGCAATCGACACGCCGGAAAACGTGCGCTCGACGATGAAGGCGGTGAATTTTTCGCCGTCTACTTTCGCAAAGACGATATAGACATCGGCAAAGCCTGCGTTGGTGATCCACATCTTCTGGCCGTTGAGGAGATAATGCTTGCCGTCTTCGGAAAGCCGCGCCGTCGTCTTCGCCGCCAACGCGTCCGAGCCGGAACCGGATTCGGTCAAGGCATACGCGCCGATCCATTCGCCTGTGGCGAGTTTCGGCAGATACTTGCTCTTCTGTGCATCGTTGCCAAAGTAGACAATCGGCAGCGTGCCGATGGTCGTGTGCGCGCCGAGCGAGCCGGAGAACGACGCCTGCCCCGACAGGTTTTCCGAAGCGACCAGCGAAGCGAGCAGATCCAGCCCCGCGCCGCCATACTGTTCGGGAATATCAATCGACAGCAAGCCAAGCTCGCCTGCTTTTTGAAGTAACGAGCGATGCACGTCATAAGATTTCGATTCGATTTCGGCATCGAGCGGCAGGACTTCTTTGGCATAAAATTCCGCCGCCGTCTGGCCGATCATGCGCAATTCGTCACTGAGGTCTTCGGGAGTAAAAATATCTTCGGGGCGATGGTCTTCGAGAATGAAGCTGCCGCCGCGAAGCACCTTCTTCATCTCTTCTGCTGGTCTGGTCATAACGATTCTCCTTTTTTAATTAATCCAATAACTCGAATATGCCTGCCGCGCCCATGCCGCCGCCGACGCACATAGTCACCATGCCGTAACGCGAATTGCGGCGGCGCATTTCGTGCAGAATGGTCGCCGTCAGCTTCGCGCCGGTACACCCAAGTGGATGGCCGAGCGCGACGGCCCCGCCATTGACGTTCAGCTTGTCCTGGTTGATGCCGAGTTCTTTGATAACCGCAAGCGCCTGCGCCGCGAACGCTTCGTTCAACTCGATGAGATCAATCTGGTCAAGTGACAGACCGGCAATTTTCAAGGCTTTCGGCACTGCCGCCACAGGGCCAATGCCCATGTAGTCAGGCGAGACGCCTGCCGTTGCATAGGCGACAAACCGCGCCAGCGGTTTAAGGCCGAGGTCTTTTGCTTTATCAGCCGACATGACGATGGCCGCCGCCGCGCCATCGGAAGTCTGCGACGAATTGCCTGCCGTCACCGTGCCGCGCGCGTGGAAGGCCGGGCGGAGTTTGCCCAGGGCTTCGAGCGAGGTATCGGCGCGCGGCCCTTCGTCTGTGTCGAAGCTGAACTCTTTGACCGTCCGCTTGCCTTTGGCGTCCAGTTCGACGTTGCGAATCTGAAGCGGCGCAATCTCTTCTTTGAACCTGCCGGATTGGATGGCTTCGATAGCTTTTTGATGGCTGCGCAAAGAAAACTCGTCAGCCTCCTGGCGCGAGATCGAATACTTCTGCGCCAAGTTTTCCGCCGTCAGTCCCATGTTCAAAAAGTAATCCGGCCACTGCTCGACGAGCGTCGGATTCGGGCGAATCGTGTGGCCGCCCATGGGCAGCATGCTCATGGTTTCTGTGCCGCCTGCGACAATGCAATCGGCCCATCCGGCGATGATGCGCTCGGCGGCAAAGGCGATGGCTTGCAGTCCCGACGAGCAGAAACGATTGATCGTCACCGCCGAAGTCTCCTTCGGCAATCCGGCAAGCCAGGCCGCCTGCCGTGCGACATTCATTCCCTGCTCGGCTTCGGGCGTCGCGCAGCCGAGTATGGCGTCTTCGACCAGTGCCGGATCAAGGCCCGGCGCTCGTTCGAGGGCCGCCTTGATCGCAGTTGCCGCCATATCATCAGGCCGCGTATCTTTCAAAGCGCCGCGCGGCGCTTTGCCGACTGCGGTTCTCACTGCTGAAACGATCACTGCATCTTTCATTGCTTCCTCTCCATTCGTGCTTGAAACCCTATCGACTGCTGATCAACCCATCAGGTACGGGCAATCACTCCATCAGGTACGGGCAATCACTTTCACCTTATCCAGCGACCACCAACCCCTGATCACCAACCCATCCCGTTTCCGCCAACTCCATCTCCACCTCTTCTGTAAACTGAACCACATTTCTACTGGAAACGTTATCAGACGGAGGTCGCGCGTAGTCGGCGCGGGCGGCCTCGCCATGGCAAGGGCTGCGCCTCAGTTGCGTAGCGGCTTGCCTGTCTTGAGCATATGCTGTATGCGCTCCTGCGTCTTGCGCTCGCCGCACAACGACACGAAGGCGTCGCGCTCCAGATCGAGCAGGTATTGCTCGGAGACCTGCGTCTGATGCGAGAGGTCGCCGCCGGTGATGATATAAGCCAGCTTCCTGGCGACGTGCGCATCGTATTCGCTGATATAGCCTGCGCGCACCATCATATGAATCGCCAGCTTGATCGGCGCGAGCGCCGATTCGCCGAGTACAGGGATGTCCGTGCGTGGATGCGGCGCGACGTAACCTTCGCGCACCATCGCCAGCGCCGTCTGCTTGGCGTCTTCAATCAAGCGGTCGCCGTTCATGGTGATCGGGTCGGTGTCGCGCAAGAAGCCAAGCTCGCGCGCCTCGACGGCGCTCGTCGATACCTTTGCCGTCGCGATAGTCTCAGACACTTTGCGTATGCGCGCGAAGAGGTCTTCGCCGGGCGCAGCGCCTTCGGTAGCGCGCAGCACCAGTTCTTTGACGCCGCCGCCCGCAGGGATTAAGCCGACGCCGACTTCAACCAGACCGAGGTAAGTTTCAGCCGCCGCCCGCGCTTTGTCGCCATGCATGGTCACTTCACAGCCGCCGCCCAGCGCCATGCCGTGTGTAGCGACAACTACAGGCTTGGCCGAATAGCGCAGATTCATGTTGGCATTCTGGAACTGCCGCACGGACATGGCGATCTCGTCCCACTCGCCTTCCTGTATGCCGAGCAGCAACAGCAGAATGTTAGCGCCGACCGAGAAGTTCTCCGACTGGTTGCCGATCACCAGCGCCTCGAAATTCTCGCCGACTTCTTTAACGGCATAGTTCATCATCGCCACGGTGTCCGCGCCGATGGCGTTCATCTTCGAGTGAAACTCCAGGCAGGCGACGCCGTCGCCTATGTCAATCAAGGAGGCCGCGCCATTCTTCTTAATGACGCGCTCGCGCTCCTTGAGCGGTTTCAAAATCAGCACGCCCGGCTGCTGCGGCACTTCTCTGTAGTCGCCCGATTCGAGATCGAAGTAATACGTCCGTCCGTCGCGGCGCTCATAGAAACTGCGCTTGCCCGAGGCGAGCAGCTTCTCAACCAGTGGCGGAAGGCTAAGGCCGTCTTCTCGCATGCGAGCGACAGACTTTTCGACGCCGATCAAGTCCCACAACTCGAACGGGCCGAAGTCGTAATTGAAACCCCATTTCACTGCGTTATCTATGTTGACGATGTCGTCGCTGATCTCAGGGACGCGATTCGCGGCGTAAATGAGATTGGCGCTGATCGTCTTCCAGAGAAATTCGCCGACGCGGTCTTTACCGTAAACCAGCGTGCGTATGCGCTCCGGTTTATTGTCAATCGCCTTGGCGGCTTCGAGGGAAGCGTGGCGAACTTTTTCCGCCGGATGATATTCGAGGGTTTTGTAATCAATCACCCAATATTCGGTCTTGCCGCCTTCGCCTTTGACTTTCTTATAAAAGCCCTGGCCGGCTTTGTTGCCCGTCCAGCCGCGCTTGACCATGTCGCGCAGAAAATCCGGCGGCACCAGCACGTCACGCTTTTCGTCTTGCGGCACCATCGGATAAAGGTTTTCGGCAACGTACAACGCCGTGTCCAGGCCGACGAGATCAGTCGTGCGGAATGATGCAGACTTCGGGCGGCCAATCAACGGGCCGGTCATCTCGTCGACTTCTTCAATCGAGTAGTTGCCTTCGAGCATCACGCGAATCGTGTTGAGCGAACCGAAAGAGGCGATGCGGTTGGCGATGAAGTTCGGCGTGTCCTTCGCGTAAACAATTCCCTTGCCCAAGCGGCGGTCACAGAAATCGGCGACGAACTTCGTGACCTCTGGCAAAGTATCTGCGGTCGGGATGATCTCCAGTAGCTTCAGATAGCGCGGCGGGTTGAAGAAGTGCGTGCCGAGAAAGTGACGGCGGAAATCTTCCGCCATGCCTTCGGCCATGGCGCGTATCGGCAAGCCCGATGTATTCGAAGTCACAATCGTGCCGGGCTTGCGGTGACGTTCGACGCGCCCGTAAAGATCGCGCTTGATGTCGAGTTTTTCAACAATCGCCTCGATGATCCAGTCCACGCCTGCCAGCTTTTCAAGATCATCCGCGAAATTGCCGGTCGTTATCAGACTGACGACGGACGGCGCAAAGAAGGCGGCGGGCTTGATCTTTTTGGCCGCTTCAAGGCCGGCATTGACGATGCGGTTGCGCACGGCGCGGCTATCGAGCGCCAGCCCTTTCGCCTGCTCCTGCGGCGTTAATTCTTTGGGCGCGATGTCGAACAGCAACACCTCGACGCCAGCATTGGCAAAATGGGCGGCGATCTGCGCGCCCATCGTGCCCGATCCCAGAACAGCAACTTTTTTCACTTTGTAACTCACGTTCCTTCTCCACAGAATAACGTTTGGCAGCTCAGCCTAGCGCCGTGCCGAAGCCGTCACGCGACTGCGGTCGTCGGCGTACAATTGCTCAATGACCGCTGCATAATGATTTTCGATGACGCTGCGGCGGGCTTTCAGCGTCGGCGTCAGATCGCCCGACTCAATCGTCAACTCGCGTTCGAGCAGGGCGATTCGCTTGACCTTCTCCCACTGCCCAAGCTCCGCCGTGTACTTATCAACCTGCCGCTGCAACAGGTCAACGATGCGCGGCTGCGAAATCAACGCCGCGTCGGAGTCATAGGCTATGCCTTTCAATTCGGCGTAACGGCGCAGCAATTCCAGATTCGGCACGATGAGCGCCGACGGAAACTTGCGGGCATTGCCGATGACGAAGACCTGCGAGACAAAGCGCGATGATTTAATCATGCTCTCGACGCGTTGCGGCGCAACGTATTTGCCGCCGCTCGTCTTGATCAGTTCTTTTTTACGATCCGTGATGACCAGGAAGCCGTCTTCATCAAGGTGGCCTATGTCGCCTGTGCGCAACCAGCCGTCGTCGGTAAAGGCGGCGGCATTTTCTGCGGGCCGGTTGTAGTAGCCCTTCATCACCGTGTCGCCTTTGACGAGAATTTCGCCATCGCCGGCGATCTTCACCTCAACGCCGTCGAGCACAGGGCCGACCGTGCCGATCTTGTTGCGCGTCTCGGTGTTGCAGGAGATCGATGGCGAGGTTTCCGTCATGCCATAGCCTTGTAGTATCGGCAGCCCGGCGGCGGCGAAGAGATAAGCAATCTCAGGGGCGAGCGGCGCACCACCGGAGATGAAGACGCGTATTCGCCCGCCGACCGCTTCACGCCATTTTGTGAAGACCAGTTTATCTGCGAGTTGATGTTGTAATGAAAGCCACCAATTGATCGGCTTCTGCTGATTGCGGCGCACGGCCCATCGTTGGCCGACACCCAGCGACCAGAGAAATATCTGTTTCTTCGGAAAACCCGCGCCGATGCCGCGCTCGAGGATGCGCGCATAGATCTTCTCGAACATTCGCGGCACGCTGGTCATCACCGTCGGGCGAATCTCCAAGAGGTTCGCCGCAACGCTATCGATGCTCTCTGCATAAGCGACCACCGCGCCGGCATACAGGAAGAGATACCACATGGCGCGCTCGAAGATGTGCGTGAACGGCAGGTAAGTCAGCACACGGTCGCGGCGATTCTCTAAGGCGCTCCAGTGATAGCTCAACAACGTGTTGGCGGTCAGATTCTTATGCGTCAGCATCACGCCTTTGGGGTCGCCCGTCGTTCCAGAGGTATAAAGCAGCGTCGCCAGATCTTCAGGCTGCGACGCCTGCCAGAGCGATTCGTAAAGCCTCGGTTGCTCGCCAAACAAAGCGCGGCCTGCGCTCGACAACTCTTCGACGCGGATGACGGCAGCGCTCTGCGCCGCTGGCTCGTCGAAGGCAAAGATGAATTCAAGCGACGGCAGGCGCGGCTTAAGCGCAAGCGCCTTTTCCAAAAACGGCGCGGAGACGAAGATGGCGCGCGCCGCCGAATCGTTGAGGATGTATTCGACTTGATCGAGCGACTGCGTCGTATAGATCGGCACATCTATCGCGCCCACCGCAAGCGTTGCCAGATCGGCCAGATTCCATTCAGGGCGATTCTCCGACCAGATGGCAACGCGGTCGCCGCGCTCTATGCCCCTTTGCGCGAGGCCGAGCGCCAGTTCGCGGACGCGCCGCGCCACTTCGCCGAGGGTGAGCGTCTGCCACGCGCCGTCGCGCTTGAAGCGCAAAAATTCGTCGGCGCGGAAGCGCTCGACAGCGCGGTTGAATACTTCGTTGAGGGTGCGCGGCTCTGCCGTCATGTTTGTCCCGTTGCTGGCGGCGGTGTTGGCTGACTGGTCAATTCGCCTTCTTCGCCGGCGCGCCGGCCAGGCCGTTCAGTAGAAGATCGATCACCGACTCTGCGGTCGACACCAGGCTGTAGCGCCGATGGCTCAAGACCCAGTTGGTCGCCATTTCGTCGAGCGCGCCGAACAGCACCTTGGCAGCGATGGTCGAGTTCAGCCCCTTGCGAAAGACGCCCTTGCGCTGCCCTTCTTCAATCACGCTGCGAATCAGGTCGAGGTATTCGCTCACCTTGGTCGCCGAAAACTGCTCCATGAACTTGGTTGACGAACGCAGCTCGACTTGAAAAACGATGGCGAGATCACGGTCGTGGCCCAGCCTGTCGAGATGCGCGTGAACGATGCGCTTGAGTTTTTCGCGCGGATCGCTGACTTCTTCAAGCCGCTCGCGGCCCGCGCCGAGCGCTTCGTCCATGCTGTGATTGAAGATCGACACCAGTATGTCATCCTTGTTTTTGAAATAGAGATAGACGGTGCCGTCGGCGACGCCGGCCTCGCGGGCGACATCGGCGACCTTCGAGTTGAAGAAGCCGCTGCGCGCAAAGACTTTGATTGCCGCCCGCAGGATGGCTTCATACTTGCCGTTGGTTTGCGAAACGCGCCGCACGGATGTCATCGCTGATCCTTTCAAAAATGAATGATGGTTCATTCACTTTTTACTGCATTTTCAAGTTCAACGCAAGCGATTCGCGCCAGCGCCGCCGATTGATGACTGGGTTTCACCACAGGCCGGCTTGGTTTGCCGTTCAAGGGCTGTGCTATACTTTCCGTCGAATGGCCGACAAGAACGACAGCGTGCTTGATAAGGCTGAACAACTCGCCCGGCGGCTGCTTGAGCGGCTCGGCTCGAAAGTCGATAGCAAACTTGGCGGCTCGGCAGATGCCGCCTTGAGCCACCGCGAAGTGAGCGATCTGACCTCCCGCATTGAAAGAGAGATCGACGCCAACCTGCGCGCCGACCGCGATGGCGTGAAGCGCATTGCGCCCAACCGCATACGCGTCGGCTTCACCTATGAACGCGCCACGCAGATGAGCGACGAGTATCTCGACGCGCTCGCCAAAGAGCTTAAAGGCGCGGCCTACGAATTCATCGCCAACCGCCGTTATTCAACGCTCGCGCCCCTCACGGTTGAGGCGGTCAGCGATCTGTTCGCTAAATCCATCGTCATCAAAGCGCAGTTTGACGGCGACGCAGAGCCGGCGGCGGGCGCAAACGAACCTCCTGCGGCGACCTATTCTCATTCAACCCGCAGCGAAAGAAGTTTGCTCTTGCAAGACGGCGGCGGGCGCAGCTATCGTCTGGCGCTCAAAGCCAGTGCCGCGCCCGTGACCATCGGACGGACTGCCGGCAACGCCATCCAGCTTGACCACGCCAGCGTGTCGCGAATGCACTGTTCGCTGAGTTTGAAAAATCCAGGGCAGATCGTGATTGCCGATCTCGGCAGCGCCAACGGCACGACCGTCAACGGCCAGTTGCTCAACCTTACCGAAGCGCGCCCGCTGAACAAAGGCGATGTCGTCGGCGTAGGAGATTTGCGGTTGACGGTCGTTGAAATGGATTGATGCGCGTCGGTTCGAATGTTTAGAGTGGACGCCTGATTTCGTCGGACTACCTCAAATTCTCGCGCGCCTTGTCGCGCCACAGGATTCAGCCTGAATGTGGATTCCACGTCTCCTCACCATCGTCATCATCATCATCGGCTTGCTCATCGCCTTGCTGCTGGCGCTGGCGGCGTGGCGGCATCGCAATCCCCCGGTCAGCCAACAGAGCGAGGCCCCGGATGATCTCAAAGAATTCGGCCCGACAGCGACCAACATCTGGCTGCGCGGCCTGCGCGCCGCCCTGCTGTTGTTGATCGCCGTCGTCCTCGGATTTCATGCCTATTGGGTCTTCTACGCCGAGTCCAAAAAAGACAGCGCGTTTGCCAAGGCCAAACGCAACGACGCGCGCAATCTGCGGCTGGCCGAGGCAGGCTTGAAAGGCTGGGTCTTAGACCGCAGCGGCAAGCTCGAAAATGCGCTGATCCGTTATCGCAACGATGCCGGCGTCATCACACGCGAATACCCGCTCGGCGCGGCGGCGGTTCACCTGACGGGTTATTCAGATTACATTTTCGGCGCGGGCGGACTGGAATACGCTTACCGCGACTGGCTCACCGAGCCGGCGAGCAACTATAACCAGATGCGCGCGCCGACGCCGGTCGGCCAGGATTTGAAAGTCACGATAGATTCGGCGTTGCAGCGCGAGACTTACAACCTGCTGCAAGCCACAGGCAAGCGCGCCGCCGCCGTCGTCTTGCTGTTGCCGAACAACGAAGTGCTGGCCATGGGCAGCGCGCCGAGTTTCGAGCCGCGTTCAATCAATGATGCGAGCACCTGGCAGCGCTTGAGCGATCAGGCGGAAGACGCGCCGCTGATCTCGCCGCTGGTCAACCGTGCGCTCGGCACGCTGGTCACAGGCGGCCCGGCATTTTATTACGCGCCCGGCTCGACCTTCAAAACCTTCGTCGCCGCCGTCGCCATCGATAGCGGCGTCACACAGGAACGCTTCACCTGCACGGGCGAAGGCTTCACGCCGCCCGGCTCTGGTCGCGCGATCCGTGACTTCGAGGGCGAAGTTCATGGCACGCTCGGCCTCGCCGACGCCTTCAAGGTTTCCTGCAATCAATACTTCGCGCAGCTTGGTTTGAAACTCGGCAAAGATCGCCTGGCGAGTTACGCCAAACGCATGATGATGCAGACTGTGCCCGAAGACAGCATTCCGCGCATGAATAATTTGTGGCAAATCTTACATGGCAGACAAGATCGCTTCGACTTCGTCTTCGCGCCGCCGATGACGAAGATGAACCTGGGGTCGAAGGCGACGGCTTACGATGTCGCCTTGCAAAGTTTCGGGCAGGGCTTTGATGATTTGACGGTGATGGGCATGGCGTTGATCGCCTCGTCGGTCGCCGGCACGGACGGCGCTTATGTCGCGCCGACCTTCGAGCCGGATGCGCCGCGCAAAGTCGTCAGCCAATTCGTCACGGCACAGACCGCCGCGCAGGTTCGCGAGCTGATGCGCAGCGTTGTCGAAAGCGGCACGGCATCCGGCGCATTTGCGCCACTGCGTGGGCGGATTACGGCGGGCGGCAAAACCGGCACCGCCGACCGTGTTGTGCCGCTCTACGACAATCAAGGCAAGCGTGTGCTGGATTATGTCGACAAAGATGGCGACAAGCATTACAAAACGGATGAACTAACCGATTCCTGGTTCGTCGGCTTTGCGCCTGCCGATAATCCGCAGATCGTTTACGCCGTCGTCGTCGAAAACGGCGGTCAGGGCGCAAAGGCCGCCGCTCCTTTAGCCGTGAAGCTCATCGACAAAGCCGCGCAACTCGGCTACATCAATGCGGGCGCGGCAGCGCGTCCGCCGCAAAGCCCCGGTCGGCGATCACCACAAACGGGCCGTTGAAGGGAAAGGCATGCAGACATCAACACCAACACAGGGGCCGAAGCTGAGCCGCACGAGTCCGTCGCTGCACCTGTTGATGATCGTCGTCATCCTGGCGGCGTCGATCATCGGCTATGTCGCGGTCATCTGGTCAGGCCAGTTGCACGGCTACGAGCCGAGCCGCATAGTGGCAGCGCGCGACCTCGCACTCTTCATTCCCATTGTCGCGCTCTTCTTCTGGCTGACGCGCCGGCAGCGGCATCGCGGCGAAATATTGTTGCTCACCACGGCGGTCTTCTTGTTTGCCGTCGGCTTGCTGATGCAGTTCCGGCTGTTCTCTGATCCTGAATATGGCGCGCGCGGCGCTGAACGCGTCAAGGCGCGCGAGTACAAAGCGCAGACCGTGCGCCTGCTCAATGTCGAGACAGGTTACGACGACGCCAAGAAGACCATGCTTTTCGGTGCGCCCGACAGAGTGCCGGAAAAACCTGCGGTCAATAAGCTGCCGGTCTATGAGCGCAGCTTCTTCGACATCGTGAAGTCGGTCAATACCTGGATTCCAATCGTTGCGCTCGTCGCCTTCGCGGTTGGCTACCGTCTCTTTCGCGACGACCGCGTGCTGCTGTGGTTTCAAAGCCATGCGCTGATCATCGGCATTGCAACGATGATTCCTTTTGCGGTCGTCGCGTTCTTGAGCGATGAAGGCAAATTCTTAGGCCAGACGACGCCCTGGGAAGGCGTCAAGGTTTTCTTCCTGTTGAGCTTCGCAGGCATCCTCGCAGACACCTATCGTCATCTGCGCCGCACACGCTGGGGATTGCCGCCTGCACGCTACCTGCTGCCCTTTCTGTTGATCGCCGCAATGCCTGTGGTTCCCTTCTTCGCTTTGTCGGACTTCGGGCAGATGCTGGTCTTCTTCGGCGTTTACCTGATGCTCTATGTCGTTGCCGTGCGCAAAAGCCTGCAACTGGCCTATGCCTTCGTTGTCGTCGCCAGCGTCTTCGTGCTCTTCTTCGGCGCATCGAAGATTGCTTCGGGCGCAGGCATACCGGGCCGCGTTTACTTCCGTTTCAAACAGTGGGCGCACACCTGGGAGCCGCCCGCGCCCGACACCTGGTGGTGGAAGCGCGATTATGAGCGCTACCTGAAAGCCAAGAATCTTCCGAACCCGACCGAGCCGCAGGAAATCACGCAGCGCAATCAAGAAGCCTGGAACGACAAAGTGCTTCAGCAATCACAAGGCTTGTTCGGCATCAATGAAGGCGGCGCGACCGGCGAAGGGTTGGGACTGGGTTATCCCGAAACCGTGCCCATCTCGGATTCCGATTTCATCTATGCGGCGCTCGGCGAAGAGACGGGGCTGTTGGGAGGACTGGCCATCTTACTTTCGATTGCGGTCTTCATTGTCGCGGGCACAGCCATCAGCATCGGCGCAGGCGATATGTACACCAAGCTGCTGGCCGCAGGCTTCACGGCGTTTATAGGATTTCAGGCGATTGTCAATGTCGGGGGCGTGCTGCGGTTCCTGCCGATGACCGGCATCACGCTGCCCTTCGTCAGTCATGGTGGCTGGTCGCTGATCACCTCATTCGCCATGCTAGGCATCCTGCTGGCGCTTTCGCACCGCAACGCGGTGGCGCGCCCTGTGACCGAACCGCAGCCGCAGTTTGTTCCTGTAAGATAGCAGTTTTGCGGCAGGCTAACGCATCAGCAGGCATTCATGTCCCAATTCGCAAACAGAGCGAATAGGCGCGTTTCGCGCTCTTGCCAAAGGGATTCGTTATTATTTCAACATTTAACCTGATCTCAAGGCTGTGGCCCGCGACCGGCACGATGGTTGCACAAGAATAAGCCAGAATTAAGAGCATCACCCACCCATTGATGCTCGACAGATACAACCTGAGGGGCCAAGAGGCATCGGATGATTCCGATGCCTTTTTCTTTTGCTTAAAGCTTTTTCTGGGAAGAATCAGGCTGTCATGTAGCGCAAGGCGGTTAGCTTGCGCAAAGACCCACGTATGCGCAGTGACGGGCGCAAGCTAACCGCCTTGCGCTACATCCGCAGAAACCCGATTGGCGAGGGCTCAATGCAGCGGGCGTAGTTTGGATGGATGCTGGCTCTTGGTCTTCAGTTGAATCTTGTCATCGTGCGGCATCAGCAATAATCGCCGCGCGTCGAAGGTCGTCACGCCCGCCGGAATGTAGACGAGGCGATACCAGTTTTTGCGCAGATCATCGGCAATGTTCTTGGCGGATTCTTCAGTTTTATCAAACGGAAAGATCGAACCGCCCGTCGCCGCCGTCAACTGCTCAAGCGCTGCCGGCGGTTTCGGCTTGTCGCGCAACAACGCGCCGCGCGTCCGGTCGCTCACCTGCATGGCGTAGAGCACGATGTTCTCGTCCTGCAAGGCGC
>JBBWZK010000128.1:0-5648 GCA_039648975.1 Blastocatellia bacterium
GAATGTCGAGTGGGTGCCGCACAGGCACACGCCGCTCAAGTTCAAGCCGCTGGCGGCGTCCCGCGCCGTAGAGGGTGGCAAGTCATAAAATAACCAATGAGGGTAGCTCTGTCGCGTCAGCTAACCGCCTTGCGCTACATGGCAAACGCATTTGCAAACCGCCCTAGGTCTTGCGGGCGGGTGTCTGGGGCAACAGGGATTCGAGGCGCGAGAGCAATTGAAAAAAGAGGCCATACTCGCGCCTGATGCCGCGCTGGACGCGGCCCGCTTGAATGGTGATGCGCCCGATCTGGCTCGTGAAGGTGATGAAAAGCTGGCTTTGATCGTCAAGCTTGGCAACATCGACGATCAGCGCCGGTTGGCTGCTGCTGGCGATGCGCGTCGTCTTGGCTGTGCCCTTGCCGACATCTTCCTCAGTCAATGCAAACTTGCGCGCCTCAATCAGCACCTGGCGGAAAACCTCCATCTGCGCTTTGCTGAATGTCCCGGAGATCACCCGCTCATCGCCATCCGAGATCATGAGATCGAACTGATCGGCAGCCGCAGCACTACGGGCTAGATTGAACCTCGGCCCTTCCTCTTGCGCCGTAACGGTTACTTGACCGCCGACCGCCGCACAAGCCAGCCAGAATAAAAGAGCAAAACGCCATGCGATAAAAGTCTGCTTCCGTTTCATAACCTCCTCGATTGCGACCTATCATAAGCAAACCGCCTGATCTAAGCAAACACTATCCGAGCCATCGCTGCCTGCGCTTGTGCGTCACAACGGTTGCGTCTAGGATTACTTTCGATGAAGACGCCACGCCCTCGGCTCGGAGCCAGAATTAGCTCATTCGTCTGGCGCGTGCTGTCACGCTACGGCAAATTCAAATACGATCACCTGCTGCCCATCTATCGCTTCTTCGGACTGCTGCCAAAGATGCCGGCAGCCGGTGGCGCAACCAAAGCGCGACCCGCGCTGCGCTTTGCGCAAGCTCTCTCGCGCCGCCTCAACGAGGCCGGCGCGCCGTCCGAGCCGCATAACCTGGGCACGATTATCCAACGCGCGAAGGCCGGCAAGGGAGCAATTATTTTTCTGCCATCGGTCGGCTGGGAGACCGTCAATACACAGCGCGGCCATCATCTGGCGCGCGAATTTGCTCGTCAGGGCTATGTGTCGATCTTCGATTGCAGCGCCGCCTTTACAGATGTCAGCGGCTTCCGTGAAATCGCTCACAATCTCTTTCTCTATCGCGGCGCTGCACACCAACTCAGCGGTATTCCTGATGCGACGCTCTGGACGATCACTTACAATTTCGATCAGGTCAAACAGTTTCCGGCAGCGGCGCGAACCGTTTATGACTGGATTGATGACTTGTCGGTCTTTCCCTACGACCGCGACTTTCTCGAAGAGAACCACCGAGCGGCGCTCTCGGAAGCGACCCTGGTGGTTAGCGTCGCGCAGCGGTTGCACCAACAAGCTCTGGCCGTGCGCCGCGACGCCCTTTACCTGCCGAATGGGGTTGACTATGAACACTTCGCGGTCGCCGCGCCGCTGCCGCTGGCCGATCCAAAGGTCGCCGCGCTCGTCAAGGCGCGCAAGCCGATAGCCGGTTATTACGGGGCGCTGGCCGAGTGGTTTGATTACGAATTGCTTGAACGGGTCGCCAAGCGGCGCAGCGACTGGAACTTCCTGCTCATCGGGCCGATGTTGGATGCGAGCGCGCGCCGTCGCGGGCGTTCTCTGTTCAAACACGCCAATGTCTACTGGATAGGCGCACGTCCTTATGAGCAGTTGCCCGAATACTTGCGTTTGTTCGATGTGGCCTTGATTCCGTTCGTTGTGAATGACATTACACAGGCAACCTCGCCGCTGAAACTCTATGAGTATCTGGCGGCGGCCAAGCCCATCATCACGACGCCGATGCCGGAGTGCGAAAGCTTTTCGGTAGTGAAGATCATACACGATGCAGAAGAGATGGCGCGGGCGCTCGACCACAGCAAAATCCAGGGGGAGAACGAAGACTTTCGTGCGCAGTGTCGCGGGCTTGCGCGCGAGCATTCCTGGACGCGCCGCGTCGAAGCGGTCGTTGAGGCGCTGGATCATAAAGACCGCTGTGCCGTCGTGCCAGGCGACCATCGTTAGCCGCCTACATTGGATGTAGCGCAAGCTGTCGAGCTTGCGCTAGTCATTACGTTTGGGCGAGCCCATGCGCAAGCTGTTAGCTTGCGCTACATCCCATTGAAAGCCGCTTTAGAGCCGGTCGGCCAGTATATCGGCGATCCGTTCGGCGGCGCGCCCATCGCCGAATGGATTATCGACGCGGCTCATCGACATATAGGCTTGTGCGTCGCTCAACAAACGCCGCGCCTCTTCGAGGATGCGCTCGGTGTCTGTGCCGACCAGCCGGCCCGCGTTGGCTTCGATGAGTTCTTGCCGCTCGGTGACCTCGCGCAGCACGAGAACCGGCTTATGAAACGACGGCGCTTCTTCCTGTATGCCGCCCGAATCGGTCAATACGAAATAGCAGCGCCGCAGCAAGCGCAATAGATCGCTGTAAGAAGTTGGCGGAATCAAATGAATGCCCCGTAGGTTGCCAATTTCCGCGTGTACCAATGTCCTCACTTCCGGGTTGAGATGGACAGGATAAATAATCTCGACATCCTCGAACTCGCGCACTATCGCCGCCAGCGCGCGGCAGATGGCGCGCAAGAGTTCGCCGACACTCTCGCGGCGATGAGCCGTCACCAGCAGCACGCGCCGGTTGTCGAAGTCGATCTGCGCTAGCTGTTGATCATCAAACTCATCGGCAAGCGCCAATGAGTTGAGCGCGTCAACAATCGTATTGCCGGTTACAAAAACGGATTCGGCGGCGACGCCTTCATTGAGCAAGTGTCGGCGGGCGCGTTCAGTGGGCGCAAAGTGAAAATCAGCGACACAGGTGGCGAGACGCCTGTTCATCTCTTCGGGGAAGGGGCTGCGGCGATTAAACGAGCGTAGCCCGGCTTCGACGTGACCGATGCGTATGCCTTGATAAAACCCCGCCAGCGCCGCCGCCATCGCGGTGGTCGTGTCGCCCTGGATGAGCACCGCGTCGGGGTGCAGTTGCTTGAACAAGTCAGACAGCGCGATCAGCGCGCGCGCGGTCAAGCGGGCGAGGCTCTGAGCCGGCTCCATCAACTCCAGATCGATTTGCGGCTTGAGGCCGAACCCGGCCATCACTTGATCGAGCATCTCGCGGTGCTGGCCTGTGGTCACCAGCGTCGGCGTGAAGCGGTCGGCGCGGCGCTCCAGCGTACGAATGACCGGAGCCATCTTGATGACTTCGGGCCGCGTGCCGGCGATGATAAGGATATGGTGACGTTCCATCAAGACTACGACATCATAAACTCTGAGGGGCAAAACGCCAACCGCGCGGCAATAGTGGAAGGCGAAACACCTGTGCTATCCTTGTCTACATCTCACAGCTTTCATCAACGTCGAGGAAGATTATGCCAAACGACATGAGCCAGCAGCAGAACACGGAAACCAAAGTGATGCACTTGCGCTACACAGGCGAAGAAGCGTTCGTCGCCGAATCAGCGAGCGGCCACGCTATCGTCACCAGCTTTTCGCACGATCAGATGAGCGCGCCGTCGCCGATGGAACTGTTATTGATTGCCCTCGGCGGCTGCACCGGCGCTGATGTCATTTCGATTCTCGAAAAGAAACGCCAGCGCGTCACCGCCTACGAAATTGAAGTGCGCGGTGTGCGGCGCGATGAACATCCGCGCATCTACACACGCATTGAAGTCATCCATCGCGTGCGCGGCGACGCGGTCGACGAACGCGCCGTGGCGCGCGCCATCGAGCTGTCCGAGACGAAGTATTGCAGTGTCTCGGCAATGCTCTCGGCCACCGCAACGATCACCTCGCGCTATGAGATCAGCAGTGAAGATGGCGAGCCGGCGGATTAGCGAATTGCCGCGCAGACAAGCGGCCCGCCTATGCGCCCTTCTGCTTCACCACAAACGACTGCCCGGCAATCGTGATGATGCCTTTGCGGGCGCTTGACGAAGGATTGGCATCGGCATGAAGGCTGACCGTGCCGGGGCCGAAGCCGCTCGGCGATGAAGTGATTGTAATCCAGCTTACCGTACTTTTCGCTGTCCAGAGGCAGCCCGCTTCGGTGGCAATGTTGAGGCTGCCGTTGCCGCCGCTCGGGCCCATCGATAGGGAAGCCGGCGTGACGTTGAGCGCGCAACTGCTTGGTGAGGTGCCCGCCTGATTGACAGTGAAGCTCTGACCGCCAGCCGTGATGCTGCCGATGCGGAAGTGTGCGGCGAAGTTTTCGCGCACTTCATAGGTGATCGTCGTATTGCCGCCGCCGCCTCCTCCAGAAGTTAGAAGTATCCAATCGTCGCTGCTTGCCGCCGTCCAAGGGCAACTGCCCGGAGTGGTAAGATGGATTACACCTGCGCCGCCTTCGCTATTGAAGCCGGCTGAGAGAGGCGAAATCGTGCTCGCGCAGGTTACGCCGTTGACGAAGACGCCGCGCACAGGCCCCCAGTTGCCGAGCGCATCCTGGCCGCGCACGTAGATCAAATGTTTGCCGAACAGCGGCCCGACGCTGGCGGCGGCGGTCTCGATGACGCTGTTGAAACTGCCGTCGAGCGCCACCATTGCCACAGGTGTGCCGCCGCGCCAGGGCGGCGTGTCTATGTAATACTCTGCTGCCGAGACGGTCTGTCCACCGTTGTATTGCTCGTTAAGCTGGGCGCGCAGATCGAAGGTGTTCGGCCCGGTGGCCGTGGCGGTCACCGATTCCGGTGAAGGCCCTAATGCGAGTTGGTAAGGCGCACGCGCGATGCGCGCGGCATAGATGAATGCCGGAAGATTGCGCGGCCAGAAACTGCCACCCGAGTTGCCGTCGAGACAGGAAAACGGCGGAAAGAAGCCGCCGCAGGTTCCCGATGAGGGGCCGACTTCAAAGGTCATTGAGGCAAGGCCGAGTTCGCCATAAGCCCAATCGTCAGTCGTTCCAGAGGTCGGATAAAGGCCGACGGATTGCTCCGCCGTGAAGCCATTGTAAGAGGCGAACTTTGTTCCCATATAAGTGAAGCTGGTGTTGTTCGGCGAAGTCTGTGATGTCCAGCCCCAGGGCCATAGAACCAGATTGCTATAAGAATGCAATGTAAGAAACATTCCCGTGGCCGTCAGCGGCGCGGCGTCTGTGTCGAGCGGCCCGCGCTGATCGGGGAACAGGCTGCGCACGAGATTCTCAAGCGCGATGATCTCCGGCTCTGATGCGGCAGTCGGGCCGGGATAGGTTTGCCCGCAGCGCGGCTCGCTCGGCGGGTTGACCGTGCCCCACTTGAAATCCGAGTTGCGATTCAGGTCAACGCCATATTGATTGGATACTGTGGGTGGATTCGAACAGCCGCCGCCATAGGTGTTGTTGGTATTCTTGCGTTGAAAAAATCCCGATTCGGCGATCACCCGCCCGTCGGGATTCGCCACCGGCACGACAACGATCTTGTGCTCATCCAGCAGCCACGTTACATCGCCGTCCGTGCCATAGTTCGTCAACAGGTAATCGATGAATCGCAGCGCCAGCTCGGAGGTCGTCAATTCGCGGGCGTGAATGGCCGCCATCAAAAAGAAGGTCGGCTTCGGGCCGGCAATCTGC
>JBBWZK010000131.1:0-23218 GCA_039648975.1 Blastocatellia bacterium
GTTGAATCGTATTCGAGTTTGATTGTATAGTCAGAGCAATCAACTAAACGAGCAGATCAGATTGTGAATCAATTTTTACCGGCATGAGGATTCACAAGGCGGAGTGAGGATTTCATGCATAGATGGATTCGTCTATATGCGGGCGCGCGGCGAACGGCAATCATTGTGCTGACGCTGGCGGTGATTGGCGCTGCCGCGTTTTTAAGTGCGCATGCAGTCGGCGCGCAGAACGCGCCAGCGCCGGCATATTCCGGAACGGCGAGCAATGGCGAACTTGAGATCGCCGTCAAGGCCGGGTTCGGCAGGCTTGAAGTCAACAGTTGGAATGGCGCATGGGTGCCGTTTCGCATCACCGTCGCCAATCAAGGGCCGGCGATCACCGGACGTTTAATCGTTCATACCGAATCGAACAATAATGGTCCGTCATCGCAGGCCCGCGAGTTCGTCAAAGAGATTCAACTGCCGACCGGCGCGCATCAATCGCATGAGATTGCCGCTTACATCAACTCCGGCGAGAATCCTACGGTGCGCATCACTTCGGGCGACCATGTGCTGATTGAAACGACCGTACAGGTGCAGCGCAATTACGGCTGGAGCGATCAGCTTGAAATCGCCGTTGTGGATACAGATCCGACAGCGCTGAACAACATTTCGCAAACACAGATTCAGCAACAACCCATCCGCGAGCCGTTCAAACTCGGCCCGCGCCCCACAGTGCAGCCAGCCGCGGGGCAGGCCAATGCGCCGTCGCCGCCCAATGGGCCTGGGCAACCGCCACGGCGCGGCCCGCGCAGCATCGGCTCAGGCCCGCAAACTTATAGCGCCCACCCGACGGTCATCGCCCCCGAAGACCTGCCGCGCGATTTCGTCGCTTATGATCTGCTCGACGCGCTGGTCATCAACGATGCGCCGCTCAGTCAATTGAGCGAAGAACAGGCGCGCGGCCTGCGCTTGTGGGTGGCGTCGGGCGGCTTGCTCGTGGTCACAGGCGGCGCGGATGTTGCGGGCATGCGCGCCAATCATCTGGATGAAATCTTACCAATCGATGCGGGCACGGCGGCCAGCGCCGCAGGCTTTCCGGTCGTCGATATGACGCAAATTTATGGTGGCTTTGAAGTCGCTGAAGCGACGCTCGGCATGAACGCCAGGGTGAAGCCGGGGGCGCGCACCCTGCTCGGCACAAGTGATCGTCCTGTGGTCGCCGAACGTGATTATGGCAGCGGCCTGGTCAGATTCGTCGCCATCAATCCCAAGCTCAATCCTTATCGCGGTTGGAACGGCGCGAAAGAGTTATGGGCCGATCTGCTGTGGCCTGCCGCAAATGCCAAGCCGCGCCATGCGAATTGGATTACTATAGGCAGTCGCGGCCCATCGCGCTCAGGGAGATGGGGCGTGCAGGACTTGCTCTTCCATCTCGCCGAATTGCAGCCGCCGTCGACGAAGTATGTCATCTTCTTTCTTGCGGCTTATGTCCTGCTCGTCGGCCCGATCAATTACGCGATTTTGCGCTGGCGTCGCAAGACCGATCTGGCCTGGCTGACGATTCCGGCGGTTGTGATCTTGTTTACACTCGTCAGCGTGACCGTGGCGCAGATGAGTCACGGCGGCAAGGCTGTGGTTGCCGATGCATCGCTGGTGCAACTGCATCAAGCGGAAGGCATCAGCAGCGTCACTAGCGGATTGATCGTCGTGCCGTCGGCAAAAGAGGTTCAGCAACTGGCATTCGCCGGCAGCAATGCTTACGCCAGCGACGTGCTCAACGGCAACCAATCGGGCAGCGCCTCGGCAGCAGGCACTATCGAATGCGAGCGCGATCAGAAGGCCTATGTGCTGCGCGCGCCGATGACGACGCGCACGGCCAGCCTCTTGCAACTGCGCGCCGTCCGTGAGGCCGAGCCGCCTATTCTGGCAGCGCATTCTGCAACGGGCGTCGTGATGCTGAAGAATCTCAGCGATGCGCAGATCGTCAAAGCGGTTTATCTGAGCGCCGAGGGCGCTTCCGACATCTTCGAGCTGGCGGCTGGCAGCGAGCAGAGCATCGCCCTGACGCCGCCGCCGTCGCAATCGTTCAATGCTTGGTACGGCGCGCATATTGGCGCAGATGATGAGTCGGAGCTTTTCAATGATCTGGCGAGCGTGCTTGACCGCGAAGTCGGCGGCGACCGCGCCTTCTCGCAGGGCTTTTTCGAGACTCAGGCCATGAGCGACGCGCTCAAGAAATTGCAACGGCCCATCGTTATCTGCTTCATCGAAAAGCTGCCGACCGAGATCGATTTCAAGAGCAACTTCAAGCGCACCAGCAAGGCGTTTTATGTGATTCATCTGTGATTTGAAACTGAGCCGACTATGTAGCGCAATCTGTTAGATTTCGCAGCGCCCCGCGCAATCTAACAGATTGCGCTACACCCGAAGGATTCAATAAGCGAATGAGCGACAACCCCACCAGCGAACCGATGATCAAGCTGGAAAACGTCACCAAGTATTACAAGACGTTTCCAGCGGTCAACAATATCAGCTTTGAAATCGGCAAGGGCGAAGTCTTCGGCTTCATCGGGCCGAACGGCGCAGGCAAGACGACGACCATCAAGATGCTCGCCTCGCTGATGCTGCCGTCTGAAGGGAAATTGACCATCGGCGGCTACGATGTCGTCAACGAACCTTATGAGGTGCGCCGTATTATTGGTTACATGCCTGACAGCTTCGGCGTCTATGAAGACCTGCTGGCGTGGGAATACCTGGATTACTTTGCGGCGCTCTATCACCTCAGCCCTGCACAGCGCAAGCGGGCGATTGACGACGTGCTGGAGTTGACCGACTTGACCATCAAGCGCAATGCACAGGTGATGAGCCTGTCGCGCGGCATGAAACAGCGACTATGTTTAGCCAAGACCTTGCTGCACGATCCGGCAGTATTGTTGCTGGATGAACCGGCATCGGGTCTCGATCCGCACGCGCGGATTGAAATCCGCGAACTGATTCGCGAGCTTTGCCGCATGGGAAAGACGGTGCTCGTCAGTTCGCACATCCTCACAGAGCTTGCAGATTTCTGAACCTCCATCGGCATCATCGAAGCGGGCCAGATGCTTGCTGCCGGGCGCATCGATGACATTACCGCAAAACTTGCGGGCAACGTCATGATCGAGATCACCGTGAAAGGCGATACGGCGGTGGCGCTCGATGTGCTGTCGGAGCGGCCAGAGATCAAGCGCGCGACCTGCGACGGGCGCATCATTCATGCCGAATACGCCGGCCAGCCCGATGAAGTTGACGAACTGCTCGAATACTTGATTAACCGGGGCGTGCGCGTTCTCAGCTTCGCCAGAATCGAAGCCGATCTGGAAGATATCTTCCTGAAGGTCACGCGCGGCGTCGTTGCGTGATGCGTGGTGCGTGGTGCGTGAAGAAATACGCTACTGGCAAGTTCACGGGCAGCGTTATTCTCACGCACCACGCACCACGCACCACTGAGAAAGCTATGGACTTCTACAATCCGATATTGATTAAAGAGATGCGCACGCGGATGCGCGGCAAGCGCGCCTTTTTGGTGCTGACCGGCTATGTCGTGACGCTGAGTCTGATTCTCGGCTTGATCTTCCTGGTGCTGACGAAGAACGCGCCGTCATCGGTCGTCAATCAGTCGGGAAGGGTGCTAACGCCTGTGCTCGTCTATGTGCAGATGAGTTTGATCTGTTTGATCGCGCCGACGTTTTCCGCAAGCGCCATCTCATCCGAGCGCGAGCAGCAGACCTTTGATCTGCTCATCGCTTCGCTGGCGCGTCCGACGACGATTGTCTTCGGCAAAGTCGGCGCGGCGCTCTCTTATCTGTTGCTGACCCTGTTCGGCTCGCTGCCGCTCATCGCGCTGACCTATTCGTTCGGCGGCGTCGATCTAGGCGACGTGGCGAAGGCTTATCTAGTGATGCTAATGGCGGGCGTCACCTTCTGTTCGTTGAGCTTCTTCTGGTCGACGCTGATTCGGCGCGGCGTGCTGGCGCAACTGACGAGCTTGATCACGGTGATCTTTCTGGTCGCGGCGATGCCGGCATTGGCGTTGTTCTTTTCGGCGCTGGCGGGCAGCTTCAGCGGCGGCCCATCAAAGACGTTTTTGAATATGGTCGATCTGCTGATGCGCACGAACCCGTTCGCGGCCATCGCTTCGCTGATACCGGGCGTGCCGCCGATTCCCGGCGCGTGGCTGGGAGACGTTCCGATTTGGATATGTCAGGTGCTATTCTATCTGTTGTTGACGACGTTGAGTCTGTTTTTTAGTTATCGGCGATTGCGCAGGGTTAGAAACTGGATATGAACGACGCGGCAGCGAAACTACAAACCTTTGAGCGCGCGGTGATGTGGCGCAGGCGATGGCTGGCCTTGCAAGACCGCGTGGCGTTGGCGTTGCTCGCGAGCGGCCTGATTGCCGCCGCCTTCGTCGTGCTTTCGCGGCTGCAAATTGTGCGCGTTCATTGGTCGCTTGAGATTGTAGCGGTCATTACTGTGATGAGCGCACTGGCGTGGCACTGGCATAGACGGCGCGCGACCGGCAAAGAAGCGGCCTTTTTGATAGACCGCACCTTTGCGCTTGAAGATCGCCTGACGACGGCTCATCAAATCCTCGCCCGTGGCGGGCCGCAGCGCGAAGTTGAACGAGCCTTGATCGATGATGCCGCAGCGCGCCTCGCCGATAAGAAAGCCGCAAGCGTTGCGCCTTATCACCTGCGCGCCTGGCACGCCGTGGCTCTCGTCGGCATCGCGGCGTTCGCGGCTTCGGTGATGATTCCTACAAAGCAACTTCCCGGCGGCGTAGCGATTGTTGAGGCGCAGGCCGATATTCAAACCGCCGGCGAACAGCTTGAACAGGTCGGCGAAGCGATTGCGAAACTCGCGCCCGCTGAGAGCGAAACGGCGAAGCTGGCGAAAGAACAAGCCGAGCTTGGCCGGTCGTTTCGTATGTCGCCTGAATCGCGCGCCGAAGCCTTGAAGCAGTTGAGCGCGCTCGAAGAACGCATACGCAAACGCCACACAGAGCTTGTCGCAACACGCGCCGATGAAATTGTCAGCGTCGCTGAGAAGCGGCTGCGCAATGCCATCGAGCCAGCACGTAAAGAAAAGGGCAATCAGGATGAAGTGAGCGAGACGGCGCAGGCCGCCGAGGATACGGCTTCGCGTGATGAAAGTCAGAGCGCCAAGGCGAGCGCCGATAAGAAAACGCCAGCCGGGAACCGGCGACAAAGCAAAGTCAAAGAACCGGCGAATCAATCATCAACCGTTGCGCAATCAGGCGACGCCAACCGCAATGTGAAGGCCGAGCCTCGACCGCCCAATGCGAATGGCGGCGAGCCGCAGGCGACGGCTGCCAATCAACCACCACCGAGCGCCGCCAAAGACGCACGGCAGCCGAAGGCTTCCGACCGCCGGCGGCGGCAGGCGAATGCCAATACCAATCAGGTTGCTGCGAATCAAGCGCCGAAGGCTGAAAGTAATCAACCAGACAATCAGCCATCGCCGAGCGATAACCAGCAAGGGCAACCGCAGAATCAGCCACAGAAGCCAGATTCAGACCAGCCGCCGGCTAATGCGGTTGCCAATGCGAATCGTCCGAACGTCAATCCGCAAAGTGGCAATCCGCCATCTGCCCCACCGTCTGCCAATGATGTGCCGCCGAAAGCCGACGGGCAGCAAAGCACGGAGCCGAACGCCCAGGGCAATCCGCCCGATCCTGAGACGGCTAAAGACGCGGCCAACCCGCTGGCCAACCTGGCTGCTGAACAGGCAGGCAAGATGCTGCCGCAGCTTTCCGAGCAGTTGCTGAAGAAAGCCGCTGAGTTGCGTGACGGCAAGCTTTCGCCTGACGACATCAAAGGATTGCAGCAATCTGCCGAACTGATGGCGCGCGACCTGTCGAAGATTGCGCAGTCGAAAGAGATGCAGCAGATGGCCGAGCAGCTTGCGAAGCAGATCACCCCTGAACAGATCGAGCAGTTCGCCCGCGCGCTCGGCAATCAGGAACAGTTGAAGCGCGAGATGCAAGCCGCTGCGCGCTTAATGATGGAAAATCAGCAGGCGAAATCAACGGTCGCCGGCATGGCGCAAAACCTCGCCAAGTGGGGCGAGCAGTTTGACCGCCGCGACCGCAACCAGACAGGCAATCGCCAGCCAGAGAGCAACCCGACGGATCAGCGCCAGGCCAACAATCGCAGCGGACGCGGCACACCCAATCCTGAAGACGAGCGCGCAGGCCGTGAAATCGCGCGCGCTGCTGGCGGACTCACAGAGAAAACCGATGGGCCGCGTGGACGTACAGGGCAGGGCCGCGACGCGCGCTTGAGCGGCAACCCGCAACGCGGCGCGGGCGGCGAATTTCTCTTCCTGAAATCGCCTGCCGGCAAAGGCGCATCGCGCGCGCCGTATACATCCGCCTATCCGCAGTATCGCCGCGAAGCCGAGCGCTCGGTCGAGCGCAGCCAGGTGCCACCGCGTTTGCGTTCGGTCGTTAAGAGCTACTTCGACGCCATCAACCCTGACGCGACAAAGAAGCAATGAAAGATTCATTACAAATAAGACTTGGAGAAGGAAATGGATCAGAGAGAGAAAAACAGGCTGCTGGATAATCTGCGGTCGCTGCCGAACGAGCTTGAAGATTTGCTGAACGAGCTTGACGAAGAGACGTTGCGCTGGCGACCGATTCCGAACAAGTGGTCGATCAAAGAGATCATGTGCCACCTGCGCGATATGGAGCGCGAGGCTTATCTGGCGCGCTACCAGCGCATCCTCGGCGAAGACCAGCCGTGGATGCAGAACGTCGATCAGGACAAGCTCGCCTACGAACGCGATTACATCAATCAGGATGCGCGGCAGGCGCTCGACGAATTCAAAGGGCTGCGCGGCGAAACCGTAAAGACGCTCGACAGCGTGCCGCCTGAAGTCTGGTCGCGCAGCGGCGTCCATGAAACGGATGGCCCGATGAGCATCGAACAACTCGTGCATCGCCAGATCAAAGGCAACGACATGAACCACCTTGTGCAGATGAAGGACATCGTGCGCCTCAAAATGCCCTGGTGAGAAAGAGAGGAGCTAGGGGCTAGGGGTCAGGGGCTAGGGGGAAAAGGGGAATAACACGGCTGGCTGATTCGCTACATCGTTGTTTCTTCGCTTGCCCTTTTAACCTTTTCCGATTTTTCCCCCTAGCCCCTAGCCCCCAAATTGCTATGGATTCTTCACAAACACTCGGCGACATCAAGAAGAAAGTTGAAAACTACGTCGGCAAGTTCAACGCGCTGAAGGCGGAGATCGGGCGCGTCATTGTCGGCCAGCAGGAGATCGTCGAAGGCGCGCTGCTGGCGTTGATGGCAGGCGGCCACGTCTTGCTCGAAGGCGTGCCGGGATTGGGCAAGACCCTGCTCGTGCGCACGATTGCCGAAACCATGGGGCTGCACTTTGCGCGCGTGCAGTTCACCCCCGATTTGATGCCGGCGGATATTGTCGGGACAAATCTGATTGTTGAAGGCGAGGCCGGCGAGAAGATGTTTCAATTTCAACACGGCCCGGTCTTCACCAACTTATTGCTCGCCGACGAAATCAATCGCGCCACACCGAAGACGCAATCGGCATTGCTTGAAGCCATGCAGGAGCGCCAGGTGACGGTTGGTGGTCAAACTTACCAACTCGAAACGATCTTCTTCGTGCTGGCGACGCAGAACCCGCTTGAGATGGAGGGCACTTATCCGCTGCCCGAAGCGCAGCTTGATCGCTTCATCTACAAGCTGCTGATCAACTTTCCATCGCGCACGGATTTGATCGAAGTGCTGCGCCGCACGACGACTGAAGACGTGCCGCACGCGCAGGAAATCATCGCCCCCGAAGAGTTGATCGAGATGCGGCGACTGGTTCGTGAAGTCATCATTGCGCCGCACGTCGAAGAACTGGCGGCAGACATTCTGCTCGCCACGCATCCGGCGAGCGACAACGCCACCGATCTGGTGCGGCGAACGGTTCGTTTCGGCGCAAGCCCGCGCGGCGCGCAGGCCATCGTGTTGACGGCCAAAGCGCGCGCCTTGCTGGCGGGCCGTTATAACGTCTCGACCAGTGATGTCATCGCCGTCGCCCGTCCGTCGCTCAGACACCGCATCATTCGCAACTTTGAAGGCGAAGCCGATGGCATCAGCACGGATGAGATACTTGACGACGTGCTGAACACGATTGCCGCAACGCGCGGCACGACGCGGCAGCGTGAAGCCGAGCCATCGCGCGCTTAAAGTGATTTGTTGAATGTGCGATCCATCGGCTTGCCTGCAAGCTCACGCTGATTGTCTATGAATCAGGAAAAAGAGAACCTGCTTGATCCCGCCTTTCTCAGAAAGCTGGAGCGCTTACGCATACAAGCTCGCCGCGCCTTTCCCGGCACGATGCGCGGCGAGCGGCGTTCGACAAAGCGCGGCGCATCGGTCGAGTTCGCAGACTTTCGCAAGTACGAAGCGGGCGACGATTTCCGCCACGTTGACTGGAATATCTATGCGCGACTCGAACGGCTGATGCTGCGACAGTTCGTTGAAGAAGAAGACGTGCGCATCGACATACTCGTCGATCAAAGCCAGTCGATGCGATTCGGCGCGCCGCGCTCAAAGTTCGATTTCGCGCGCCGCGCCGCCGCTGCGCTAACCTTTCTGGGAATCAGCAGCCTTGATCGCGTCGGCGTTGCCGCCTTCGATACCTCATTGCGCGAGCGCCTGAAAGCCCAGCGCGGGCGCGGCCACTTGCTCAACGTGCTGCGGTTTCTCGATGCGCTGGCAGGCGATAATCGACAAGCGATTGCGCCGGACGAGCCGGAAAGCGTGCCGCAAAGCGAACAGGTGACGACAAGCACTGGCGCAAGCGCGCGCACGGATTTGAGTGCCGTGCTGCGCGGCTTTCAACGGGCGAACTCACGGCCCGGCATCGTCTTTGTGATTTCGGATTTTCTCGATACCAGCAGCTTTCGCACAGAGATGAAGCTACTGGCGCGGCGCGGCTTCGATTTGAATTTGATTCAAGTGCTCGCCACCGATGAACTCGCGCCTGAAGTCGCTGGCGACTTGATGTTCGTTGACAGCGAAACCGGCGAGGCGCGCGAGATCACAGTGAACGAACGACTGGTTGCGGCTTACAAGACGGCGCTTGGCCAGTACACGCACGGGCTTGAATCGTTCTGCCGTTCGCAAGGCATTGGTTACACGCTGGTGAGCGCCGCTGCGGCGTTTGAAGAGTTGCTGTTGAAGAACCTGATCGAAGCGCGAATGGCGGAATGACGAAGCCGTGGTGGTAATGAATCTTATTCTCTCTCTCCGCGCACCTGCTTCACGAAGCCAATCATTTCGTCTAACGTCAAGCTGACTGCATCGGCGATCAATTCAACCAGCGGCTGCATGTTCATCTGGCCTGCTTCAACCAGCGCGCTTAGAAACGCCGTCTGCATCTCCGGCTTGATCACAATCGGCGGCAATTTGGCGCGCAGTGTGAACAGGCTGGCGGCGACCAGCGCGGTTGCTTCGTTTGCCTGCTCGAACGGTTGAATCGTCAGCAGTCGCAGAAAGACGATGGCCGCCTGTTCAATGGCATTCAGTTCCGCAAACGATTCAACGGCAAACCAGTCACAGGCATTGTCGATGGTTTGCGCCAGGTAGGCGGCGGGTACTTGAGTGGCTGCGCGGCTGGCACTATCGTCGTGTGTGCGGAAACCAGCGCCCCCCGTCTTGATGAGCAACGCAGGGGTGAGTCGAGCCTGTTGGCCCTCGCCGTTCGCCAATATGATGATCTCACGCAAGGCATTGGTCAGATGAGCGATGACGAAGGGCGTTGCGTCTTTGGCAAGCCCTTCGTCTCGCGCCCAGGGTTTGCGCGCCACATCAATATCAATCTCTTCGAGTTGCAGCGTCGCAAAGACGAATCGGCTGATCAGCCAGGAATCGAGTTGGCGGCGTTCTTCAATTGTCACGGCAAGCTCGGCGAACGCTCTGTAACGTTGATTGAGGTGATTGATCCATTCGTTCGGCGAACGCGAAAGGATCGGCCCGATTCTGCCCGGCGGTCTCTGCATAACGCAAAGAGTGTAGAAAGCCTTGCTTGCCCGCGTCAATTCGCGGCTTCTCAACTTGACAGCATCGCGCTCTGCAAGTGACACTTTGAAGCTCAAGCGGATAAGGAGAGTGACAAGTGACAAGTGACAAGTGACAAGTGCGCGTGGCGTTCCGCCGTGGCCTCTTCTCACTCACCGCTATTCACTCGTCTCGTCTTGTCACTTATCACTTATCACTTGTCACTTTCCCCTATGGTGCAACAGGAGCAACAACTCAGAGAAGAGATTGTCGAGATCGGTCGTCGTGTCTATGCGAACGGCTATGTCGCGGCGATGGATGGCAACATCAGCGCGCGGCTTGATGATGGGCGGGTGCTGACGACGCCGACGATGATTTGCAAAGGTCGCATGACGCCCGACGCGCTGGTGCTGGTTGATGTCAACGGCACCAAGCTCAGAGCGGCAGAGCGCAATCCGTCGTCCGAGTTTGCTATGCACCGCGAGATTTATCGCCTGCGCGCCGATGTGCGCGCCATCGTTCACGCGCACCCGCCGTTCGGCACCGGCTTTGCCGTCGCCAACGTCGCGCTCGACAAGCCGCTGCTCTCTGAGGTGATTCTTACATTGGGCTGCATCCCGCTGACCGCCTACGGTACGCCGTCGACTAACGAGTTGTCCGAATCGCTGACCGCCTACATCCCGCATCACGACGCGCTGTTGCTGGCCAATCACGGCGCGGTCGCTTACGGCAGCGACCTTGAAGCGGCTTATGGAAAGATGGAGACGCTGGAGCATTTTGCCAAGATCAACCTGATCGCGCGGCTCGTCGGCAAGCCGCAGGAGTTGCCCGCCGCCGCGATAGAGAAGCTGCTCGACGTGCGCGAGCGCGCCGGCTACATGCCAGCCGAGTTCCGTAACTGTCAGGCGTGCGGCTTCATACAAGGCCACGCCGCGACCTGCGCCGTCGGCAGCGCGACAACCTCTTATAGTCCGGCGAACGGCGACGAAACCGTGACCTTGACGCGCCGCGAACTGACGGCGCTGATCACCGAAGCGGCCAAATTGATTGCCCGCGAGATGCGCCGTTGATCGCGCAGTACATATTGGCTACGCAGGTTTGAGATCAGTAATCTCGAATACGAAACGGATAAGGAGAGACTTGATGGAAGCTCTTGGAATGATCGAAACGAAGGGCCTCGTGGCGATGATCGAGGCGGCGGACGCGACGGTCAACGCGGCCAACGTCACGCTGATCGGTTATGAGAAGATCGGCGCAGGGCTGGTCACAGCCATCGTTCGCGGCGACGTTGCGGCGGTGAAAGCGGCGACCGATGCCGGCGCTGCTGCCGCCCGCCGCGTCGGCGAACTGGTCAGCGTTCACGTCATCCCGCGCCCGCATACGTCGGTGGACGAGAACCTGCCCGTCAACTGTGAATCACGAGAGAAGTGAGAAAGGGACTAGAGGCTAGAGGTTAGAGACTAGCAAGGGCATGTTCTTCACTAGCCCCTAGCCTCTAGCCTCTAGCCCCTGCCGTTATGCTATTAGCTCGCATTGTTGGAACGGTCGTCGCCACGCGCAAAGACGAGCGGCTGCTTGGGCGCAAGCTGCTCATCGCGCGGCTCGTTGGCGTCGACGGCAAAGATGAGAAAGGCCATGTCGTCGCCGTTGATACGGTTGGCGCAGGCGTTCAAGAAACCGTGTTGATCGTGCAAGGCAGTTCGGCGCGGCTGGCTTTCGGCTGCAAGGATTGCCCGATTGACGCCGCCGTCGTCGGCATTGTCGATACAGTTGAAGTGAGTCAGTAGTCAGGCCGGCAACGTTTTTTGTGGCGCGGCAGCGGTTTATTCATGCGATTGCTCGACTGTGCAGTTCTAAAGCCTAAATGGGACGGGTCTCATGGCAGATGAGCAAATCATTAACAGCCAGCGCAAAAGCCTTAAGGTACTGTTTCTCGGCCAGTGTATGCAGTACGGTTATATCGGCGTCGATAAGTCATCGACTTACATCAGCCTGGCCGTCTCCAATCTGGCCGCGCGATTTCCGCAACTGAAATTGCGGCTCGATCTCAAGCATCTCTATCACCCGAAAGGGCTGAACGCCATCCTTAAACACCGCCTGTTTATCTCTCGACCCGACATCGTGGTGATTGGCGTGCCCGGAATCTTTGCGGTCACCTACACGCGCGTCAACCTGATCTATGAAATTGCGCCCGAAGTCGTCGATACGGCGCGCTCCTTCCTGCAAAAGATCGAAGCGAAGGTTGCGGGCAGAGGCAACTTTGTGAAGTCGGAGACGCCGATAGACAAGCTATTCGCATGGCATGCGCCGCTTGCACTGGAGGAGTATGAGCGGCTGATCCGCGAAGGCATCGAGCTATGCCAGGCTGCTGGCTGTCAGGTGATCTTGCTTGGACCCGGACGGTTCAACGAAGACAACCAGGATAATTTTACCATTCAATCGGCGGCGCTCTGGTCATCGGTTAATGCGATGGTGGCCGGATTGAGCAAAAGCACTGGCGTTCCGATGATCGATTCTATGGGCGCGTTATCTGACTATGGCGGGGAAGTGTTTATGCCGAATAATATAAGGTGGAGCCCGTTCGGGCACCAGATAGTGGCGCGAGAAGTTGAGCAGGTACTTGCCTCCAATATCATCTCTTTTCTGAACACATCACCCATCTGAGCGATTCGTTATAATAGAGATGAAGGTCGCTATAATCGTCCTCGAACTGCGGAGGTTACGAGGCGAATTTTAGATGTCTCTCTCAGTGCTCAGCGCAGCCTCGCGGTTGCGAGGTCGTAGAGAAACTGAAATCGAAAACTGGACACTGGTTATGAATACACTTCGCGTCGCGCTCGCACAGATCAATCCGACCGTCGGCGACTTCGAGAGCAACACCGGCCTGATTCTTGATTACCTTGAACGCGCACGCCAGACGGGCGCTGATCTGGTGGCTTTTCCTGAACTCGCCATCGCCGGCTATCCGCCGGAAGACCTGTTGATGAAGCCGCATTTCGTGCGCGAGAATCGCCGCGCCCTCGACCGCATCGTTGCGGCGGCGGGCGATCTGCTGGTCGTCGTCGGCTTCGTCGATACGGACGGCTCGGATATTTATAACGCGGCGGCGGTGATTGCCGGAGGCCGTCTGGTCTACGTTTATCATAAGACGTTCCTGCCGAACTATGGCGTCTTTGATGAAGAGCGCTATTTTCAAGCGGGGACGCACTGCCCTGTCTTCGTGTTGGGCGAAGCGCGCGTCGGCGTCAACATCTGCGAAGACATATGGTATCCGGGCGGGCCGACGAAGCTGCAAGCGCTCGGCGGCGATGCTCACTTGATCGTCAACATCTCGGCCTCGCCATTTCATGCAGGCAAGAACCAGGACCGCGAACGCATGCTCTGCACGCGCGCCGAAGCCAACGCCGTTGCGCGGGTTTATTGCAATCTCTTCGGCGGACAGGATGAGCTGGTCTTTGACGGCAACAGTCTGGTGATCAACGAAGCGGGGCACATTATCGCGCGCGGCAAGGCGTTTGAAGAAGACTTGATCGTCGCCGACATCAATGTCGAGCGCGTCTTTTCTGAGCGGCTGCACGACCCGCGCCGACGCCGCGAGAAACTGCGCGTCACTGCTGATGCGACGCTTGACGTGATTGATCTCGAAGGCTTGCAGCGCCCCTCAAACAATCGCGCAAAGCTGCCTGAGCGGAACAACCTACAGCTCGAGGAAATTGCCGAAACTTATCTGGCGCTGGTCACCGGCACGCGCGATTATGTGCGCAAGAATGGCTTCGATAAGGTCTACTTCGGATTATCTGGCGGCATTGATTCGGCATTGACTGCGGTGATTGCCGCCGACGCCATCGGCCCTGAGAACGTTAAGGCGGTCTTCATGCCGACGGTCTATTCTTCTAACGAATCGCTGCGCGATTCACAAGAACTGGCGGACAATCTCGGCATCCATTTTCAGGTGATCGAGATACAAGAGACGTTCGAGCAATACAAGCGCATGCTGGCGTCGGCATTCAATGGATTAGCCGAGGATGTGACGGAAGAGAATCTGCAAGCGCGCATTCGCGGCAACATCCTGATGGCGCTGTCGAACAAGTTTCGCGGCCTGGTGCTATCGACCGGCAATAAGAGCGAAATGAGCGTCGGCTATTCGACCTTGTATGGCGACATGGTTGGCGGCTTTGCCTTGCTCAAAGACGTGCCGAAGATGCTGGTCTACGAACTGTCAGAGTATGTCAATCAGCGCGACTCGCGCACGGTGATTCCCGAATACATCATCACCCGCCCGCCGTCTGCGGAGTTGCGCCCGGATCAGACCGATCAGGACACGCTGCCGCCTTACCCTGTGCTCGATGCGATTCTTGAACTGTATATTGAAAAAGATATGAGCGCGGAATCCATCGCCGAGCGCGGTTATACGCTGGAGACGGTGCGCTGGGTCATCAACCGCGTCGATGCGGCAGAGTACAAACGCCGGCAATCGCCGCCCGGCATCAATATCACACCGCGCGCCTTCGGGCGCGACCGCCGCATGCCGATTACGAATAAGTATCTCGGCTGATCGCCGCTGGCCGCCAGCTTGATCTGCGAGCAAATAAAAAGAGGGTTCGCGTGAACCCTCTTTGGATAGACATAACCGATGAAAGGGATAAAGGAAGCCTGATTAGTTCTCAACGATATCGGCTTTCAATCCCGCCAGCGCCGCCACGACGTCTTTCTGCTCGCGCTCTTTGACTTTGAACTTCGTGAGCGTGCCCATCAGGATCTTGACGCTGATGTTCCAATCTTCTTCAGTAATGTGCAGGCCCTTATGGACGGTCTTCATGTCGCGTCCGATGTAGACGCAAGGACCGCCGGTTGCGGCGCAGAGCTGATCTTTGACAAGCTGGCGAATCCTTTCTTTTGAGTTATCGCTGGCGCCGACGAAGAAGCGGCTGATCTTCGGGTCGGTCGCCAGCCCCTTGATGAAATCGTCGGCCACGGCGGCAATCGCGTCATAACCGCCGAGCCGTTTGTAAAGCGAATCTTTGCTTTGTGCCGCTGCCGGCTGGATTGAACTGATCGCGGCGACGAGCAGGGCGACTGCCAGAAGCGAACCAATCAAGCGTCTTTTCATCACGTTTCTCCTCAAGTAACAGTTTGTAGTTGATGATAGCGAGCCAATCAATGCTTTGGCTGCGCGCTTCCTGACTTTTGGGTTTGTGACGGCAAGCGTCACCCGATGACCTTATCAAAAAACTTTCGATT
The DNA here is from genome assembly GCA_039648975.1 of Blastocatellia bacterium. Classification (GTDB taxonomy): domain Bacteria; phylum Acidobacteriota; class Blastocatellia; order UBA7656; family UBA7656; genus DATENM01. The sequence continues at coordinate 15,309 of JBBWZK010000131.1, forward strand.
CGTCATGTTTGTGGGTTTGCCGCTAAAGTCGCCGATGATTACGTGCGTGAGTTAGGAAACGGATTCGCGCAAGGGGAAGGAAAAAAGGGCGCAACTTAGTTGCTGCGCCCTTAATGGTGAGCCTCGTGACTCTCAGGCGAAAGTCGGTTTGGCAGGGTTGAGGCTCATTCTCCCGACTGTGTGGAGGGGATCACCAGCACAGGTCGGAATTGGCTGGCGCAAGCAGGAACCAGCCAAAAACTAGCAGCGCAAAATTTGCTTGAGCGGAGGGTGCGCCGCTTTAAACCAAATTCAAATATCCGTATGCATCAACACAATCAGCGTGAATTGCTTCTCCTTCCCTCTAATATGAGCAAGACGCAAAACAATTTCAGATATGGCGTTTTTTTTCACCAATCGGATTTTTTTTTCACAGCCGATGAAATAGAACCTGGACGGGTGGGCGGTCTTCGCCTTTTCAACATTTATAGCCGCTTTAGCCAGTGAAACAGCCACAAAGACGCCAAGGCACAAAGAATCACGATTTTCTTTGTGTCCCTTAGAGCAGCTTTCAATTGGATTAAGCCACAATCATGTAGGGGCGACCCTGCGGTGGCCTCCCCAGACTGCGCCGGCCTACACTGGGGCGACCACCGCAGGCTCGCCCCTACATGCTAAACCCATTTGAACACCGCTATAGTGCCTTGGCGTTTTTGTGGCAAGCTGAAAAAAAGCCCGGCGGCCTATAGTCAGCCGCCGGGTCGTCAGAATGAGAAGCGATTGTCGATCAACTTCGCGCCTGCGGCTCGCCTGCAAACGAGCCGCGCGGTTGCTCAGTTATTTGTCCATTCAGGGATGCGGCCCGGCGTCCAGGGTGCGCCCGCCGCTTCCATGCCCTTTTCCAGTCGCGCCAGATCGCCTTCAATCAACGAGCGCAACCCGGCCAGCGTCGTCTCGAAGTCGGCGGCGGCAGCCGCATAATGTTCCTGCTGCGTCCGCGTCGGGCGCGACGATGACATGCGCTGCTCGCCGAGAATCGTGCCAACACGGTCGTTAATCGCCAGCGGTGTGTCCAGATTGCGTGAGCGCGCCGTCTGGTCGCCGCGCAGGGCTCGCAGGATGTCGTCCAGCTTGCGTTCGATGGCCTGCGCGTCTTGCGTCAACTTATAATCGGCGGCAGGAGTTTCCTGAAGCGCCCGCTTGATCAAACCAAGCCGCGTCTTCAACTGATTCGCGGTTTCAAGCGCGCCGGTCACCGCGCGCTGCAAGCGTGCCACCTTCTGTTGAAATTCGACCAGCGCGGCGCGGTCCGCAGGGTTCATCTGGCTCTGGCCTTCAACGTAAACCGTGAACTCCTGTACCGTGCCGATAGGCGTCACGACGCCCTCAAGGCGACGGGCCATTGCTACGGAATACTTGCCGGGCAGCACCATAGGCCCGGACGGCGGATCGCCGAAAATTTCTTCCAAGGTATCCGGCGGGCGCTGCGAGAGAATCGGCGAGGGATAGCGCAAGTCCCAGTTGAGGCGGTTCAGGCCGGGCGTGGCCGGCGCGTTGAGCCGTCGCACGACGCGGCCTTCACTGTCTTTCACCGTGAAGATGATGGCCGGCGCTTCTTCTTCGTCTTCAGCGCGCAGTTCATCAAGCGTCGGTTGATAGACCGACTGGCCCTTCTTGTCAGCCTCTTTTTCGGCTTCCTGTCGTCGCTGCTTGCGCGTCCGCGGCGCTTCTTTCAGATAGTAAGTGAAGGTCGCGCCGTAGGGCGGATTGTCTGCCGTGTAGAACGATTCGCCCTGAAACGATTTGCCGCGCCCGCCGAGCGGCTGCGACTGTATGTACATCAAAGCGTCCTTCACAGGAAAGAGCGCGGCTTCCTCGGCGAGCGTCTCCAGCTTCAGGGTTCTGAGCGGCGTATAGTCATCAAGGATGTAGATGCTGCGCCCGAAGGTCGCCAGCACCAGATCGTTTTCGCGCTTCTGAATAGCCAGGTCGCGCACCGCGATGGTCGGCAGTCCGCCTTTGAGTTGAATCCATTTTTTGCCGCCGTCAATCGTGAAGAAGATGCCGAACTCCGTGCCGATGAATAACAGGTTGGGGTTGAGGTGATCTTCGGCAATCGCCAGCACAGGCCCGTTTTTCGGCAAATTGCTGGTGATTGACGACCAAGAGCGGCCCGCGTCCGTGCTCTTCAACAGGTACGGCGCGAAGTCGCTGCGCTTGTGATTATCGAACGACGCATAGACCGTGTTGGCGTCGTGTTGCGAAGCGACGACGCGCGCCACATAAGTCATCTCCGGCACGCCGGGAAAGCTCTCGATCTTGCGCCAGTTCTTGCCGGCATCTTCGGTCACCTGGATCAACCCGTCGTCTGTGCCGACGTAGACCAGCCCTTCTTTCTTTGGTGATTCAAACAACGCCGAGGCATTGCCGAACGGATCGGTCGACGCATGGCGGGCGACCGCATCAACGCTCATGACTTTGTTGAACACCGGCAGCTTGTTGCGATCAAGCTGGCGCGTCAGATCGTTGCTCGCCAGCGTCCAACTGTCGCCGCGATCATCGCTGCGGTAGAGCTTATTCGAGGCATAATACAATCGCGTCCTTGAATGCGGGCTGATGATAAACGGCGCATCCCAGTTAACCCGCAACGCCTCTTCGCCGCGTCCGGGCGCAGGTGATATGCCCAGGCGTTCACCTGTGCGTTTGTCGAAGCGCACGAGCACGCCATATTGCAACTCCGCGTAGACCGTGTTCGGGTCTTCGGGGTCGACCTGCGAGCGGAAGCCGTCGCCGCCTTGTGTGACGAACCAGTCCGAATTGGCGATCCCGGAAACCGACCGTGTCCGCGACGGCCCGCCCATGCTGTAGTTGTCCTGCGTGCCTCCGTAGACGTTATAGAACGGCGTCGCGTTGTCTGTGGTGATGTCGTAGAACTGCGCGATGGGCATATTCGATTTGAAGTCCCAGGTTGCGCCGCGATCAAAGCTCTCGTACAAGCCGCCGTCACAGCCGACGAGATAATGATTGGTATTCGCCGGGTCAATCCAGATGACGTGATTATCAACGTGCTTTGAACGCTCGCCGAGCGGGCGCAGCGTCTTGCCGCCATCGTCCGACACCATCATCAAGACGTTCGGCACGTAGACGCGATCAACCTCTTTCGGATCACAGTAGATGTGGCCGTAATACATCGCCGTCGTGTCGTAGGGATTGCGCCGCTCCCAACTCGCGCCTCTATCATTTGAGCGAAAGATGCCGCCTTTGCGATCCGCCGCTTCGATAGAGGCATAGATTACATTCGAGTCAACCGGCGAGATGGCCAGACCGATGCGGCCCATCTCGGAAGTCGGCAAGCCTGTGCGCAGCTTGTTCCAGGTCGCGCCGGCGTCGGTTGATTTATAAAGCGCGCTCTCAGGGCCGCCGTTGACCAGCGTGTAAACGTGGCGGCGGCGCTGATAGGCAGCCGCATAAAGCGTATCGGGATTGTTCGGATCAATCGCCACATCGGTGACGCCTGTGTTCTCGTTGATCGCGAGGGCGCTCTTCCAGGTCTTGCCGCCGTCGGTCGTCTTGAACAGACCGCGCTCGCCGCCCGGCCCCCAGAGCGGCCCCTGCGCGGCGACATAAACGACATTGGAATCGCGCGGGTCAATGGCAATTTGCCCTATGCGTTCCGAAGTTTTCAGGCCGACGTTCTTCCATGTCTTGCCGCCGTCGTCTGAACGATAGACGCCGTCGCCGTAAGAGACGCTGCGCTGGCTGTTGTTTTCGCCGCTGCCGACCCAGACGGTCAAAGGGTTCTTTGGATCGATGACGACGACGCCGATGGAATAAGAGGCTTCGTTATCGAACACAGGCGTCCAGGTGGTGCCGGCGTTTGTGGTTTTCCATACACCGCCCGACGCCGCGCCGACAAAGTAACGGCTGTGATCTGTCGGGTCTACCGCAACCGCGACGACGCGGCCCGATGTGAAGGCCGGGCCGATCAGCCGGAAGCGCAAGCCGGCAAAGGTCGGCGTCGAGAAGGGCTCAGGCTTTTTCGGCTCTTCCTTCTTCTCTTCGGCCTGCGGCACAGTCGTAGGAGCCGCCGCTTTTTTCATCTCTTCTTCTCTCGACTTGGCAGCCGCTTTATCGACGTTTTTATCCTGTCGAGCCAAGACTGCAAGCGGCCCGCAGACAAGCCAGATGATCAAGATCGGCACAAGGCCACGCAACATTTTCATGGCAGCTATCCTCCATAGAGCGAGGGGAGAGAGACTAGAGGCTGGTAAGGATTCGATTAGCCTGGACGCGGCATCCAGAGCCAATCATAGACCATCAAGGTTTCTTCTCTAGCCCCTAGCCTCTAGTCCCTAGCCCCTGTTCCTCATTCCGGCAACCGCTCGAAGGTGAACTCGACGTCAGGGTTGCTGACCGGCTTGATCTTCAACGTGTTGCCTTCGAGTTTGTATTCCCACTTAATGGCTTTGCCCATGGTCAGCGGGCTTGCCTGTGCGAGTTGCTGCAACGTGATGACGTTGCCTTCAACGGTGTACTCGCCGCAGGTTGCCGCGAGCCCCTGATAGGCGGCGATGATTTTTTTCGTCCGCTCTTCGGCGGGCTCCTGCTGATCCCACGTCTTGCGGTCGACGCCCGCGCGCACGAACGCCATGTACTTGCTGTGAACGACGAGCATGCCTTTGGTTTCCGCATCGGTCTGCTTGCCGCCGGGAAACGATGTCGAGACGTAACGGTAAGCGCCTTCGAGCTTCGGGCCTTTAGCTAAGCCCGGCGCGCTCACCGTCAGCAGCAGCGCGCACAACATCAGTGCTTTCATTTTCATTCGGGATGCCTCCATAATTTTGCAATGTGAGAGTGCTGTCAGAATGGCCAATGATAGCCGTTGCCTCGCTGCCTTTTCAAGTACAGTTGCGGCGAACCGGGCTGATCTGCGAACGAATATTGATAAACTTGCGCCGCTGCCGATGGCCTCCCTACAATTTCAGAAGAGAATCAGTGGAGCGATGGAAAGAGGATTCATGCAACCTGAAAAAATCAGCCTTCTCGTTGACGATATGTTCTTTGCGGTAAAGATCAATGCAGCCGCCAGCGCCGCCGGGCGACCGGTCGAACGTTTACGCTCGCGCGAACAACTCGAACAACTGGCCACCGCGCCGCCGCTGCTGTTGATCGTCGATTTGAAAGCCAATTCCCTGGACCCTATGCAGACGATTGAATACTTGAAATCGCAAGCGGCATTGCGCGCGGTTCCCATCGTTGCTTTCGTCGCGCACGTGCAGACCGAAACGATTCGCCGCGCCCAGGCTGCCGGTTGCGATATGGTCTTGCCGCATTCGGCCTTCACGCAGATGCTGCCCGACATTGTCGCCGGCAATCTCGACAAACTCGCGCGCCGCCCGCGCCCGGCAGAAGATTAAAACCCTGGCATCATCGCGCCTGATTCATCGCCTTCGCCAGATGCTTTTCTTGCGCGCATCCCGCTGATCAATCAGTTCAGTCGGCGCGTAATGCTTGCCCATCTCCCAGATAAAATCCATCTCGCGGTAAGTCGCCGCCAGCGCCATGCGCGCTTCGCGGATTTGCAGGATGCTGCCGTAGAACAGCAGCGCCGCGCCGATCAGTCCGAGCACCACAGGTATCCAGGCATAGCGTTCGCGGATGATGGCGACCAGACCGATGGCGAAGCTGGTTGCAACAAAGATGCCGAGCGCCAGATAAAAACTCGTCATGCTGCGTTGCAGGATTCGCGCGCGGCTCGTCAGGCGGTCGAGCTGATCGAAGATCATGGCGCGCTTCTCTTTCGCCATAGCGATCTCTTTATCGTCATGCGCCATGCGTTCAAAGCGGTCTGACAATTCGCGCACGCGATCAACGACGCGGCCCAGTCGCGTCGAGGTCGAGAGAATCAACGACCCGCAAGCCGAGATCAACACCGCCGGCGTAATCATCGCGGTCAATATGGACAGCACAGATGACAAGCCCTCAAACATTGCTTTGCCTCCCCGTCGCTTATTCTCTGCGACCGGATGCCAGTAACGCAATTGCTGCCGGTGTCTGCGATAGGTTGTCTGACTAATTACCCAATCATTCACCAAATGCGACTTGCATCTTTCCATGCTACACTGGCTGATAAAGATGACCGAAAGTTAGGTGGAACATGGCGACCAACCGAAAGGACATGCCGCAGCACTACTTTTCGCTGGCTGAGTATTTCGCGTTGGAGCAGGCAAGCGATGCGCGCTGGGAGTACTGGGATGGCGAAATCGTTTGCATGAGCGGTGGCAGCAAGGAACATACAGTGATTTCCGGCAATGTGTTTTTCCGTTTGAGGCAACAACTCAGCGGTGAGTGCCGGGCGTTTACCGCCGCACTGTCCGTGTGGACACCAACGCTGCCGCCTTATCGCTACCCTGATGCGACGGTGGCGTGCGGCGAGTTGCGCTTTCAACACATTCATGGCGTGGATGCGCTGATCAATCCTTTGCTGATTGTTGAAGTCCTGTCACCGACGACCGCCCCTCACGACTTCGAAGAGAAGTTCACCGCCTATCAAGCGATTCCCACGTTCCGTGAGTACCTGTTGATTGCTCAGGACGCGCCGCGCGTGACCCACTACACGCGGCAAACGGACGGCACATGGACACACAAGGACGTGACCGGTCTTGATGCTGCGCTGACACTAGACTGCATCAGCGGCACACTGACTCTGCGTGACATCTACGAAGATGTGAAGTTCGATTGAGCCCGATACCCTTCTTAGCCTAACGCAACCCCACGATCCACAACACTGAGAGTGAGCCTGCGCTTGCGCGTCTGTTTTGGATACGCGCGTGCAAAGATTGCATACGTTACTGGCACACCTGCTACGCGATCTATGCGCAGGCGAAGCGCCAAAGCGTTCCGGTTGCTTAAAATCGCCAGGGTTTTACAAGCTGTAGCCGCTCGGCATTCGATTTGCCAGCATAATCACTCGATTGGACGAGCAACATTTTGAGGGAGTAGGTTATGGCGATTATCTGGGAATTCTTGACCAACCACCGGCACTATTGGGGCGTCCCGCATTGTGAAGATGACTCGAACTCAGTAGTCATGATTTGCTATAGCTGCGGCAAGGTAAAAAAGATTCAAGCCAATCTGAAAGCGGCCTGAGATTGCCCCAATCCTGACCCGGCGAGATCGCTGACCGAACGTCGGGTCAGGCTGAGCAGCGGTTTGCATGATTCGTTGGGGTTGTGACGAATCAATCGGCGCTCTGCGATTTAGCCACCGGCTGCGCGATGATCCCGTAAAACTCCGGTCGCCGGTCGGCCAGCCTGTCTATTTCATAAGCTCCCGCCACATTGACGATCTTGTTGCGATTCGATAGTTCAAGGTCGAGCGTCGCGTAAACCATCTCTTCTTTCTCGCGGCTCGCCTCGACCACCGTATCGCCCATGCAATCGATGACTTTGGTTCTGCCGATGAATTGCCAGCCGCGCTCCGTGCCGACGCGATTGACGGCGGCGAAGTGCAGGTGATTCTCGCTGGCTCTGGTGTTGACGATGAACTCGGCAGTGCGCCAGGCGCCGCCCGGCCAATTTGTAGGCAAAATAACTAATTCTGCGCCGAGCAGTTTCAGCGACCGCGCGGCTTCCGGGAAGCTGGCGTCATAGCAGATGTTGATGCCGATGCGACCGAAGGGCAGGTTGATGACTTCAAAGGGTCGGTCGCCCGGCGTCAAAAAACGATCAACTCCGAGAAAGGGCAGATGCACTTTGCGATAGCTGCCGACGATGCCTGTCGGGCCGACCACCATTGCCGCATTGTAATAATGTTCACCAAAACGTTCGATGAAGCCGACCACCGCATGGAGATTGGTTTCGCGGCAGGCCGTGGCGATGGCCTGCGCCGAGGGTCCGTCGAGCGGCTCGGCAAACGGCATGGCTTCGGCA
>JBBWZK010000137.1:0-42660 GCA_039648975.1 Blastocatellia bacterium
ATTCAGTACTACACGCGCGAAGCCGGCGTCCGCAACCTCGAACGCGAGATCGCTTCGGTGCTGCGCAAGATCGCGCGCACGATGCTGACCAGCGACGATCCGCTCAACTATCAAATCGCCGTGACCGGCGAAATCGTCAAAGAGTTGTTGGGGCCGACGCGCTTCCGCCCGCAGGCGATTGCCGACCAGAGCGAAGTCGGACTGGCGACTGGCCTGGCGTGGACGGAAGTCGGCGGCGAAGTCCTGCACATTGAAGCGACGTTGATGCAGGGGCGCGGCAACATCACGCTGACCGGCAAGCTCGGCGAAGTGATGCAGGAATCGGCGCGCGCGGCGCTGTCGTGCGTGCGCACGCGGGCCAAGCGGCTCGGCATCAATCCCGATTTTCACAAGAAGTATGACCTGCACCTGCATGTGCCGGAAGGCGCGATTCCGAAAGACGGCCCGTCGGCAGGCATCGCCATCGCGACGGCGATTGTCAGCGTGCTGACCAACATCGCGATTCGCCGCGACGCCGCGATGACCGGCGAGATCACTCTGCGCGGCAAGGTGCTGCCCATCGGCGGCGTCAAAGAGAAACTGCTGGCGGCGCATCGCGCCGGCATCACCAATGTGATTATCCCGAAAGAGAATGCCAAAGACCTGGTCGAGCTTCCCGAAGATGTGAAGCAAGCCTTGACGATTCACACCGTCGATTCGATTGACGAAGTCTGGCAGGTGGCGCTCGAAGACCGTCTGCCGAAGTCAGACCTGCCGACCGAAGTGCCGCTCTGGGGTCAGCAACCGGCAGCCGCGCCGACCTCGACGCCAACGATTGAGTAACGGTGATGCGTGATGCGTGGTGCGTGATGATAACGCTGGCCATTAATTGAGGGATACGCATTCATTCACGCACCACGCATCACGCATCACGCATTATGAAAGTAAAGAGCGCCGTATTCATCAAGAGCGCCACCAGCCCTGAGCATTACCCGCGCGACGGCAGACCTGAGATCGCTTTCATGGGCCGGTCGAACGTCGGCAAGTCCTCTTTGATCAACAGCCTGCTGGGCACCAAGGGGCTGGCGAAGACCAGTTCGACGCCGGGACGCACACAACTGATCAATTTCTTTCGGATCAACGACGCGTTCAACTTTGTCGACTTGCCCGGTTATGGTTATGCGCGCGTGCCGAGCGCCGTGAAGCGCGAATGGGGGCCGATGATCGAGAAATACCTTGCCACGCGGCCAAATCTTGTGCTATCTATTCTTATCACCGACTTGCGGCACGAGCCTTCCAAGCTAGACCTGCTGATGAAAGAATGGTTGAGCGCAAGGGATATGCCATTCGTCATCGTAGCAACCAAAGCGGACAAGCTCAGTAGCAATCAGTTGCGCGCCAATTTGAGCCGCGCGTCGGCGGTGCTGAAAAAAGAAAATCCGATTATTGCTTATTCCGCGATCACGCGTAGTGGGGCGGATCGCATCTGGAAAGAGATCACGACACGGGTTGCTGATTTCGGATCCGGGAAACCGCTCGTGAAACCCTCTGGGTCGCATGCGGATTGAAAGACTCGTCATTAACCTGTCTTGAATTGCAATCCTCATCCCGATCATTCAACCGCCAGAGCGGCTGCCTGAATCCCGAAGCGCAATCCAAACGGCCTGGAGAACAGCTTCCCCGAATCCGCAATTGGTAATCCCTGTGACAATAACTCCCCCGCCTCGGCCAACTGCGAGGCGCCTAACCCGATGAGGACTTCAGAACGATTATGGCAGAAGACGTAAACCAACTCATGGACATCGGCGATCTCAAAGATATGTCCATCTCAAAGCTGACACAGATCGCCAAAGAACTCGACATCGCAGGCGCTACGGGTATGCGCAAGCAGGAACTCATCTTCAAAATCCTGCAAGCGCAGACCGAAAAGAGCGGCCTGATCTTTTCCGAGGGTGTGCTCGAAACCCTGCCCGACGGCTTCGGCTTTCTGCGCGCTCCCGATTACAATTATCTCCCCGGCCCGGACGACATCTACGTCAGCCCTTCGCAGATTCGCAAATTCGATCTGCGCACAGGCGATACGATCAGCGGCCAGATTCGCCCGCCGAAAGAAGGCGAGCGCTATTTCGCACTCATCAAAGTCGAGGCCATCAACTTCGAGCCGCCGGAGCTGGCGCGCGACCGCGTCTTCTTTGACAACCTGACGCCGCTCTACCCGGATGAAAAGCTCAAGCTGGAATCAGACCCGGAGAACCTGGCGGGCCGCGTTCTCGATCTGATGACGCCCATCGGCAAGGGCCAGCGCGCCCTGATCGTCGCGCCGCCGCGCACCGGCAAGACCATGCTGCTGCAAAACATCGCCAACTCGATCACCCGCAATCACCCGGAAGTGACGCTCATCGTTTTGCTGATTGACGAGCGCCCGGAAGAGGTCACAGACATGCAGCGTTCGGTGCACGGCGAAGTCATCAGCTCGACCTTCGACGAGCCGCCGACGCGCCACGTCCAGGTCGCCGACATGGTGATTGAAAAAGCCAAGCGCCTGGTCGAGTATCGCCGCGATGTCGTCATCCTGCTCGATTCGGTCACGCGACTGGCGCGGGCGCACAATTCCGTTGTGCCGCCATCGGGCAAGATTCTTTCAGGCGGTATTGACTCGAACGCGCTGCAAAAGCCGAAGCGCTTTTTCGGCTCGGCGCGCAACATCGAAGAAGGCGGTTCACTGACGATCATCGCCACGGCGCTGATCGATACCGGCTCGCGCATGGACGATGTCATCTTTGAGGAGTTCAAGGGCACGGGCAACCTCGAAATCAACCTCGACCGCAAGCTCACAGAGAAGCGCATCTTCCCAAGCATCGATATCAACAAATCTGGAACGCGCAAGGAAGAACTGCTGCTAGCGCAAGCCGACTTCCACCGCATCATCGTGCTCCGCCGGGTGCTCTCGCAACTGTCGCCTACGGAAGCGATGGAATTGTTGCTCGACAAGCTCAGCCGGACGAAGACCAATTCGGACTTCCTCGATTCGATGCAATCGCAATAACGGCGCTTTCATCCGCGCAAGACGAGGCGGCCTGTGCGTCGCCTCGTCGGTTTTCAATTGCGTTAACCTGTAGGGGCTCGTCCCTGCCCCTACAGGTTAAACCCATTTGCAAGCCGCTCTGAAGGCGGAACTCCAGGCGATTGCTCATCAGCTATCATGTATGTTCAACCCAGTGGAATCAGCGTTGCTATCACAGCCTGAAAGCAATCCTTCAACAAGGAGCATCTCCCCATGACGTGGTTCAAACGACTGCAACCCATCGCCGCGAGCCTGCTCGGACTGGCGATCATTTTCGCGCCCGCTGCGGCGCAAACGGCAAAGAAACTCGTGTATCCAGAATCGAAAAAAGTTGACCAGATTGATGATTATCACGGCGCTAAAGTCGCCGATCCTTACCGCTGGCTCGAAGACCTCGACGCCGCCGACACACACGATTGGGTTGAAGCGCAGAACCGTGTGACGTTCGCTTACCTGAACGAGGTTCCGGCGCGCGCACAGATCAAGCAGCGGCTGACGAAGCTGTGGAACTTCGAGCGCTACAGCCTGCCTCAGAAGCAAGGCAACCGTTACTTCTACTCGAAGAACAACGGCCTGCAAAACCAGAGCGTGCTCTATAGCGCGACGGCGCTTGATGCCGCGCCGCAACTGTTGCTTGACCCGAACACGCTGTCTGCGGACGGCACGGCGGCCTTATCCGGTATCGAGGTGAGCGACGACGGTCGGCTGCTGGCTTACGGCATCGCGCAGGCCGGCTCAGACTGGCAGGAGTGGCGCATCCGCGATGTCGAAACCGCCAAAGATTTGCCCGATGTCGTCAAGTGGGTGAAGTTCAGCGGCGCGTCGTGGACGAAAGACGGCAAAGGATTTTTCTACAGCCGCTACGACGAGCCGAAGGCCGGCACGCAGATGACCGGCGCGAATTACTTTCACAAGCTTTACTATCACCAGCTCGGCACGCCGCAAACCGACGACGCGCTCATCTACGAACGGCCCGATCAGAAAGAATGGAACATCAACGGCGGCGTCACGGACGATGGCCGTTACCTGATCATCTACGCGACGCAGGGCACAGACCGCCGCAATCGCGTCTTCTACAAAGACCTTCAGGCCAAAGATTCACCTGTGCAGGCGCTGCTCGATCAGGGTGATGCAAGCTACAGATTCATAGACAACGACGGCACGACCTTCTGGCTGCGCACAGACCTCGATGCGCCGCGCGGCAAAGTCATCGCGATTGATATTGCCAGGCCGGAGCGCGCCAAATGGAAAGCGGTCATCCCACAGAGCAAAGAAACCCTGGAAGGCGCGAACGTCGTCGGTAATATGCTGGTGGCATCGTACTTGAAAGACGCGCACACGCAGATCAAGGTTTACGATCTTCGCGGCAAGCTGGCGCGTCAAGTCGAGCTGCCGGGCATCGGCACTGCCGGCGGCTTCGGCGGCAAGCGCACGGATAAAGAGACCTTTTACAGCTTCACGAGCTACACGACGCCGGCGACGATTTATCGCTACGACATACAGACGGGCCGCAGCACGGTCTTTCGCGCGCCGAAGGTGGATTTCAATCCGGCGGATTATGAAGCGAAGCAGGTTTTCTATAACAGCAAAGACGGCACGCGTGTGCCGATGATCATCACCTACAAGAAAGGCTTGAAGCTCGATGGCCAGAACCCGACGCTGCTGTACGGCTACGGCGGCTTCAACATTTCGCTGACGCCGGCCTTCAGCGTCGGCAATCTCGTGTGGATGGAGATAGGCGGCGTTTATGCGGTGCCGAATCTGCGCGGCGGCAGCGAGTACGGCGAAGACTGGCACCAGGGCGGCATGAAGCTCAAGAAGCAAAACGTCTTCGATGATTTCATCGCGGCGGCTGAATGGCTGATCGCCAACAAGTACACCTCGACGCCGAAGCTGGCGATTTTCGGCGGCAGCAACGGCGGTTTGCTGGTCGGCGCAGCGATGACGCAGCGGCCCGACCTGTTCGGCGCGGCCTTGCCGGCGGTCGGCGTGATGGACATGCTGCGCTTCCAGAAGTTCACCATCGGCTGGGCGTGGGTGTCGGATTACGGGTCGTCGGATAACCCTGAAGAGTTCAAGGCGCTGTATGCGTATTCTCCATTACACAACATCAAGCCGGGAACCGCCTACCCGCCGACGCTGATCACGACCGCCGATCACGATGATCGCGTCGTGCCATCGCACAGCTTCAAGTTCGCGGCGACTATGCAGGCAGCACAAGCCGGGCCGAATCCCGTTTTGATTCGCATCGAAACCAAAGCCGGTCACGGTGCCGGCAAGCCGACCTCGAAGCAGATCGAAGAGATCGCCGACCGCTGGGGCTTCCTCGTCCGCGCGCTTAACATGAACGTGCCTGCGGCGTAAATGAAACCCGCCGCGCCAGACAAAACGGCCCGCGCTGCAAATGAGTCGAGTGCGGGCCGGATCATTTTTGGAGAAAGCCTTGATCCAATCAGGTTTTGAATTTGATAGATCAGTGATGTCTATCGGGTTTTACCCCGCTGTCGAGCCCCTTGAAATGCTCGACAGCGTTGGTGTTTCTGGGGTCCAACTCAAGGGAGCGTTTGTAATTCTTGATGGCGAGCGCCCGATCACCGAAAGCCTCGTAGGCCTCACCCAAGCTGTCATAGGCATTTGCACTGTCAGGGTAGAGGCTGACATTCAGTTTGAAGATCTCGATAGCTTGGTTCATTTGCCCTTGTCCTAATAGCGTGTAGCCCCACTCGTTCACTTCGCCCTCAGCCAGCTTAAAGTTGCCCTCTTTCTTTTTCACTTCTTCAACCACGTCGAGCGCATGTTCAAAGCCGCGCTTCATTAATTCAGCGCGAAGCACCTTGATTGTGAGCGGCAAGCCAAACCCCGTGGCCGCTTTCATGGCCGGTATGTAGTATCCCGCCACTTCGTCAATGAATGATTCTGGAGAGGCCCCTTGCAAGTTGGTTAAAATCACAACCGCCAGGTCGTCATCGGGATAGATGAAGAAGGCTGAGCGCCCGCCACCGATCCCTGCGACTGCACGATGTTCATTCCGGGTTGCAGTTGGAAAGCCAAGGGCGTACCCATTGAGGAGTCTACTAAATCCGCCCGTCGCCCCATGGTTGAGCAATACAGGCGTCCACAAGGTGGTGAGGCTGCTTTTTCCCTTGAGGAGTTTGCCCTGCTGCAAGGCAATGATCCATCGGGCTATCTCTTCAGCCGTGGCGCTGATTCCGGCAGCCGTTCGAAGAAACAAGGGGAATTCCTCGAACACGTTGCTAATCTTATCCGACCGGAAATAGGTGTAGCCGCGAGCACTGTGCGGTATGACATCGTGCGAATCGCTAAACCCGCTTTGTGCAGTCAACGGCATACCCACAACCCGGAATTGCCTCTCTGCGATGAATTGGGTGAAGGGTTGACCGCTGAGTTTGTCGATCATGCGCCCCAATAAGAGGTAGTTGGTCTGGTTGTAGCTGAATCGCTCACCGGATGCGAACTCCAGGGGCATGGCCTGTACCTTAGCCCACGCCGCATCGTCTCCCCCGTCGGCCACCATCCTGGCATTGCCGTCCATGATATTGGGCAGGCCCGAAGTGTGGGAAAGCAATTGCCGTATCGTTACGTTTTGCCAGGTCGCGGGAAGATTCTCAAGGTAGCGCGACACTGGCGCTGCGAGATCCAGCTTCCCGTCCTCAACCAATTGCATGATCGCCACCCCGGTGAAAGATTTCGTGGCGGAGTTAATCGTGAAAACCGTTTGATTGGTGACCGGAACAGCGTCCTGGAGGTTGGCTAGCCCGTAGGCTCCGCGCAATACAATCTGCCCGCGCCGAACGACCGCAATCTGAAGCCCTGGGATTCGGCGTTTATGCATTTCAGCCCGCAGAAATGATTCAACATTATCAGGGCGGAACTGAACGGCAGGAGCAGACTGGGCTTGGGACTCAAGATCATTGATAGCCAGGAAGAATATCAGCGCCGAAAGAATCATCCGCCCTGCAAGGATTGTCTGCCTGAAAGCCCATCGGCTTAAGGGTGGCTCTGAATGGCGAGTGAGGGCCGCCCTCACGGTTTTTTGCGTTTCGCAGTAGAGCAGGCCCTTTTTCGTCATTCGTCTCATCCCGGCGGCATTTTTCAAGTTTCTCTTCTTGAAAATTATGTTTGCTCGTTTCTCATCGAAATCTTGGCTTTGACTTTCGGCTTCGGCGTTACCTTCGTTCGTTTCTCAAACTGAAAGCTCGGCATCGGTGACGGGCTGGGACTCGGTGAAGGTGACAGTGACGTTCTTGGCGTCGGACTCGGTGAAGGCGACGGGCTTGGTGACGGCGAAGGTGACGGGCTGGGCGAATCGTCGTCGAAATCCGTGTCGGTGTCCATATCCATGTCCATATCCATGTCCATATCTCTATCTGTGTCTACGTCAACATCTATATCCCTGTCTGTGTCTACGTCAACATCGACGTCTATGTCTTTGTCTAGATCGAGATCAAGGTTGGCGTCAACGGCTTTGCCGTCGCGCATCAGGATCAAGCCGAGTGCCCACGCGGCGGTCTTGCGCACTTCAGGGCTCTGGTCTTTCATCGCCAGATTCAACGCCGGCACGGCGCGGTGATCGCCCTTCAAGCCCAACGCCCAGGCAGCGGTCTTGCGCACCGACGCCGTGTCGTCTTTCAACGCGCCCATCAAGGATTCGACGGCGCGTTGATCACCCTTGAGGCCAAGCGACCAGGCGGCTTTTTCGCGCACCTCTGGATGACTGTCTCTGAGCGCCAGCGCTAAGGGTTCGACGGCGCTCTCATCGCCTTTGAGTCCGAGCGACCAGGCGACCTGCTCGCGCACTTTGGCGTTGTCGTCCCGCAACGCTTCGACCAGCGGCGCAACGGCGCGATAGTCGCCTTGCAGTCCGAGCGACCAGCCGGCCTTTTCGCGCACCGCCGCTTCGCGGTCACCGAGCGCAACAATGAGCGGCTCGACGACGCGGCGGTCCTGCTTCAAGCCTAATCCCCAGGCCGAGTTTTCGCGCACACGCGTATCCGCATCTTTGACGGCGGCAATCAGCGGCGCAACCGTGCGTGTATCTCTGATTACACCAATCGCCCACGCCGCATTGGCCCGCGCCACCGGCGGCGCATCGTGCAGCACGTTGATGAGCGGCTCGACCGCCGCCGTGCCCATCACGGCGAGCGCCCCGGCGGCTTTGCGACCGGGGGTCGTCGGCTCGATGATGTTCTGTTTGCGCATCCACTCGTTGTTCCTGCCGCAATCGAGTTGCGCATTGACCGGCGTATCGTCGCCGAGCAACGCGATCAGATGGGGAATCGCTGCCGTTGCCTGCTTGCCCATCTCGGCGATCTGGCAGGCCGCCGTCGCCCGCTCTATGGGGTTGGCGGAACTGAGCAGGCGAATCTTCTGCTGCAAGTCGGCGGAAGCTTGTTGTGCATTTGCGCCCGCAACAACCTCTTGCCTTGAATAGGCGGCAAGGCCGCTGCCCAGAATGATCAACGCGACCAGCGTCAGCATCAGTTTTCTCATGTCGAGTGCTCCTTCCGTTGAATAAATGAAAACACCTCGCCGCAGCGCACCTGCACAGCAAGGGCGCGCGATTCCGCCTCACTTTAATCGCAATTCGATTTGTAATGAATGCCGCTTTAATGCGGCGCATCCGGCAGGCACTTCCAGATGCTTGGAGTCGAGCGCGGCGTGGTCGCTTGACGGACCACGCCGCGCCATGAGCAGTCAGTGGTTTACTGAGGTTTGGTTGCTGCCTTCGGACGGTTCGCGCTGCCGGTTGCAGGCTTCAGCGCTTTGCGCCCGCGCGCCGTGGCAACGCCTCTTGCAACACTACCTTGGCCACCAAACTCGGCTTGACCGAATTTAGCTTGACCGAATTCAGCCCCGCCGCTCACCTCACCGCTGACGCCGCTTGCGACACCACCGGCAACCCCGACGCCAACGCCATTGCCGGAGCCGCTACCGGAGCCGCTACCTGAACCGTTGCCGCTGCCGCTCGCGCCGATTTGATCATCATCATCCTCGTCCACGTCATTGTCATTGTCGTTGTTGCCACTGGCGGGCGCGGCTTCGCCTGTTCTCATCAGCAACATGCCAAGCGCCCATAGCGCCTGGCCGCGCACATCGCGGTTTTCATCCTTGGCCGCCGCATTCAGTGGCTTAATCGCACGAGCATCGCCACGCATGCCCAAAGCCCAGGCGGCTGTCGCGCGCACGTCGGCGCTTTTGTCTTTCAAGGCTTCGATCAACGGTTCGACGGCGCTCTTGTTGCCTTTCATGCCAAGCGCCCACGCGGCTTTCTCGCGCACATCCGCACTCTCATCGCGCAAGGCCGTAACCAGCGCATTAACCGCGTGGTCATCGCCTCTCAGGCCAAGCGACCAGGCGGCCTTCTCTCTGACTCCGGCATTGGCATCCCGCAAGGCGGCGATGAGCAAATCAACCGAGCCTTCGCGTTGCCGCAGGCCAAGCGCCCAGACTGCCTTCTCGCGCACCTCTGGATTCGAGTCTTTCAGCGCAGCGACGATGGCTTCGGTTGCGCGCGGCCCGCCAATTTGCACGAGCACGGAAATCGCTTGCTCACGCATCTCAGGGTCTTTGTCTTTCATCGCCTCAAGAAAGGCGTCGACTGCGGCATCCTTGTCTTGCTGGCTGAGCGATGATTGCGGCGGTTCGGGCGCTTGCGGCGCAGCAGCAGGAGCAGCGGGCGGCGGCGCGTCGACCATGACCGGCATAGGCGTGGCTGCCGGCGTTCCTGGCCATTCAGCGGGCGGCGCAAGCGCGGCCTCCGGAAAGGCCCCGGGTTCAGCGGGCGCAAGCGCGGCCTCCGGCGGCGCAGCCATTAAGAGACCGGCAGGTATCATGGTAGGCGACGCGACAATCGGACTGCCGGGCGCTTGCGGCGCAGCCGGCGGCCTGGCGACCGCTGGCCGAGCGCGTCGTGTCTGAGCGCTCGCCGCTGGCCGCAGCATGGCGAGCGGCAGCACCAGACACAACATGACAATTGCAATGAATGTTACAGTCGCTCGATTCAGCGCGCGGCGGCGCAGACGCGGATCGAGAATCGCCAGCAGTCGGCCTTCGAGTTGCGAGCGGCGGGCGATGGCAACCGCAGCCACCAGAGCGCTCGGCGCTACGCCCATCGAACGCGCGATGTCGAGCAGGTGGTCAGCATAATCCGAAGCTTTCGCGCCGGCGTCAAGCACCTGATCGTCGCAGGCGCGTTCGCGCTCGATGCGCAGCCAACGCGCAGCCATCCACACCAGCGGATTGAACCAGTAGATCGCACACGCCACCTGCGCCATCAATTGGGTCAGGCAGTCGCGGCGTTTGACGTGCGCCAGTTCATGCAGCAGCACGACTTCGCGCCGCTCGCGCGACCAGTCATCGGCATCCGCAGGCAAGAGGATTGACGAACGAAACAGGCCGCACGCCATCGGCATCGTCACGCGCGCGCTGCGTCGCAAAGCAACGGTCTGGGTTAACCCGATGCGGCGCGATAAACGTTCGACCAGCATCAGCCATTCAGCCTCTCGCACCATCTCGGCACGCCGCGCTAATTGCCAGATGCGCGCCACGCCGACCAGCAGATGCGCAACAATCAATGCGGCCCCGGCGAACCAGCCAAGTATCGCCCATTGAATCCAACTCCATAGATTCCGATTGCCCGGTGATTGCGCTTCGTGAGCCACGTTACTTTCGATAGCCACCGCGACAGTGGCGCCGGTGACAGGCGAGTTGTGGTTGGCTTCGGAAGTTGTGGCTGAGTGCGAGGCATCAAATGCGCGGGCGTTCTGCCCGGCTGGTTGCGCGGCGCTGGCATTATTGGCGCGGAGATCAGGGGACGGCGGCGAAGCGTCAGCGTGAGTCGCCGGCACAGGCTCTCGCACAACGGCGGCAGCCAGTGATGGTCTGGCGGTTGCAGATGGCGATTCGTGTGCAAGAAATCCATCGGGGAAGACTGACCATTGCCACGCAGGCAGGGCGACCGACAGCAGCGGCAGCGCCAGCAAACTCGCCAGCGCCAGGCTCCAGACCAGGTGGCGAGAGGCAGCCGCAGCCCTACGCAACACCAGTGCGGTCATTGCCGCCATGCTGAGAATGAGCGCGCCTTTCACCGATAAGGCAATCAGCAACGCCAGCCAGCCGCCTTCCTGCACAAACGCAGCGGGTTCTACGAATAGGTAAGCCATCATCGCCCTTCCTTTCTGGCTTTGTCGATCATCTCGGACAGCCGGTCGAGTTCGGCATCGCTCAACTTCGCGCGCGACATATCGAGCAGGGCGGCGACCGCCTGCTCCGCCGAATTGTCGAAAAAGGTTTGCAGCAGTTGCTTCATCGCCGACTGTCGCGCCCGCTCGCGCGACAGCGTCGGCAGAAAAACGTAGCGCGGCCCGTCCTGCTCGTGGCGCAGGTAGCCCTTCTCTTCCAGCAACCTGAGCATCGCGCGCACCGCCGAATAACCGGGCGGCGTCGGCATCGCTTCCAGCACGTCGGCTGCCGTCGCTTTGCCTTTGCTGTAGATGACATCCATGATCTGCCGCTCGCGGCGGCTCAGATGCGCATGCGGATTCTTGGTCATCGGCTCGACTCCTCGCTTGCCCTCAAGATGCTAATTTTTTAGCACGCCCTCGCAATGCTGTCAACAACAAAGTGCTATTTTTTTAGCATACCGGCTAAAACGGCGGGCGGCGCGCGAAAGTTCCGCCAATCCGACCGAGGCCGAGCTTGAACGGGTTGCTTGTAAATTTCAGTCGGGTGGCTGAAGGCCTCTCTTCCGCCAAGGAAAGTGCATTAGTTACAGGCTGGCTTCTTGATTCAAACGATTCGCAAATGGCCAGATCTCGCATGAGGCGTCGAAAAACAGGCCACCAACTGCGGCGTTTTCTCGCCCTCCTCCCGGCCCTATCATCGGCTCAATAATCTTTTTTTTCTGCGCCTCTAAATTTTTGCATACTTTTCCGCGCGTTTGCGTCTATCGATTCTGGAGAGATATTCGGAGAAACCGCTCGGTAGCCCCGATTACCCTGTGATGTACTTTTTCTGGCCCATCAAAGGTGACGTTAAACGGCCTGCGAGGTTAAGCAAATCGAGAATCTAACTTTAGGCTGTTGAAGCATATCTCTCTTTAACTCAAAACCCGAATAAAAGGAGATAAAGAAAAATGGCTAATATTACTGCCTGGCACGGCAAGACTTTTGACGAACATGTAAAACTACGCGATGACGCTGCGAAAGCAGGATACCGCTTCCTGTCTCTCAGCATACATGGATCAACCTCATCACCCGTATATAGCGCAGTGATGATCAAGCGCGCGCAGATTGTCGCGCAAAGAGACTGGCCGGCGCTTTCCGCCGCTCAATTTCAAGCAACCTTCGACGACCAGGCGAAGAAGGGCTACGGGCCGGTGATCATTGCGGCGACCGGTTCGGCGTCGAATCCGTTATTTGCAGCGGTCTTCCAGCCGATGAGCCCAATCCCGCTGACGCGCTACGGCTTGACATCCGGCAATGACGACGATCTGACGGCGATCCAGGGCATGAACAAGAAGGCCCAGGCCGATGGGCGGATTCCGCGCTGGCTGGCGGTTTATGGCACGGCCAACGACCCGCGCTTTGCGGCGGTCTGGGTGCCGAACACAGACAAGGTGATCTGGAATGCCGATGGGGTGGTCGAGACGTCGGACGCCTATCAGAATCGCTTCAATGCGCAGACATCGGGCTGGTGCAGGCCATCGCTGGTGGCCGTGTCGCCTGACACGCGCTACTTGTCGTTGTTTGTCGACAACGAAGTCGGCCCGTGGGTGGCGCGGCACGCCATGACGGCTAATCAGTACCAGAGTGAGTTCGACACCTGGACACCGAAAGGCTATTTTCCCATTTGTGTGCAGGGCGGCGGCAGTGGTTCTTCAACGCGGTATGCGGCCCTGTTCGTGAAGTCGGAAGCTGCCGTAGGAAAACAATTCCAGGCCACAGGCCCGATAGCGAATGCCGATATTGATGCGGTCATCGCCCAGGCCATGAAAGATTCGCCCGTGCGTCATGCATCGCTCGCCATCGTCAAAGGCACGAAACTCGTCTACGCCCGCGCCTACACCTGGGGTGAGCCGGATTGGCCTCTCGCACAACCGACCTCGCGCTTCCGCCTGGCCAGCGTCTCCAAGACCGTCATGGGGCTAGCCATCTATCAGCTCATCGAGGCGAAGCAGCTCAAGCTGACCGATAAGCTGCAAGACATTCTGCAACTGAAGACGCCTGCCGGCGGTGCGCCAAAAGACGCGCGTTTCAAAAAGATCACCATCCAACAACTGCTTGAGCACACCAGTGGCTTGAACGCGAACGCTTATCGCAACGACATCAACATCATTGAGGCGCACAAAGCGGCGAAGCCTAATGCGGAGTGGAATCTGCCCGTGACCGCCGCGATGACGGACAGCTATATCGCTTCGCTCGATATGATGAGCGAGCCCGGCACGGCCATGGGATACAACAACTGCGGCTACTATCTGCTGGGCCGCGTTCTGGCGAAGCGGCGCGGCAAAAGCGCACCGATTGATGCGTTGCAGGATTTCTTATTCGACCCTTTACACATTCATCGGATTCGCCTCGCCCCCTCGCTGATTGCGATGACCCCGCCTGACGAGGCGCGCTACCGCGCACAAAACATCCCCGTCTATCCTAGCGTGATGAGTAACGACCGTCCGCTGGTGCCACTTGGCTATGGGCACGAACAGTACGCCAAGCAGGAAGGTTCAGGCGGATTGTCGGCAGCGACCACCGACCTGGCACGGCTCATCGCTATACTGATTAGCCAGAACGACAATCCGGCGATCAAGCGCGCGAGTATTAAGCAGATGATGGACAACGCCGTCGCCAATCTGAAGGCCTGGAACGGCAAGACCAGCGACCTGCGGGCCGGGCACGGATGGGACGGCGTGAGCAGCCTGGGCAACAACAAGTATTACGGACAGAAAGGCGGCTCGCTCGATACATCAGGCAATGTGCTACAGATCAACGGCGATTGGGGATTTGCCATGTGCTGGGCCGGCAAGGCGACGGCGGCAGCCGGCTGGTATCCGGACTACCCGGCGGTGATGAACGTTGCCAAGACAGTGGCATGGGCAACGGATCTGTTTCCACAGTTTGGCATGCCGTCGCTTTGAGACGGTAGCTGAAACCGATCAAGCTCGCTAACGGCGTTGTTGCATAGATGAATAAGATTCTCGGAAACGCTCGAAATCTGACCGATGATTATTTATGCAACAACGCCCCCGAAAACTCTATCCTCAATACAGAGAGGGCCGCGACGAACCTCCGAGCAGCGACGTATTCATCGAGACGATGTTATGTGTGCCCTCACGTCCTCCCCAGGCAAACATCAAATAGACCATGGGGAATCCCCCGGCACGCAACGTCAACCCCGCCGCATAGCTATGAGCTAGATGCTTGAATTCTATGTCGCTGCGCCTGAACGCGACCTTGCCTGTCTCCGCCATGAAGGTAACGCCGAGCGGCCCATAAATCGAGTGCTCGATCTTACCTTGCAACAGCAGCAGGTTGGGCGCGCGGAAGCGATAGTCCTGATAGCTGGCAAGCGACGCTTGGCCGTTGATGTCCGAGCCGCCCAGCGTCGGCTGAAAATAAAAGGGCACGTTATTTAGCCCGGACGTATACGATTCGATGAGCAGCAGCCGCAGGCTGATGTTGCCTTCGCGGTCGCGCGTCACCGACGGGCAGTCAGAGGTGGTGGAAGTCGCACTCGTCGAACAGTCGTCCGGGCCATTGTGGTCACGCGGCAAGTAGGTTCTCGTCTTCTTATACAAAGGAATTTGATGCGACAAATCGACGGTGAGCCGGCGGAATGAATTATCTTCGCCGGCAGCGATGAACTGCTGAAAGTTGACGAAGTAATTGAGCCGCAGAAAATCGGAGAAGAGTGAAGGCCGCAGACGCACCCCTTCGCCGAACTGCGCAAACGCCGGCTGACGACTCAAGCCGGGCGCGGTCGCCTCTGTATGAACCTGCTCAATCGACGGGCTCGGCTCGTCATGGTTGCCGCGTATATCGACGAAGCGCCCATTCATCTCTCCGTGTAGCGACAGCTTCAGCGGGTCGAATATAGGATAACTTACACTTGCGCCAACAATCGTCTCGCGCATGCCAAAGTAAGTCAGGTCCTCGCGCCGCGTATTCTCTCCCAGCCCGTAATAGGCAATCTTCTTCAGAGAAGTCGCCTGCGCGTAGACGTTGAAGACGGGATATGCCCGAACCGTGGTAGTGCCGGGTTTGATCTTGGTGTAGACGGCCTTCCCGTAAACCCCTGCGCGCCACGAGCCATTGAGCGACACCAGGGCATCGGCATTGAAGTTCAACCGCCATGTCTCGTTCGGCGTATAGTGCGTCACAAAGGCCGGGCCGAAGCCGAAGCCATTCTGCGGCGCGATACTGCCCACAGCGATGTGCAGCGGATGGCCGGTGAAGAGAACTTCCGCGCAGCCGATAAACTTGAATTTCGCGCAACTCGATTTGAACGACTCGCCTTCGCGTCGAAATTCGGCTTGCAGTTGACTCTCCTGAGCGTGGACACGCCCTGCCAGGATGATGAGACAGACAAAGAGAAAAAGCGTATGTCGTCGCATGTGGGCTCCTTTGGTTTACTCGGCCTTGTGCCCTTGTAGGCGCAGAATTGCGGTTATCCTTTGGATGAACGCGTCGGCTTTTTCTTGGCGCTCTTGGATGAAGACGTTTGCTTAGCGCCCCTGGACGAAGGCGCTGGCTTTTTACTGGCCCCTTGCGGATGCAGGAATGCGGTGTACTTCTTGATGAAGGCGCTCGCCTGGCCCTCTGTCCTGATCGCCCGCCGCTCCTCATCAATCTCTCGCCTGACGACCGCCGCCAGATGCTCCACTTGCGTCCACAAGAGGTCTGAGACAGGCCGGTGCTGGTTAAAGGCATCGGCGGGCGCTTTCGGAATGCGAATGACATTGGTTGACTTGGCCATGTTTTGTACGCCTCCTATTTGAACACCGGGCAATCGTTATCCGGTCGCATCTGATCTGAAAGCAAATCGAGAAATGTGCTGGCCGCCTTTTCTCGCGGCGAGCGGTTTTCGTCGTTGAGTTGAAAGGCCTGCATCACGGTGGCCGGAATCGACGCATGCTCGAACACACGCCCGTTGGCCGCATCCTCAGAGCCTGCGATCACGGTGCCCTTTGGAATCCAGGGCGATATGGCAATCGCCGGCACGCGCACGCCCAGCCGGTCGAAGGCGAACGGCACGCCCGTCCCTGTGGCTTCGGCGGAAGCCACGTAGGGGGTATCCGGCGTGCAAGCCGGCGGCGGCACATGATCATAAATGCCGCCGTGCTCGTCATAAGTAACCAGCAGCAACGTGCTCTTCCAGAGGTTCGGATTTTTACGAATCGCATTGTAGACAGAGGCGATGAACGCCTCGCCTGCCAGGACGTGATGGTCAGGATGCTGGTCAGAGGCAAGCAGTTCGCCGCCGCCATCATCCTCGTGGTCGCTGTAGTTCGGTTCGACGAAACAGTAATCCGGCAACCTGTTCTTCTTGCAGTCGGCGAGAAAGTCCTCGTAAAGCCCAAACAAGCGCGGCTGGTTCTTGAGCAGGTTGACCACCTCAAGAGATGAGCTTTGTTGATCGAAGTAATAGAGCTTCGCCGTCCGGCCTGCCTTCACCATGCGCTCGTAGATGCTCAGGTAAGGCACGTTCAAGTAAAACAGGTTCATGCCGACCTGGCCGAACGACGTGCCATAGTGCGCACAGGCGCGGTTGCAAAGCGTCGGCCCCGGAATCGAAGAGAACCAGCCATTGAAGACCGCATAATTGCGCGCCAGTCCCGTCAGTATAGGAATCTTCGCGGGCGGGAAGTAATACATGATCTTGTGAGAGTGGTTGACATCCCGGCGCTGTTCAAAATAGCTCTTAACAAACCCCTGCATGGTCGGCACGCCAGGCGGCCCGCCATTGCCATACAACTGCAAGTTGACGCCGGGGAAATGGTGATCGGGGTCAGGGTCGAGCTGGCTCTGGTACAGGGCAAGTGGCTCTACCCTGGCCGGCTGCCCATTGCTATCCGGATTAGTTTCATTGCCGGTCAAGCCATTGATCCGTGGATCCGCCTGCATCAAAGCTCCAAGCATGTGATCGAAGGATCGGTTCTCCATCATCAGGACGACAACGTGCTTTAGATTATCTAGTCCTTTCGTCATACTTGCTCCTCATCAAATTCTCGACTCTTGGGTTGCGCTCATGCAGTTCCGGCATTGCATAGGTTACTATTAGAGTTCGCCGAACCGTTCAGGCTTCTACCAGGCTGCACCCGGAGAGCGTAGCGACAGGTCAGCGCAGAGGTGATTGTGAGTCAAGCTGGCCAGGCTTTCCGAAGCAGTGGAGCCGATGAATCCAAGCCAGGGATTCACAAGCTTATTGGATGCCACCCATTCACTCATGACTCGTCAGGCAAAACGTTTCACCCTTTGGCTGGTCAACAACTCTGTATAGTTACGAGTATTCCAGCGCAATAAGGATTCCCGTTGTCGCCAAAGCTGAACGCTGTCCAGATGCCTTTTGACCGCCGGCTCGTGAGGTTCAGGGGTGTTGGTTAAGAGCCGGGCTTCTAAATCAGACCAAGAAAGATTGGAACGGTATCAGTAGGGCGTTCCAATCTGAGGTAACGTAGATTTTTCAAACTCCATAGAGCAGGTCGCCAGTGCGCATTCTCTATCAACTTTATAAATAATGCAACCCCCTTTTTATCAATCCGCACCTCGGAGAATCGGTTTTTGAGAAAAGTCAGGTAGCCCATGCTACATTGACGGCCAGGTCGCTCTCCACGCGTACCGCTGGCCGCAAATCGCCAGGCGGCCTGAGCGAATCAGTCAAGCGTTTCTCTATGCCGGTGGTGGCTGCGGTTTTTGGCTCGCGCGTTCCCGGCCTGTTCGTGCTATCATAAACGCCGCACGAACCACCAATCCCAAGTCCAGAGCTCTACCGTTATGCATCAGGCAATCTCCCTTTTCATTGCTTTCCTTATCGCTTTATCGAGTCCCGCTTTTCAACAAGCGCCGCCTGCGCCGCCCGCCGACCAGTCGCTGCGGCTGCGCACAGAGCTTGTGCTGGTCGATGTGCTGCCCGTGCAGCGCAAGACCAGCCGCGTCATCGCTGGCTTGCAGAAGGATGACTTCACCATCTACGAAGACGGCGTTAAACAGACTATCGCCTACTTCAGCCGCGACACCCTGCCGGTGTCGGTGATTCTTCTGGTTGACCGCGCCGGTTGTGTCAATCCCTTCAACGCACAGATTCGCGACGCCACCGCCAAAGCGATCAATCACCTGAAGGCGGAAGACGAAGTGGCGATTCTAACCTTCTCGAACAAGGTCAAGCTGTTTCAACCCTTCACGCGCGACCGCCGTGTAATCACAGACAAGATCGCCACCGTCGAGCATCAGCACGAAAGTGAGCAGCATTACTTTAATCAGGCCATCTACGAAGCCAGCGAGTATATGAAGAAAGCGGCCAATCCGGCAGGCCGCCGCGCCATCATCGTGCTGACCAGTCTGGAAGCGGCGATTGACTTCTCGAAAATTTCCGAGCAGGAAGCCTTGCAGGCGGTGCTGGAATCGGGCGCGACGGTTTCCGGCATTCTCATACAGACGCTCGGCGGGCGGGTTGATCAAGTGATTCGCGGCAAGCCGACGACTTTTCTGCGCATCTTCAAACTGCGTTCCGGCAGCCTGAAGATGTTCGTTGAAGAAACCGGCGGCGAGTTGACCGGCGCGCCGCCGGACAAGATAGACGAAACCATCAATCGCGTGGTCGAGAATGTCGCGGCGAGTTATTCGCTGGCTTACACCTCGACGAACACGGCGCGCGACGGCAAGCGCCGCAAGATTCGCGTGGCGATTTCGCCCGCCGTCGAAACGCGCGAAGGCCGTGTCGCCGTGCTCGCGCGCCGCAGCTACATCGCCGCCAAAGAAACGGGCGCGGCGGGCGACAAACCGGCAACGAAATAGCCAATCGCTGGCCGGCATCAGCCCGCATCATCGCCCGCCGGTTCGCGATGCTACAATCATCATGCGCAGGCTGAAGAAAGGACTTTGCATTCGCATTCTATGAGCCAATCCGCGCGCCGGTCTCCGGCCATCATCTTTGATTTCGGCGGCGTCCTGATGGATTGGGACCCGCGCTATCTTTATCACAAGTTATTCGAGAACGATGCGGACGCGGTGGAGCGCTTCCTCAACGAAATCGGCTTTGTCGAATGGAATCTGGAACAGGATAGAGGCCGTCCCTTTGCCGTCGCCATCAAGGAACTCAGCGAACGCTTCCCGCACTATGCCGACTTCATCAAGGCTTATGATGAGCGATGGGAAGAATCCATCGGCGGCGCGATTCAGCCGACGGTCGATCTGCTTGGCGCGCTGAAGCAGGCAGGCTACGCGCTTTACGGCTTGAGCAACTGGTCGGCGGAAACCTTCCGGCGCATACGTCACAAGCATGCTTTCTTAGATTGGTTTGATGACATCGTTCTATCGGGCGAGGTGCGCATCACCAAGCCTGACCCGCGCATCTACGCGGTGCTGCTGGAGCGCATCGGGCGGTCAGCCGCAGAGTGTCTCTTCATTGACGATTCCGAAACCAACATCGCCGTCGCCGAGCAGTTAGGGTTCAAGACCATTCTGTTCAAATCGTCGGAACAGTTGCAGGGCGAATTAATCCGGCTCGGCCTGTTGCCGCGATAAATCACCTCGAACCCATATCAGGCGCGGGCTGATGACCGATTTTCACTTCAGTATATGGAGAAAGAGGAGCGCGCCCTGGCCGTGCGGTTATGGAGTGCGGCGACCGGTCGCCGCACTCCACAGACTGCCGCCTGCCGTACATGCAATCGCAATCCGCTCTAGAGCAGATATCAATTGGATTAAGCCGCCATCATGTAGGGGAGGCCCTGCGGTGGCCTCCCCAGACTGCGCTTGCCTACACTGGGGCGACCACCGCAGGGTCGCCCCTACATGCTAAACCCATTTGAAAACCGCTATAGCGTAAGAAATACAGAAACCGTTTCTGATCTTCTCGACACAGCAATGAAGCAAGCGAGCAAATCCATGCAGACAAAGAGCCGTCGTGTTATCCGCGCTACAGTCGTCGGCAGCATTCGGGCTCAAGCCGTTTCATTGATCGTTGCCCTTCTGGTCGCCGCCTGGGTGTTGCGCGCACCAGGCGTCCGGGCAGCCGATGCCATGATTCGTCTCAACACCATAGGCTTTCTGCCTGAGCACGACAAGCGCGCCTCCATCGCCGCGCCTTGCAGGGAGTTCAGCCTTATCAATGAGGCGGGCGGCAAGATAGTTTTTCGCGGCAAGACCAGCGGCCCGGTTCATAACGACGACACCGGCGAAGACCTCTATATTGCGGACTTCTCGGCGTTCAAACAGGCGGGCCTCTATCACCTTGAAGCCGCCGGCGTCGGGCGCTCCGCGCCTTTTCGCATCAGTAACGAAATTTACAATCTTCCATTTCACACGGCGGTGCGAGCCATGACTCTGTGGCGCTGCGGCACGGCGGTGCGCGGCACGCATAATGGCATCGCCTACGCGCACGGCGCTTGCCATCTCGAAGACGCATGGCTTGACATGGTTGGCGGCGGACACGCGCGGCGCGACGCCATGCGAGGCTGGCACGACGCCGGCGACTATAACAAATATGTGGTGAATGCCGGCGTCACTGTCGGCACTATGTTTCTGGCCTGGGAACAATTCGGCGCGCAAATCCAGAAGATCGCGCTCGACCTGCCAGATACAAACGCGAAGCTGCCCGATTATCTGAGCGAAATCAAATGGGAGATCGACTGGCTGCTGAACATGCAAGCTGTGGACGGCTCGGTCTACCATAAAGTGTCGACCAAAGGGTTCGGCCCGGCCATTCCGCCTGAACAGGAAAAGACCGAGCGTTATCTCGCGCCGTGGAGCAGCGCCGCGACGGCGGATTTCGTCGCCATGACGGCGATGGCGGCGCGCATCTATGATCCTTATGACAAGAGTTACGCCCGTCGCTGTCTCGATGCGGCGCGCCGCAGCTACGCCTTTCTGCAAGCCCACACAGAAAACCACCCGGCGGACCTGACAGGCTTCAGCACAGGCGCGTATCAAACCAAAGACGACGACGACCGGCTCTGGGCGGCGGCTGAGATGTGGCAGATCACAGGCCAGCCGTCTTACTTGATGGACGTGGAAGCGCGCGCCGTCAACCGGAAGTTCGACGCCAACTGGGGCTGGAGTAATGTGAATAACCTGGGGCTGCTGACTTACCTGTTCTCAAAGCGCAAGGGGCGAAAGGCGGCGCTGGTCGCCGAGATCAAAGCCGCTTTGCTCCAGACGGCAGACGAGATCGTCCGCCTGCGCGATGCGCATGGATACGGTCGCCCGCTCAAGCTTTATTACTGGGGCTGTAACGGCGGCGTTGCCAACACGGCGGTGCTGCTGCAATCGGCTTATAGATGCTCCGCGAAGCCAGCTTACCTGGAAGCGGCGCTTGATGCGCTCGGCCATCTGTTTGGCCGCAACTATTACGCTCGCTCATTCGTCACCGGACTGGGCGCTAATCCGCCGCTGCATCCGCATGACCGGCGCTCGATGGGACAGGCAGACGCGCCGGCGTGGCCGGGCTATCTGGTCGGCGGCGGCTGGCCGAAAGCTACCGACTGGAAAGACGAAGCGGCGCGCTATCAGGTCAACGAGATCGCCATCAATTGGAATGCCGGACTGATCTACGCGCTCGCCGGCTTTGTTAGCAAACCTACAAAAATAAAATGATGAGGATTGGCCGGTGCAGCATGCCGGCATGTCGTTGCGAGGAGGAAAACTTTAAGATGAAATCTGCCAAAGCCGTCGCGCCTGTTACGCTCTTGTTGATATTCAGCCTGTCGCTGCTGGCACAAACCAATCAGCCGCTGCCGAAATATAAGAACCCGCGCCTGCCGGTTGAAGAGAGAGTCAACGATCTGGTCTCGCGCATGACGCTTGAAGAGAAGGTCTCGCAGATGATCGACCGCGCACCGGCTATTCAACGGCTCGGCATTCCGGCTTACAACTGGTGGAACGAGAGCCTGCACGGCGTCGCGCGAGCCGGCGTCGCGACGGTCTTTCCGCAGGCCATCGGGCTGGCGGCGATGTGGGATACCGACCTGATGTGGCGCGTCGCCGATGTGATCTCGACCGAAGCGCGCGCCAAGCATCACGAAGCCGCGCGCCAGGGCAACTTTGACCGCTACAAGGGCCTGACGATGTGGAGTCCGAACATCAACATCTTCCGCGACCCGCGCTGGGGACGCGGCCAGGAGACTTACGGCGAAGACCCTTACCTCACCGCGCGTCTGGGCGTGCAGTTCGTCAAAGGGCTGCAAGGCAACGACCCTAAATATTACAAGGTCATCTCAACCCCCAAGCATTATGCCGTTCACAGCGGCCCGGAACCGGAGCGCCATCGCTTCGACGCCGTAACCGATCCGCGCGATCTGTATGAGACTTACCTGCCGGCTTTTGAAGCATGTATTAAAGAGGGCGGCGCGGATTCAGTGATGTGCGCTTACAACCGTTATGGAGGCGAAGCCTGCTGCGCCAGCGACACGCTCTTGCGCAAGCTGCTGCGCGATGATTGGCGATTCAAGGGCTATGTTGTCAGTGACTGCGGCGCGATTTCAGACATTCAGGCCGGCCACAAACTCGTCAAGACTCTGGCGGAAGCTTCGGCTATGGCGGTCAAACTCGGCACAGACCTGTCGTGTGGTCAGGAATACAAAACGCTGGCCGAGGCGGTGAAGCGCGGGCTGATTAGCGAAGCCGAGATAGACGTTTCACTCCGCCGCCTCTTCACGGCACGCTTCAAACTGGGCATGTTCGACCCGCCGGAGATGGTTGCTTTCACGAAGATTCCCATGTCGGAAAACGACTCGCCGGCACATCGCCAATTGTCGCTTGAAGCGGCGCGCGAATCGATGGTCTTACTCAAGAACGCGGGCGGACTGCTACCGCTCAAAAAAGACCTGAAGCAGATCGCGGTCATCGGGCCAACGGCAGATGACCCGTTGGTTTTGCTCGGCAACTACAACGGCACGCCGTCGCGCGCTGTGACGCTGCTCGAAGGCATTAAGCACAAAGTCGCGCCACAGACGACCGTGGTTTATGAGCAAGGCTGCAAGCTGGTCGAAGCCGGCGTGAGCGATAAAGCTGTGGCGCTTGCGGCAGAATCGGATGTGGTGATCTTTGTAGGCGGCATTACACCGCGCCTCGAAGGCGAAGAGATGAATGTGCCGCTGGAGGGCTTTCACGGCGGTGACCGCACAGACATACGCCTGCCGAAGGTGCAGGAGGAGTTATTAAAAGCTCTCGGCGCGACCGGCAAGCCGTTGGTGCTGGTGATGACCAGCGGTTCGGCGCTTGCGGTCAACTGGGCGAACGAGAACGTTCCGGCCATTATTCAAACGTGGTATCCCGGCGAGGAAGGCGGCACAGCGCTGGCCGACGTGCTCTTCGGCGACGCCAACCCGGCGGGCCGCTTGCCTGTGACGTTTTATAAATCCATCGAACAGTTGCCGCCGTTTGAAGACTACCGCATGGCGGGCCGCACCTACCGCTACTTCACGGGCGCGCCGCTCTATCCGTTCGGTTATGGCTTGAGCTACACGCGCTTCACTTACAGCAAACTGGAAGTGCCCAAACGAGCGAAGACCGGTGCCAACGTCACGGTCAAAGTTCGCGTGACGAACGCCGGCAAACTGGCCGGTGACGAAGTGGTGCAGCTTTATGTCAAAGATGTGAAGGCGACAGTGCCTGTGCCGCTGCGCGCCTTGCAGGGCTTCAAGCGCATTCACTTGCAGCCCGGCCAGTCGCAAGTCGTTTCGTTCACCCTGACACCGCGCCAGCTATCCTTGATCGACAGCCGCTTCAAGCGCGTGGTTGAGCCGGGAGAATTTGAGATCGCCGTTGGCGGCGCACAGCCCGGCACTCGTTCGCCTTCGACGCAGGTAGTCACAGCTAAAGTGACGCTGACCGGCGCAGTGTTGGCGATCAAGTGAAGCGTTCGATCATGATCTCAGGCTTCACAGCGTATTGGAGATCGCAATCAGCATATTGGCATTGGTGCGGGTCAGGGATTTTCCGATTTCGGCTTTTACCAGCTTTCTATACTGCTTGAGCGACTTGGCCTTGCGATTGAGGTTGCCGTTCGCTTCGGCGGCCTCAGCGGCTTCCAGCTTGGCGATCAGAGCCGCGTCGTTGCCGTCCCCCCAATGGATGAGAATGCGTGTCAGGTTACTGAGGCCGTCGTAGGTGAACAGCAGCGGCTGTGTGGTATCAAGCTCTGCCATCGTCACGCCTATAGCCTGGCGGTCCTGTTCGCCGAGATTGTCCCACTTCAAATCTCTGTATACCTGGGTGAGGAATCCATTTGTCGTCGAGGAGAATGCGCCAGGAGTGTTGTCATAAGCAACGACTTCGTTAATGGTTATCAGGCCGTCGTTATCGGTGTCGAGTAGATCGAAAACATTGGCAAGGGTGCCGGCGTTTACGGTCGTCGCTCCAGTATACTCGCGTATCTGAGAGGTGGCGTCCGTATCCATTGCGAGCAACTGGACCACGGTATCGGCAGCCTTGGCCTGAAGGCCATCGAACACGCGCTGTCGAGCCTCGTCCGCGCCCGGCGTGGGAGCGTTGGTTATCATCCCATTCCGATCTATGGTCAAAGTTACGGAACCGCTAATGCCGGGCTGTTCAGGCTCCGCCATGATGTGAAAGTCGCCCTCCGTATTTGCCATGATGACATTGTAGCCGCCCGCCCTGCCGCTCAACAGTTCTACGTTGAGCGAGCAGGAGCCGGGATTCGAGGCGCAGAACCGTGCCAGATCCCCAAGCTCATCGGGATAGGAACCTGTGCGATTAAAGTACTCGTTTGAAGCGACCATCAATGCCTGCAAGTTTGCAGCGGCCATGTTTTTGGCGTACTCTTCGCGCACCCTTTGAATGGCTGGAAGCAGCAGCGCGATCAGCACCGCGATGATCGCGATAGCAACCAGTAGTTCGATAAGCGTAAAGCCAGTACGGCGATGGGTCGTGTGGTGTTTTTGCAAATTCGATTGCAACGCGCTGGTTTTCTGGTTCTTGAATCTCATGGTTTTAATCTCCTTACACTCAATACACATCTATTTCTTGCACGCGGCATTTCTCCTGCTGCATGGAAAGACATTTAGTTTCCGGTTGAGTTAAGCGAGGTCTTCAGGCGAGGCGGTCATTAAGGCCGTCTGATTTTGTAGATATTACCCTGTTCCACATAGGGAAGGAGGCGGGAATGTTGAGAGGAATTGGTGTACTGCCGAGCATTCCGAGCGCTGCCATTCACCCGGCATTGGGTACTGTAGGCGCAGGTTTTTGCTGGCGCGTCAGCTGCCAAAAACGTCAGCGCTACCAACATCGCGCCGATTGCCACTGATAGATAGGTTTTGAATATGCGCATCTCAAATCTCCCTCTCGCGCCACCCTCGATTTTCAATAACCATCTCCTTATACAATTAGCTTAGACTTCGCCTCATCAAAAAAAGTTTGAGTTAGTTTCAAGAAGAAAAATCGCTCGCCTCTCGTGGATTGGTTTTCGGCAGGTGTTTAACCAGCGATTCACCGGTTTGCGGAATTGTCAGCCGGATTGATTTCGATATAACCCACGCAGGCATGCTCATTGCCGTCGGTGACGCCTTCGATTTCGCTGTCGGTGGCGTTGTTATGCGGCGCGTTGAGATTCAAATGAGAAGACATGCCAACCTTCTCCATGCTTATCGAAAGGCATCGCTTCAATCGGTTTGCCGAGAAACTCATCAATTGCGCGTCCCCAGAACTGCTTCGCCTTTTGATTCCGGTCTATAACCCGCACCTCCCATTTGCCGGGCAATTTTTTCCAAATCTCCTGCGCTACTTTCATGCCGAGTCCAAGCCTGCGAAAGCCACGCACGATGAAGAACTCTGCCATATCCCAAACCTCTGCGTCATTAGAAATTTCAGAGCCTCGACGCACCAGGGCAAAGCCGGCCAGATAGCCGTTGGCCATAATGAGAAATGGATAGCGATTAGACTCTTGCCAATATAAGGGGAGCTGTTTGTAGCCGAAACGACCATCTGCGCCGAGTTGCAGATCCATGAACTCGCTGAAGTCATGCGCATATAGCTCAAGCATATTAGCCAAAACCGGCTCTTGTTCCGGCAAGGCTGGAATAAGCTCAACATCTACTGCTGAAACTGTTCGAGAGAGTGTCATAGTTGCATTATAGGTAGACTACCCTTCTAACAAGAAGGCGCATAACTTCGTTTTAGATCGCTGCCAGGCGCGATTTTCGAGTTTCCGCAGTCGTCTATCCAGCGATTCAGCGGTTCGCCGAAGTCTCAGCCGGATTGATTTCAACATAATCAATAACGGCCTGCTCGCTGCCGTTGGCGGTCGCTTCGATGCGGACGGCATCGCCGGGCCGCAGGGCCAGGCCGCGCACACGGCGGCGCGTCGAACTGTGCGCGTCCGGCTTTGTCGTCGGCAGATGATCGTCAGCCGTCCATTGATCGACCAGTTGCTCGCCAACGAATAATTTGAACGCCGACCTGCCATCGCTCTCATCAAAATATTGCACGTCGAGATCGAACCAGCCGGCTTGGCCGTCGTAACGAAAGCTTGCCGAACACTGTCGATCAGCGCTGTTGCACTCAATCGCCTTGCTGCCCGAAGCCGCTTCCCACGGCGTGATGTCAATGACTTGATAGCCCGTCAACTGCATCGCCTCGGCTTCAATGCGATTCGCATAGTGTCCCGCTCGGCCTTTCGCGTCAGCGATGCCGGACTTGCGCAGAAACCAGTTGCAGACGGAATCGCGCCAAACACGGGCGTGGCCGGCTTGATACTCCAGGTGCGCCAGCACGTCTTCGTAGCGCGCCTCATCGACGCGCCCTTTGAGCGCCCGCCACTGTTTGACGAACCGGGCGACGGCTTCCGCGCCTTCGTAGTGTGAATCATAAATGTGCTGGATCACCGTCTTGCCGGATTTGAGAACGTGCGTATATGGCACGTGATGCATGAATAACAGCAATTCATCGGGACAGGTCGCAAGCGTTTCATACAGCTTCGCCACCGCCGGGCGGTACTGGCCAATGTAGCCTGTGCCTGTGGCGACGGTGCGATCCATGCCGACGCCCCTTTCGTCAGCCCGATGCCACTGGCCCCAGCCGTTGTACTCGGATGATTCGGGAGCCGGGCCGTAATGGATATTAATGATGTCGGTCAACGTGCCCGCGCCGAGCGGCCCGCTGTACTTTTCATAAACCGGCCATGAGTCGAGTTCGAGAGCAACGATAGTCTGCACCACCTGTGGGTCGTGGCCGAACGTCAGCCGCGTCCATTCCTCAGCAATCTGTCGGCTGGTCAAATCGGGATTCCAGGCCAGCCGCCCGAAGCCGTAAAGATTGGCCATCGCCAGATGATGGCCGAGCCACGTCGGGCTCGCACCGACATTAGAAACTGCGGCGAAGCCGCCGAGAGGCCGCTTGAAGGTGCGGCCCGCGACCAGTTGTTTGACCGGCGTGCTTGCGCCGTTGGCCTGCATATCGAAGTCAAGCACGGCTTTCCACATCGGCACCAGAAAGCATAGATGCCGCTGCTGGCCTGTGTACTCCTGTGTGATTTGCAGCTCGATCACCTGATTGGTCTTCTCAAGCCCGCCGAACAGCGGCGATGCCGGCTCGCGCACTTGAAAATCAATCGGCCCATGTTTGATCTGCAAGGCGGCGTTGTCGTCGAACTGGCCGTCGAGCGGATGCAGGTTGTTGTAAGCGGCAGCGGCGCGGTCATTCTTCAGGTTGCGCCAGTCCATGTGATGGTCATAGACAAAGCCGCGATAAAAGATGACCCCATTGTGCGGCTTGAGGGCGTGGGCGATGACATTCGCCGCATCGGCGTGCGTGCGCCCGTAGGCCGAAGGGCCGACGCGACCTTCGGAATCGGCTTTCAGCACAAAGCCGCCGAAGTCGGGCATCAGGCCGTAAATCTCATCGGCTTTCTTTTTCCACCACTGAGCGACGCGCGCATCAAGCGGATCAAAAGTATCGAGGCCGCCGATCTTCTGCGGACTGCTGAAATCAACCGCGACAAAAAGCTTGACGCCCCAGACGCGAAAGACTTCGGCGACGCGGGCGAGTTGCGGCAGAAACTCTGTGCTGATGACGCGCGGATTCGCATTGACGTTGTTGATTGAACAACTGTTCAGCCCGACAGAGGCCATCAACCGCGCATAGTCGCGCACGCGGCTGAGGTCGTCGACGACGTTGTTATTGGCAAAGAAGATCGACGGCCCTGCATAACCGCGCTCGATTGTGCCGTCGAGATTGTCCCAGTGATCGAGCATGCGAACCGGCGCGTAAGGATTCTCCTGTTCATCGAGCGCCTCAATCGACTGGCCGAGCGCCATGCGGCGCAGCAGCGCGAACGCGCCATAGAGCACGCCGCGATCATTCAAGGCCGTGATGATCAGGTGCGAATGGCCATCGCGCTTCAACGTTTTCAGCAGAAACCCATCGGCTTTTAAGGCGGCGTTCGGATTGAGCGCGGGAAAGCTTTTGCGTAGCGCATCGAGCGTGCCGAGCAGCATAGAATCTTCTTCGGGCAACCGCGACTCGACGCGCAAAGTTCTGCCGAGCATACGGCGCACGCCGCGCCGCAATTCTTCCTGTGCGGCTTTGATTACATTCGATTCGCCAAGCGTGACGATAGCCGCAGGCAGGCGATCATAAGCTTGCCGCAACGCTTTTTCATCTATCGCGTCATCATGCAGCCACGCATCATAGCCCAGCGCGCTGCTTTGCGGCGACGCCTGCGCCGAGGCGCTCAGGCAGAGAAACAGCAGCACGACTACCCGCATTCGGCAGTTGATGATTTTCTTGCGCATCGCTCTTTTAGATCGGTTTTCACTTCTGTGCATGTAGAAAAGATCAGCAGCCCGCTTTGGAGTGCGGCGACAAGTCGCCGCTTTTAGCAATTGCCAGGGCGCAAAGCGGTGACAAGTCACCGCACTCCAAATTGCGCCGCCCGCCTTATCCCCATCGCAAGCTAATCTATTTCATTGAACACGGTAGCCGCAGCACGACCAGCGCATTGGGCGCGAGATCGTACTCGAATACGGCAGATGACAGAGCCAGCTTGGATTCAACCGGCGCGACGTTCATCGGCTGCGGCAAACTATTCTCGGCTTTGAGGTCGCTGGTAAGCAGATCAACCGTGCCGCTTTTGCCCAGGCGCGCAACACCCTGCAAATCGATCTGTAGGTTGCGACGCGCCGCAGCCGTGTTGACGATCTTCAGTATCACTTCACCCGTGCGCGCATCGCACGCGGCGCTGGCGTAGAGATTGCGCTCGCCGTTTTTCATCGTCCCATTGATCATCAAAGGCAAATTGATTGTGCCGCCATTGGCGCTGAACAGTTTCTGCACATAATAGCTCGGCGTGCCGAAAGCGCGCAGGGTGTCGAACCAGATCAGATTCGGCGTCCATTGCCATGCTTCGACGTTGCCGAACAGCGGCGCATACGACGACATGATCACGACATCGCCGTTGCGTTCAAGGCCGGTCATGAAAGCCGCTTCGGCAAGCGCGCATTCCCAGGTGCTGCGATTGTCTGGACGCGCCACGCCGGTTGATTGTGCGGCGAACTCGCCGGCAAAAACCTTCGGGCCGCTGCGGTCATAGTCATCATAGCGAGATGCGTTTTTCAGAAACCATTCCGGCTTCATGTAGTAATGCTCATCCATCACATCGGCTTTGAGCGCGCGCAGTCGCTTCCACAAAAAATCGAAGCGCTCGCCGTCAGGCCCCGGCCCGGCGCTCGACACTAGCTTGATGTTCGGATACTTGGCCTTGAGCGCTTTGGCGAAAGGCTCGTAGCGTTCGATGTACTGCGGCCCCCACTGCTCGTTGCCGACGCCGATCATCTTCAAGTTGAACGGCGCGGCGTGTCCCATCGCGGCGCGCTTGCTGCCCCACACGCTGGTCACCGGGCCATTGGCGAATTCGATCAGATCGAGCGCGTCCTGAATGTAAGGGTCGAGCGCGTCGAGCGGCGCAAGCTGGCCTGTGTTGAACTGGCAGGCCATGCCGCAGTTGAGAATCGGCAGCGGTTCAGCGCCGAGGTCTTCGCTCAACAGAAAGTATTCATAGAAGCCGAGTCCGAACGATTGAAAGTAATCCGGCGTGGCGCGCTGTTTGAACTCGTCGTTCCAGCGGTTCAGCAGCACAGGCCGTGCGCTCAAGTCGCCGATGGTCGTCTTCCACTGATAGCGATTATTCAAGTCGTGGCCTTCGACGATGCAGCCGCCGGGAAAGCGCACGAAGCCCGGCTGCATCTCTTTGAGCAAGCCCACGAGGTCGGGCCGCAGGCCGTTCGGACGGTTGTTCCAGGTCGCTTTCGGAAAGAGCGAAACCATATCCACGTCGAGCCCGCCGCCTTCGATGATAACCTGCAACTGCGCTTTCGCCTCGGTCGCCGAAGCGCGCAGGCTGCCCGTATAGCGTTTCCAGCTTTGTGTAAAGCCGCTTACTTTTATCGAGCCAAGCCGCTTGCCCTCTGCATTCACCAGCTTGATGCGCAACGCGACAGGATTATCGCCGACGCGGCGCGCGTAGACTGAAAAGTTGTACAGGGCTCCCTGGCGCACGCCGATGCCGCGAAAGCCTTCGTTGCTGACGCCGAACTGGCCGCCTGCGCCGGCGCTCATTCGCAGGTAATGTAGATTACCTGCGTTGAGCGAATCTTTGTCCAACACGGCAAGCGTGCCACGCGCGCCGCTGCGCTCGATCTTCTGCCAACCCATGAGGGATTCAGGAAACTCGAACGAGCGGTTCTTGACCATCTCGGCATAAATGC
Organism: Blastocatellia bacterium; assembly: GCA_039648975.1. Classification (GTDB taxonomy): domain Bacteria; phylum Acidobacteriota; class Blastocatellia; order UBA7656; family UBA7656; genus DATENM01. The sequence continues at coordinate 30,996 of JBBWZK010000137.1, forward strand.
CGCCGTCCGCCGCGAAGTTGATGTCTTCAAAGAAGACGCCGAACATATGTGGATTGATCGCCGCGCCGGGTTTGTCTACCTGTACGATGATGGCGTCACGGTCAGCCGCCCGTGCGATTGGCGTAACCGACGGCGACGCGAAAATCAGCGCGGCACAGATCAATGAAATGAGGCGATGCAGGCGATGGTTTTTCATAGGTCGCGAAATCCCAAGTCAATTTTCGATCATCACAGCTTTGCGAGAGTGTCAGCATAACACGCCTGATCTGGTTCATTGAATGCGCGGCACCGAGCCAAAGCACCTATGCTTTTCTGGATTGCTGCGTCTCAGTACCAAAGCCAGTCCCGTAGGGACAAAATGTTTATAGTTGACGGTGTTGACAAGAATCCTCAGCCCCGTAGAGGCGAGATGTCAACATTGCGCTCCTAACGGAACTCGGTTTTCTTCTTACCACATCCTTCTATAAACATTTCGCCCCTACGGGGCTGACGACGCTTACAAGCCTTGCGTGCTTCGGCGCAGGGCAGCTTGAATGACGAATCACCTGTCTGTCACAATATGCGCCCAGATCAACGCAAGCGAGATGGACTATGAAACTCAAGCAAACGTCTGCCGTGCTGATGCTGGCGGTGTGGTTGTGCGCCGGCGTCGCCGCTTCTGCAAATCTTCAGAAATCCGCCGCGAAAACGCCGCCGCGAAAGACGGCGATAAAACCTGCGCGCGATTATCCGGTCAAGCCTGTGCCGTTCACCGCCGTGCATTTCAACGATCAGTTCTGGGCGCCGCGCATCGACATCAATCGCCGCATCACCATCCCTTTCGCTTTCCAAAAATGCGAAGAGACAGGGCGCATCGCCAACCTTGAGCGCGCCGCCGCCGCTGTCCGCAACGAGCCGAACCGTGATAAGAAACTGCCGGTCTACCCGTTCGATGACACAGACCTTTATAAAGTCATCGAAGGCGCAGCCTACACCCTCAGCGTGCAACCCGACGCCAAGCTCGAAGCCTATATTGATAGCCTGATCGCCAAGATCGCCGCAGCCCAGGAAGCCGACGGCTATCTGTATCCGGCGCGCACGATCAATCCTGAAAAGCCGCACCCGTGGGCCGGCGCCAAGCGTTGGGAGTTGGAGCGCGTCGACAGTCACGAGCTTTACGAGATCGGCCACCTGACGGAAGCCGCCGTGGCTTATTATCAAGCCACAGGCAAGCGCAGCCTGCTCGATGTTGCGCTCAAGACGGCTGATCTGCTCGACCGCACCTTTGGTCCGAACAAGCAGAGCATCTGGCCCGGACACCAGATCACCGAGATGGGATTGGCCAAGCTCTACCGCGAAACCGGCGATGACCGTTATCTGCGGTTGGCAAAGTTCCTGCTCGACGCGCGCGGCCCGGACGGCACGAAAGGCAGTGGCCGCCAGTACAACCAGTCGCACGCCAAAGTCGTCGATCAAACCGAAGCCGTCGGCCATGCGGTGCGCGCAACTTATATGTATTCGGGCATGGCCGATGTCGCGGCGCTCACGGGTGATGATTCTTACATTAACGCCATTGATAAAATCTGGGGCAACGTCGTCAACCAAAAACTCTACCTGACGGGCGGCATCGGCGCGACCGGCGACGGCGAAGCCTTCGGCGGCAATTATGAGCTGCCGAACATGAGCGCTTATAACGAGACCTGCGCCGCCATCGGCAACGACTTCTGGAATTATCGCCTCTTTCTGCTGCACCAGGATGCGCGCTACATTGACGTGATGGAGCGGACGCTTTACAACGGCTTGCTTTCGGGCGTGTCGCTGGACGGCAAGTCATTCTTCTATCCCAATCCGCTCGAATCCAACGGCCAGCACCAGCGCAGCCCCTGGTTCGGCGTCGCCTGTTGTCCGGGAAACATGACACGCTTTCTCGCCTCAGTGCCCGGCTATGTCTACGCAGAGCAGGGCGACACGCTCTACGTCAATCTTTTCGTCGCGAGCCTTGCGACGATCAAGATGGACAATGGCCGCACGCTAAACGTGACACAAGAGACGCGCTATCCGTGGACAGGCGACATTCGTATGACGGTCACGCCCGACCGCGCCAGCCGCTTCAGCGTCAACATACGCATTCCCGGCTGGGCGCGCAACGAGGCCGTGCCCGGCGACCTCTACCGCTTTCTCGACAACCCCGCAGAGCCGGTCGTGCTCAAGGTCAACGGCCAGGCGGTCGCGCTCAATACGGATAAAGGCTATGTCAAGCTGAATCGCCTGTGGAAACGCGGCGATGTGATTGAGCTTACCTTGCCGATGCCTGTGCGTCGCGTCGTCGCAAATGAGCAGGTCGAAGCCGACCGCAATCGTGTCGCCTTAGAGCGCGGCCCGCTGGTTTATTGCGCCGAGTGGCCCGATAGTCCGAACTCTCATGTGCGCAACCTGATGCTTGCCGACGATGCTCGGCTGACGGCGGAATTCCGCCCCGACCTCTTGAACGGCGTTACGGTCATCAAAGGCAGAGCCTTCGCCTTTGTTGATAACGAACAGGGGCAGGCAAGTAAGAAGGAGCAGGATTTCCTGGCGATTCCTTACTACGCGTGGGCCAATCGCGGCCCCGGCGAGATGCTCGTCTGGATTCCGAATCGCGAAGCGAGCGCCAGGCCGCACCCCTTTCCGACGATTGCTTCGATGAGCAAGGTGCAGACCTCAGGTGGCCGGAATCCGCGCGCCATCAACGATCAGGAAGAGCCGCGATCTTCCAACGATCCGGCCAATCCACCGTTTCACTGGTGGCCGCACAAAGGCACAGCGGAATGGGTCGAATACGCTTTCGAGAAAGCGACGAGCGTGTCAGAGACCGCCGTCTATTGGTTTGACGATACGGGCAATGGTGAATGCCGTGTGCCTGCTTCGTGGCGGGTGCTTTATAAAGATGGCGACCAGTGGAAGCCTGTCGACAATCTCCAAGCTTATGGCATCGCCAAAGATCGCTACAACACCGTTACGTTCAAGCCTGTGACGACGACGGCGTTGCGTCTCGAAGTCGCGCTGCAACCGGCGTGGTCGGCAGGCATACAGGAATGGCAGGTAAACCACAGATGAACACCGATGGAACTTGAACAGATGAACACCGACTCCAACTTCGAGTTATCACCTAAAGAAGCGGCTCTATCGTGGGCCGCTTCTTTTGATCGCTGAATGATTCAAGCGGTTCACTGGCTGACCAGGAAGACATCCCAGGCCCAGCGGCCCACGTGCGCGCCGTGCGCATCATAGACCTTGGCGCGATAGCGGAACTGGTTGCCGTATGGATCCGTTCGTCGCGACTCTCGATGGTCCAGATCAATCGCGTAGACGCCAAGCTCCGGCAATGTGTGTAGCTCGCCTGGCTCTGAAACGCCATTATGATTGCTGTCTTGCCACAGACGCAGCGCGGAGAAGATGGCATCGCGGCGATCTATGCGGCCATCCAAGTTGCCGCCCTTTTCGGGCTGGTCGTACTCGGCAAGCGCGATGAAGCCGTTGCCTTCGGCAGATGGCGGCTGTGGTGTGAAATTGCCAAACAGTTCGCGGCCATCATCAATCGTGCCATTGCCGTTGCGGTCTAAGGCGAGCCAGGCATCATCGGAGTTGGCCGTCGTCCAGGCGTACAACTGCCGGTGGCCATCGCCGTTAAAGTTGAATAGGACGCCGTGCGGGGCGTCGGTCAGATCAAAGCCGTTGCCTTGAACGTCGATGAGAATGGGCGAAGTGACTTCACACCTGCAAGTATCATAATTGAATTGACGGCCTTCAGTGCATTGATAAACCTCTTGGCATCCGCCGCCGCAGTCGAGACAACCAATGCCGCAATTGTTGGCATAAGGCAGATAACTATCTACTGCATTATCGTCACAGGGCTGTACGGTTGTCGGCAGATTATTGTTAGTGTCATTCGTTGTAGTGAGAGTATTCATCACACTTTCCCCGGCATGCTGAAAGCCTTGGGCGTCTCCAAGAGACATCGTATGACCGGTTTCATGGAGCGTGACTTTTTTTACGCAGTTATAGTAAGCCGTTGATCCGTTTCGATTCCATGCGGGAATATTGTTATAGGCTGCGGCCCAGTGAAAAATAGTAGTTGCTGCGGCCAGAGTGCCAGAGGCGGGAACTAGCCGAGTCGTGGCTGCCGCAGCAGGCCTCGCAGGGTCTTGATCATTTGCGCCGTATATCTTAAACCATCCTCCAGTTTGAGGTGGAAACCAAACTCCCGAACAATTTGCATGTTGATTATGATACTGCCAACTGCCTATAGCTGTTGCGACGCTATTTAACTCTTGGGTTGTAAACGTGGTTGCGTCGTAGTAGACGCTTTCGTTTGCAGTCCAGCCCTCATAAGCGGGTAGTGGGCAGTTCGCTTGTGTAACTGTTCCAGCATAGCCAGGAATAAGTAGTAGCCAGCTACTAACAAAACCAGACAGAAATCCCCTATAGCTTGAGATTCGGCGCTTATTCATGGTGTATTCCTCGTAGTGAACAATTACTTGTTCGAGACAGTCCGGACAGTTTGCAGAAATAATTGTGCGTCTTGAATGACGCGGATTTGCAGGAGTGATTGTCTATCTTCAATGACGCCGAATGGGAAGTGATCCTCAGTGAGCGGGCGAACCTTGGCGCCATCGAGTTCAAAACTTCCCGTATCTTGTGTGGCTTTGTAAGCTCCAGTTTCCGGTATAAACTTCAGGAATAATACGACATCATGGTTCAGTGGTAACGGCGTAAAGCATTCGTCTGTGGCTTTACCAACTATTCCATTTACCACAACTTTACCCCCTGGCCGCGTCACCGTAATTGTTTTTTCAAGTTCGAGCGGAGCAGCCGCATTATCTTTATAGATTTCTGTTACTACAACGTCGTAATCCGTAAAGATGAAAGCGTCATCTTCAGTAATTTGGGAAACTTTCCTCGTCGCTTTCCCACGAATAATCGCATCCGATTTTTGTGCCAGATCGCTAAAAAACCTCTCTGCCGTCTCTGATTCAGGCATGAAGGTTAATCCTACACAAACTATTGTCTCCATGACCTTGCCCCTCGGGTTTACAAAGAATTCGCTGATTTTACTGTAGATGGGTAGTGAATCTGCTTGCCGTTTATAGTAAGCAAAATGTTTGCTGTGGATGCGCTGCTGTTCGGTCAATACACCTAACTGCACTGGCGTCGCATCCACAACTTCTATTTGATATCGTTTTTCATCTTCAGCTTTAAGCCTGGCATTTTTATCCTGTAGCCGGGATGCTCCAACACCCGCGACGATTAACAGAACCACGCCTGCGATAAAGCCCCAAACAAATGATTTGGACATTTTAACCTCCGTGATGTAATAAATACTCCAATACGAATTTCGGGTCAATCCCAAATGTCCCAGTATGTCACACTTTTTTTCGCACCCGCATTTTTATTCGCCGTCACTCGGTTTCAGCAGGCAGGAGCCGCAAATTCGATACCGATTGCCGGCGGTTTTGACGGCGTACACCGCGCCTTGCTCGATGTAGCGATAGATCGTCCGCCGGTGGACGTTGATGAGCTTCGCGGCGTCGGGAATTTTGAGCAGTTGCGCATATCGTTTACAAACCGGGCACCAGACCCTGTGACCTGAGATTTTGGGTTGGGACATATCCTGCTACTTTATACTGATCGGCGTCAGGATGATGGGCTTGCACCGATCAAAGAGCCGATAGCGCGTGTGGTTATGGAGTGCGGTGGCCTGTCACCACTATGCCAGTCCCTCGCGGCGGCGCAACAGTATAAGAGACTACCAAAGCGGCGCCGGGTCGCCGCACTCCATAACCCAGTAGGCGCACGTCTATCTTTATGTCTCTTCCAGAATGCTGAGAATGCGCGCCAGGGTCGCGGCGTCTGCCTTGAGACAGCCGTGCATGCAATCGATCCGTTGCGGGGTTGTTCCAAGAATCGCCACGCCGGCGACTTCCAGCCGCTTCTGGTACTGTTCGGGCGAAAACCGCGAACCCTGATGCGTCAGGACGGGCACCGGCCAGCCCTGATCGCTGCGCGGCGTCGGGCTCAACTGCTCGTCCAGAACCATCCGCAAGACTTCCGCCGGACGGTCGCTGCCTCGCAGAGAAAAGCGCTGCTCGTAAAGCTCAAGCGCCAGCGCGTAAGTCTCCGAGCCTTTGAAGGTCTCTTCGAGCAGGAGGTGAAGTTCGCGGGAGACCAGCGGCCAGCCCGCTTCGCTGAGATGCTCGCGCAACTGGATCAGCAATATGGCGAGCGCTTCGCGGCGTTCGGAAGGCTGGTTGTCTTCGATAATGTCCTTGATGAGCAGGGGCCGTTCTTCGTCGTTGAAGATGATAGGGGCTTGCGTAGGATTGTCGTCTGATGATGTCATGTAGCCGTCCTTTCAGCAGCGCGAGCGTAATTAGGCACACCAATCCTGTCACGCCCGCGCGTGCCACTGGGCAAAGTGAGCCGTCATCACGAGTGGCGGCTCACTCGCAGATCTTTTCTGAAGTTAGTGAGAGCATCTGTTCAGATGCATAAAGGCGGGCCGTGAATCGGCGCGCAGGTTAAAAGGCGCGCGGGTGTAAGCGACGGCGGCGCGAGTGGCAGCCGTACCGGGGATGACAGGCGATGTTGAATAAGTAGGGATGGACGTTCCTCCGACGCGTCCGTCTCGGTTTGTGGAAGCGCAACAGTAACAATGGTTCTGGTTGATCGTTGCGCGGCGATCTCTTCGGCAGTCTCCTGCCATTCGGGATAAGCGCGAGCGATGGGCGAAGCGACCGCAACGGCACTTGCTGCTCGCGCGTCTTCGACTCTGCCAATGGCAGCAAGCTCGACTGCCAGTGCATTGCACCAGGCAGGGTAAACATGTGATTGAGTCTTTGCGACAACCCGCACCATCGGCCAAAGGGATTGAAATTCTGCCAGAGCTTCAGCGTGATCTCCATCAATCGCTCGAATTGTCGCAAGCTGCATGGTTGCACAGACGAACGCAAACACATCAGCATCTTTCGCTCGGCGCATCACCTCGACATACCGCCGTGCCGCCTCGTGCCATTCGCCCTTTGCTTCATAGACAGTCGCAAGCGTTTGCACGGCTCGCGGCTGTTGCAGATTAGCAAGCAGCGTTACGGCCTTATCGTATTGTTTGGCGCGGCGCAAACACAGCGCCGCGTAGTATCTGGCCGCGTCCTGTGCAGGTTGAGATGGTAAGCAGGCCAGCGCGGCACTCAGTTCTCGCAACGCATTATAGTTCCTCGCACCATAGGCGAGTTCTGCTAGGCGAATCAGTGTCCGCGTCTGGTCTTCAACATTTCGTACATTTGCCAAGACTCTCAGCAGAGCTTGTGCCGGATAGAATCGCGCTAAATGCGCAACATTTAGATTTTCCTGAGGAGGCGAAAGAATGAAGTTCTCTAAGTTATCAGTGTATCTTTGCACTGTCATGGTGCTGGTTGTACTACTACCAGCATTTACCAATAACACCAACTCATCGCCACCTTTCGCTTCGGTGGCCCTTGCCGGGCATACGACGATGGGCGGTGAGGCATGCATGTGCGGTTGCTCCGGTTGCATCTGCGATCCGGGTGAAACAAGGGGAGTCTGCACCAACAGTGTGCATCGGGAGCCTAAAAGCGATGCGAGGGACAACACCTTGCCTACGACGCCTGAATCATCCGGCGACGGCGGCGCGCTGTTGTTCGGCTCGCTCGTGCTCATGGCGCTGACCCGCTACCTGTGGCGCTGAGAGTGCTGCTTGATGACCCGTTCACGCGCGGGGAAGTGCGCGTGTGATACCGCTGACGCAGAGGTGACGACGGTAGTTTTAGCTACGGCGTTCCTCTGTGTCAATGCAGAAAGTGATGCCGGCTGCGAAAAGTGTCGGCAGACGGGGAAGGTCTGCCCTGAACATCTCACTGCCTGTGGAGTGCGGTGACTTGTCACCGCTTTGGTAGTTTGTCGCAGTGGCATGGCAGGATTGGGAGACTATTATAGCGGCGGCGGGTCGCCGCACTCCATAGATCGCCGCCAAGACGCGCGCTTGTCAGGAGCGCAATGACACCATTGCACCCCTTGTCGCCCGAATTGCTTATCGATAAATCCCGCGTCCGATGCGGGCAAGCACCTTGGGAATCGCCCTGATCTGCTCAAGATCGCGTCTCTGCATGTCCGGCGGCAACTGCTCCCAGGGAGCCAGACTGCTGCTGATCTTGTTTGACCGATCAGTATCCGGGCCGTAGGTCCACCCCGCCAGCCAGCGCTCGGCGCACCAACGAACATGCTCCAGCTTGCCCAACAAGAGCACCTCGTTGTCTTCAAAGCGGTCGATACTCACTTTTTCTTTGGTCAGCGGCTCGTCGTGATAGCCCAGAGCGCGCAATTTCACTCTGATATGGGCGGCAGCCTGGCGATTCGATTCCTTGAACCCTTCGCTGAGATCTTTCCAGCCCGGATTGTCTTGCACGTTTTCGGCGGCGCGTTTTTCCTGGTAGTCCTGGTGTAGAGCCTCAGCCAGCTTATCCTCGCTTTCGTGTAACAGCACATCCCAGTTGAAAACGTCTTCCTTCATCCCAAAGACATGCGTCCGTTGACTCTGCCGCGCGAGCCGGCCTGTGGCTGGAAATAGCGTCGTGAAGCCATTGCGTGAAGTTTGATGAATCAGCACTTGCGCGGTGCGGTTGGCGACTTGTTTAGATAGTTCCAGCCCTAATCGCAGGTTGGTTTGATCGTTATGTTCAACACAGATCACATACGTGACCAATGCCGTGTAGTCGTCGGTCTGCGGGCAAAGCGCCGCCATCGCGGCGACGAACCCCGCTTCGTTGAGGTCATGCTGCGCGAAGTCGGCATCGCAGACCTCCGATAAATTGGGGTATTGGGACGCAAAGCCATTCCACTCCTGTCGCTGGTCGTCGACCACCGTGATCCGCAGTCGCTTCTGATCTCTCCCGACTTCATTGGCAAAGTGGCCGATGCGCGCGGCGTGCAGCGCCATGCTCTGGCCGATTTGCCCAAAGCCGATCACCACCAGATGAACCAGGGTATCATCGTTTTTACCAATCGGTTTAAAATCGAGTGGATGGCGGCGAAAGGCCTGTCGGGCAGCGGTGTCGGTGAGATCAAGATCACCGAAATTCACACGATAGTTTTGCCCGATGTTAAATATCCCTTCGTCGCTCATCAGCGTGCGCAACAACCTGCGGTCATGAAGCAACAGGCGACAAACGAGCGGCCTACTGCGCTCCTGGTCCCGCGGTGCGAACTGACTGGCGAGGGTCGCAATAGCCACATTAGTGTCATCTTGTCCACAGACGGCGACCAGGAATTCCGCACGACCGAGGCGCGCCAGGCGCAATTGCGCCGGATCACGCGCATCGCCTTTCAGGACCAGCACGCCTTTCCGGCGTGCCTGTTCCAAGGCGCTCGGTGCCGGGTCTTGGTCAATGGCTACGACAAACCCGCGCTGCCGCCCCTCGAGGGCGAGGCGCAATCCGAGGTCGCCCAGGCCGCACACGACGAGGTGCCCCCGCTGCCCTGGCCGCCAAAGCCGCAACAACCGCAGTTCGTCGCGGAAAATCTTCACGAATGCCTTGCCAGCGGCAACAAAGAACAAGCCTGCTGCCAGCAGTCTTCCCACATGCAGTTGCCACGGCACATGGCCTTCCAGATGCGGCGCGTGCAGAATGAATAGCTGCAACGTATGGTAGGCTATCGAAACCGCATCCGGCTCGTGTCCATATGCGTGCTCATACTGCCACTGCTCATACCGCCACAGTCCCAAAGCGCCAAACACGAGAGCGGCTACGAAAGTCAATGCGCCGAGCCACCATTGCAAACTGGAGCGATGCTCAGATGTGGACGTCGCGTGAGGGTTCATTCAGGCTCTCCTTACTGATATGTAAATTACCGGGAATCGCTTTCGCTTGCTCCGCGTGACCGGGCGGGACTCGCAGAGCTTGCGAAGCGGCGGAAACAACGACTCCACGATAACCAGCGGTTCGTCATCACCGCGCGTCAGCAAGGAATTTACGGGCCAGGCTGGCCTCCGGCTTTCTTAGATCTGAACGGCGGTTGCCTGCGCCGCTGAAACGATCCGTGTAACTTTAACGCAAATCGCCCGATCAGACTATCACATTCGGGCACATGATCCTTTTGAAATGCCCGCCGTTCCGCCCGTCGGTTTGAGCACAGGCCGGCGATTTAGCCTTGTGTGCGGCCAGCCATGTTGACGCATCAGATTTGCCAAGCGCATTCGTCTCTTGTATGTTTCTTGGCGATTCGCAGAGACGTTGATCGGGGGATGCCGGGCAATTCGTCAGAGTTCCACGCAGTGGAAGATCAATCACAAATCACAGGTGCGGCCAATGTCCTGTAGCTTATCTCGTCGTCAATTCATCGCCGGCATCGGCGCGTTCGCTGCGCTGTCAGGCTGGCGCAAGCGCGCGTCGGCGCGCACGCTTGCGCCACGTCATTCATTGATCAAGCCCTCGGCTTTTGCTGACCCCTTTACGCTCGCCGTCATCACCGATGAGATTGCTCAGGATTTCGGCCACGCGCTGGAGGTCGCCGCCAAAGAGTTCGGCCTCGGCTTTGTCGAACTCCGCGAGTTGTGGGGCAAGAACCTCTTCGCGCTCGATGCGAAACAGATCGCCGAGGCCCGTGGATTGTTAAAACGATTCAACCTGCGCGTCTCTTCTCTCGCTTCGCCCATCTTCAAAGTCGACTGGCCGGGCGCGCCGCTTTCGCCGTTCAGCCCAAAGCGCGATCAGTTCGGCGCGAATTATACATTCGCGCAGCAAGATCAGCTTCTGGAGCGCGGCTTCGAATTAGCGCGCACGTTTGAGACAACCCACATCCGCATCTTCGATTTCTGGCGGCTCGATGATCAAAAGCCTTATCGCGCCGCCATCGATCAGAAGCTCGCAGAAGCCGCCGCTAAAGCAAGCCATCAGAGGGTTACGCTGTTGCTTGAAAACGAGCACGCTTGCAACACAGCCACCGGCGCGGAAGCGGCGCGCACGCTCAAGGCCGTGCCGTCGCCCAATTTGAAATTGAACTGGGACCCCGGCAACGCGGCGGCGCGCGGCGAGACGCCGTTTCCAGACGGCTACGCGCTGCTGCCCGTCGCGCGCATCGGTTATATGCACTGCAAAGACCTCATACGCAAGCCTGATGGCAAGACGGAATGGGCGGCGATGGGGAAAGGTGTGATTGATTACATTGGCCAGTTTCGCGCTCTCAAGCAAGACGGCTATCGCGGAACCCTGAGCCTGGAAACGCACTGGCGCGGCGCGGGCACGCCCGAAGAATCGTCGCGCCAGAGCATGGCCGGAATGAAAGACCTGTTGCGCCGCGCGGCAGCCCGTTGATGGCGCAAGTCCGCAGAGAGTTCCGCTAAAGACGGCACTCCAAACGTGAAAGAAATGGAGGCAGACATGGCAAACCCTAACCGTTCACGTCGAGATTTCCTGAAGACCACTGTTGCCGGAACGACGGCTCTGGCCGTCGGTTCGCGTGCATCGAGCTATGCGCGAATACTTGGCGCTAACGACCGCGTCCGCGTCGCCATAGTCGGGCCTGGCGGCCGCGCCCGCCATGCGCTGATTCCGGCTGTTCTCGGACTCGCCGCGCAATGGAACTTTGAACCCGGCGCCGTCTGCGACATCTGGAACAGGCGGCGCGAAGAAGGCGC
>JBBWZK010000238.1:0-25339 GCA_039648975.1 Blastocatellia bacterium
CGCTAATCACCAACCGGCCACCGACTACCGACTACCGATTAAGGGAGAGCTATGGCTGAAGAAGTGAAGATGCCGCAGATGGGCGAATCCATCGCGGAAGGAACGATTGTCAAATGGCTTAAGCAAGTCGGCGATGCGGTGAAACGCGACGAGCCGTTGTTTGAAATCTCTACCGATAAGGTCGATGCGGAGATTCCCGCGCCGGCATCGGGCGTGCTGTCGGAGATCAAGGTGAAAGAGGGCGAGACCGTCGCCGTCAACACCGTCGTCGCGGTCATCAACGGCGCAGGCGCGCAACCCGCCGCTGCATCGAAGCAGGAAGCCGCGACCACCGCGCCACCTGTGCAGGCCGCGCCGCCCGCTACGGCTGAACAAACCAGCGCGCCGCCGGCTGATAGGCAGACGGAAGCCGCTGCCGCGCCGCCCCAGGGCGAGCCGCCGCCGGCTGCGCCGAGTCAAACGCAACCGGCTGCCAAAGCCGCCGCGCCGGACTCTGTAGAAGAGTTGCGCCGCGTGCGCTCGTCGCCGCTCGTCCGCAAGATTGCCGAAGAGAAGGGCGTTGACATCTCGCAGATTCAAGGCACAGGCATCAGCGGGCGCGTCACCAAAAATGATATTTTGAGTCACATCGAAAACCGCGCGGCGGCTCCAGCCGCTTCAACGGCGATGGCTGCGCCGCAAGCTCCCGCCGCGCCACCTGTGCAGGCCGCGCCAGTGCGCGCGCCGCAACCGCTCAGTGTTCCGGCGGCTGCGCCAACCGAAGGCGGGCCGCCGCCATTTGCTGAAGGCGACCGCGTACAGATCGAGCCGATGTCGATCATGCGCCGCAAGATCGCCGAGCGCATGATTGAAAGCCATCGCGTCTCGGCGCACGTCTATTCGGTGATTGAAGTGGATTACACCGAAACCGCGAAGCTGCGCGATAGGCTCAAGGGCGAATACCTCGAACGCGATGGCGTGAAGCTGACCTTCCTGCCGTTCGTCATCAAGGCGGTGATCGAAGGCATCAAGAAATGGCCCATCATCAATTCGTCTGTGTGGGGCGATCAGGTCGTCTACAAGCAGGACATCAACATCGGCGTGGCGGTGGCGCTGGACTGGGGCTTGATTGTGCCGGTCATTCGCAACGCCGACGAAAAATCGCTGCTCGGCCTGGCGCGCGCGGTCAACGATCTAGGCGACCGTGCCCGCCACAAGAAGCTCAAGCCTGACGAAGTGCAGGGCGGCACGTTTACGATTACCAATCCCGGCGTCTTCGGCGGCTTGATGGGCTTGCCGATCATCAATCAGCCGCAGGTGGCAATCCTCGGCGTCGGCGGCATCAAGAAGCGGCCCGTCGTCATCAACGACGCCATAGCAATTCGCCAGATCGGCTTGCTGACCTTGAGCTACGACCATCGCATCATCGACGGCGCGGTGGCCGAGCAATTCCTGGCTATCATCCGCGATGTTATCGAAGCGGCGGAATATAAGTCTTAAGACAGTAACTAGTGGTCAGTAAAAGGCTGTGGCATTCGGCAGTCATGAACATCATTGAGGTACAACGGCCATGACTAAAGCACACGAACAAACTCCCACTGACCACTGGCCACTGACCACTGACCACCGCATCTGTGAAGCTCGCTGGTTGGGGCGAACGACTTACACGGATGGGCTGCGCTTGCAGGAGCGCGCCGTCGAGCGTCTGCGGGCTGGGGAAGGGAACGAACAGTTGCTGCTGCTCGAACACCCGCACGTCTTCACGCTCGGACGCGGCGGCGACAAAGCGAACATTCTCGCTGATGAAAAGCAGCTTCAATCGCATGCAATCGAAGTGTACGAGACCGGACGCGGCGGCGACGTGACCTATCACGGGCCGGGCCAACTGGTCGGCTATCCGTTGATCAATCTCAAGCCGGATCGCTGTGACGTGCATCGTTACGTGCGCGACATCGAAGAGGTCTTGATTCGTGCGATTGGCGACTACGGCATCAAAGGCGAGCGCCTCGCCGGGCTGACAGGCGTCTGGATTGGCAACGAAAAGGTCGCCGCCATCGGCGTCAGGATCGCGCGCTGGATCACCAGTCACGGTTTCGCGCTCAACGTCAACACCGACTTGCAATACTTTCAGATGATCGTGCCCTGCGGCATTACAGACAAAGGCGTGACCTCGCTCGCCCGTCTCACAGGCCGCGCCCTGGATTTGCGCGAAGTCGCCACTGTGGTCACGCATCACTTCGCCGAAGTGTTCGAGCGCGATGGCATGGCTTTGGATTTGTAGAGCGGGTTTCGATGTGGCGCAATCTAACCGCATTGCGCTACGTGGAATCGCTTTCTTGCTCGCCGTTCGATCAGGCGTTCATGCCTTTTTTGCAGAACATCGCCCGATAACTATCGATGACTTCGTAGCCCGCTTTCCGATATAACAGGTGTGCCGTCGTCTTGGTTTCCTGAGCCAGGAGGCAAACCGAGGCAGAATCTTTCAGCAGGCGCTCGCTCACTTGATTGACGAATCTTGAGCCGTATCCCTTGCCTCGCTCTTCGGGATGCACCCAGAAGCTTTCGAGATAGGCGACCTCGCGGGTCGCGGTGATGACATCGAGTTTCAGCATGAACTTCTGATTATCGATCCATACCCAGGTGCGGCCACGTTGGATGCGCCGCGCACAACGCGCCGTAAACCCTTCGGCGTCCAGCGCCAGGCCATCAACGTCAGTCTCTTCAATACCGCACTGGTTATGCGCCCAGACAATCAGTTCCAGATCGTTGATCGTCGCCAGGCGCACATTGGCTAAGGGGTTGCGATTGTCGAGCGGGCCACGGTGGTTGAAAAGCCAGTAGCGGTCTATCGCCGTGCAGTTATACATGGCGTCCGAATAATATTCGATGAAGCGATCAATCTGCTGTTCCTGCGCAAGGATCAGGAAGGGATTCACGACCGCCTTTGCCAGATCGGCAAATACCTGAAGAGCCTCTTCGCTGCGAGCGTCGATGATCGTGTTATAGCCGATCAACGCCACGCCTTCGAGCTGGTTTTCAGGCCCGCGGTAGGCGTAAAAGTCGCCGCGATTATGCGGGCTTACCAGGCCATTATCGTCGAGCAATCCCAGAAGCCCGAAAGATTGCAGCGGTCGTTCGGCAAGAAAACTGCGCACTTCGGGTTCGTTTTCTGTGATGAGCCGTTGCGCCGTGAGCGTCCTCTTAAGCAGGCAACCGCTCCTGGCAACAGAATGGGTTTCGGCTAACGTATGCACGCTTCCTCCGATCTCGCTGGCGTCAATTGACGCAGTTAACGCATTGGTTCAGGGCGGCTCCTGCGCGACGGCCAGGCGAATGCCGGCAGCCGTGCGGGAGCCAGGGCCTCTGCTTCGCTACCTCATATACGGCGTGTTATCGCCGTTCACGAGAATGGAGAGTGATTGGTAAGTCGTGTTGCTTAACAAGTGACCATCGCCCATTAAAACTCCATTGGAGAGCAGATGGCCTTCAGGCAGCAGTGTGCCATTGCCGAGCAACAGGCTGGTGTCGAGGAAGGGCGAACCGCTACCGAGCGCATAACCATTGCTGGTCAATATGGTGTCGGCAACCATCACCCCGTTGGTCACCTGTGTGGTGTTTGACAGCAGGTGGCCGTCGGCGAGCAGAATGCCGTTTGACAACAGGTGCCCCTGACCAAAGATGAACTGGTATTTCGTCATCAGGTCGACGCCCGTCATGTAGCTGTAATCGCCGATGACCCCCTGTGCCCAGATGAAGGTCGTCAAAGCAATCGTCGTCATCGGCACCGGCGGTATTATGACATTCAGCAGCGGGCTGCCGAGCGGTGTCTGCGCATTCAAGCTGGTGCGCACGGCTTTGGCGAGCCGCACAGCGCCTTCGATGTTGAGCTCGCCCGCGCCCTGCTCGAAGAGGTTGTAGCCGGCCAGCGGTTGCGCCGTGTACATCAAGATGGCTTTAACCAGATTCGGCGTCAGCGTCGGATTGGCCTGAAGCATCAAGGCTACCGCGCCGGCCACTTGCGGGCTGGCCATCGAAGTGCCGCTCAGGTACATCAGCCGCTTATGATCGTCCCAGTACAAGTGAGTTTCGAGTTGCGGATAGGTGGTGACCAGATAATTATCTTCAGCCTCTGCCTGAATCACCTTGTTGCCGGGCGCGACCAAATCGGGCTTCACCAGGTTGTCGTAATGATTGACGCCGTCGCTGTCTGTCCAGTAACTGCGCGTCGGCCCGCGCGAACTGTAGGTCGCCATCGCGTCGTCGGCTCGCGAATTCGTCCCCATGCTGTTCGAGCAGCCGATGGTGATCGCCGACGGCTCGATGCCTGGAGAATGAATGCGCCCGTAGACAGCCTGCCCGTTTTCGTCTTTGCCGTCATTGCCCGCCGCCGCGACGACGACGATGCCGGCATCAACCAACCGGCGCACGGCGATGCAGATCGGGTCATTCATATAAGAGGTCACCGCCGGCGTGCCGAGGCTCATGTTGACCACGCGTATGTTATAGCGTGTGCGATTCGCCAGTACCCAGTTAAGCGCATTCAGGAGACCTGACACCGTGCCGACGCCATTGGAGTCGAGGACCCGCAGGTTGATCAGGTCGGCAGCCGGCGCGATGCCGGCGTAGGCATTGTTGGTGAAGCCCTCGTCAGCCGCCGCCAGCCCGGCGACGTGTGTGCCGTGTCCGAAAGGATCGTCCGTGCGCCGCTCGCCGGTAAAATCAACGCTCACTTTAATCTCGCCGCCGTCTTTAACGGCCTTGTGATCCTTGTCCATGCCCGAATCGAGTATGGCGATGCCGACCCCCTTGCCGTCCAGCGTGTAGCGCTGCCCTGTGGCACTGAGTTGGTTGCGCACCGCCTCCGCGCCGGTCGTCGTCGTCAAATGGCCGAGCGCCGCGACGCGATTGTTAGTCGAGATGAATTGAATGTCTTCGCTTGCGGCCAGTTCTCGGAGCGCTTCGGCAGGCAATTCCACGTCGAGCATCTGAAGGTGATTGAGCTTCTTATGCACGCGAATGCCGTAACGCTTGAGCAACTGTTTGAGATTCTGGCTTTGCGGATCGCTGACCTGCACGATAGTCCTGAGAGGGGCTTCGTGAGTCATTGGCTGCATCGCCGCGCGCTCCAGTTCAGGCGAGAGCTTGCTGGCCTTGAGCCCTGCAGCATCATTGATGACCCGCGCCGCCAATCCCACTGGCCGGTCGGCTTGATCTGCGTGCGAAGTATTGACACCAACGAGCATGATCGGCCCCATCAGAGCCAGGGCGATCAAGAACGAAATTGAATCTGTGAGGTAATTCTTTTTCATGTTTCTTTTGCTCGATTAACGAGATCGGTCTCAGACCCTCAACCAGCATTTAGCAACCGGCAAGCCACAGTCATTTCCAGTAAAGATCGCAAAAATAACGCAGTTTTCGCCGGTTGAGCAGGTGATCGAGGTTCGTCACCATCATTCTGACTTGGACGAATCCGTCAAGTTGACTGAACCTGATTGACTGAATCGAAGTGGCTCTGCACTTCAGATTGTGGCATGATGACAGGCCGCCGCCCGCGCTTGATCAGTGCGGAACCTCATGTCGGAAGGAGCCGAGCGATGACTGTGCGACTCGCCATCTGTATTTTTATTTTTGTGATCCCGACCACAACATGGGCTCAACAAGCGCCGCAGGAAATCCCTCTCTGGCCCGGCGGCGCGCCGGGCTTTGAAAGCCGCCGCAATGAGCCAACCCAGGCGAAAGATTATTGGGTTCGTAATATTAATAACCCGACGCTCACGGTCTATCTGCCGCCCAAGGAGAAAGCCACCGGCGCGGCGGTCGTCATCTGTCCGGGCGGCGGCCACCGCCTGCTGGTCTTCAATGCCGAAGGCGATGAGCCGGCCCGTTATCTGGCGAGCATCGGCGTCGCCGCCTTCGCGCTCAAGTATCGTCTCGGACGTGAAGAGGGCTCGCCGTATTCGATTGAAAAGCACGCCCGCGAAGACGGCCAGCGCGCCATGAGGTTGGTGCGCAGCCGCGCCAAAGAATGGAACATCGATCCGGAGCGTATTGGAATGATGGGCTTTTCAGCCGGCGGCGAGGTCGTCTCGATGGTGGCGTTCAACGCAGGCGAAGGCGATCAGAACGCCGCCGACCCGATTGATCGAGTCAGCTCGCGTCCAAGCTTTGTGATCCTGATCTATCCGGGGCCGCTCGGCATTCCTGACCTTATCCCTGCGAATGCGCCGCCGGCCTTTCTCGCGGTGGCCAACGATGACGAGTGCTGTTCGCCGCCGATTCTAAAACTGCTTCAGAGGTATCGCGATGCAAAGCTTCCTGTAGAGGCACACATCTTTGCGCGCGGCGGTCATGCATTCAATATGGGGTATCGCTCACCTTTGACGACGCTGAAAGGCTGGCCGCAACGAATGGTCGATTGGATGAACGATAATTACATCTTGAATCCCGCGCCACGTACAGAGGACAAGCACCGCGAGTAGGAAGCGTGCCGATCTGCATCCGAATAGGCATCAGCCATCGGCGCGCTTCATCAACTGATTAGAAGGCAAGCTCGGATCAAGCACTTTCTCCGCCGCTTCGGCTCCGGCAACCGGCAGCTTCTCGGCATCAAGCAAACCCAACTGAGCGAGAACGGAAGCCTGATCCCAGTAGATATGCTCGTGCGCCAGCTTGCCATCGCGGAAACTCACGAGGGCGACCAGCGCCACTTTGACAGGTTTGCCCGTCGGCGCAAGGCCCGGCAGCATCCAATCCATCTTGATGGTGTGGGTGAACTCGAAGACCATTTCGTCGACCAGACGATCATTGCCGACGGTTCGCGAGACCGGCGTCATGCGCGTATCAGGCGGCATCTGCGGGATAAAATGCTCGGCATAAAACTCTCGCAACTGCTCGTGCCCGACACCGCCCGTCAGCACGGGAACGTGGTTGACGTAAGCATCCGTGACCATCGTCGCCAGCGTCTCTTCCGTGTCGCGCGTGGCGAACTCATGCTTGACGTGCGCGTCCCACAGGTCGGCGAAAGACACTGCGGTTGCCGAGCCGATTAGATGACGCACAAAGAATTCAAGCGATCTCAGGTTCGCCAGTTCAGCCGCGTTCGGATTGTAATGCGCGCCACCAACGCGGGCGAAGGCGTGATCTTCTTGCGGGTAGTCGTAGAGCTTCACCAGGGGATGCGAATCGAGCGCCGCGTGGATTTTTGCCTGTGCCTCGGGCGGGCAAAACTGATCCTTGCCGGCAATGTGGAGCATCAGCGGGCTGTGCAGATTGCTCGCTTCATCCAGCGCGTTTTCAATGCCGACGCCATAGTAACCTACGGCACAATCCGGGTCGTGGCGGACGGCGAGTAAATACGACAGCTTGCCGCCAAGGCAAAAGCCTACGCTGCCGACCTTGCCTGTGCAGGCCGTATGCTGGCGCAAAGCCTGCATCGCCGCCGCCGCATCGTCCACCGCTTTCGCTTCATCAAGCCCCTGATAAAGCTCGAAGGCGCGCGCCCACTCCGCATCGGTTCGATCCGTCAACTGTATGCCCGGCTCCTGCCGCCAGAAGAGATCGGGGCAGAGCACGACGAAACCAAGTTCGGCATACTGGTCGGCGATGTCGCGCATGACATCGTTCACCCCGAAGATCTCCTGCACGAGAACGATGCCCGGCCCCTTGCCGCTCGCCGGCACCGCCAGATAGGCGGCAAATTCACCGCCATCGAATGCTTGGATAGTAAACATTAGCTTGACCTCGCAGTTAAAAATATTTACGCCGAATCCGGCGGACTATTTCAGCAAGTATTGCTTCACAAAGAGCACGGATGCGTAGAGCAGGAAATCCGTATTCTTCTTCTTGCCGAAGCCGTGCCCTTCATCTTTCGCCATCAGATACCAGACGGGCGGGCCATTTTTTCTGACCGTCGCCACCATCTGCGCAGATTCGCTCATGGGGACGCGCGGATCATTGCCGCCTTGCACCACGAAGAGCGGTTTTGTGATTTTGGCCGCATTGTTCATCGGCGCAATTCGGTTGAGAAATTCGCGCATCTTCGGATCGCGCTCGTCGCCATATTCGACACGTCGCAAATCTCTGCGGTAGGCCGAGGTGTTTTCCAGAAAGGTGACGAGGTTGGACGGCCCGACGATGTCCAGCGCGCAGCGTATGCGGTCGGGATAATACGTGGCTATGGCAAGCGTCATATGGCCGCCGTAGCTGCCGCCGGTCACCATCACACGGTCGGCGTCCAAGTCAGGGCGTGTCTTAATCCAATCGAGCAGCGCGCCGATGTCTTTATAAGAGTCTTCGCGCAAGAAACCATTGTCGAGTTTGAGAAACGTCTTGCCATAGCCTGACGAGCCGCGAATGTTCGGAAAGATCGTGCTGATGCCAAGCTCGTTGGTGAAATAGTTGCCTTCCGCTTGAAACCACGGGCGCGATTGTCCCTCTGGGCCGCCGTGAATGTTGATGATCACCGGGCGCTTGCCGGTGAATTTTGCCGGAGCCTTATACAGGAACCCTGAGATACTGCGGCCATCGAAGCTCTTCCAGCCAATCAGTTCCGGCTCGACAAAGTTCTCCGTATTGATGCCGCTAGTCTCGCTGGACGTCCAGCGATCCAGCTTGCCGGTTTTTACGTCGAGCGAGTACGTATCGAAAGTCGAGCGCGCCGATTCCATGCCGAAGCCGAGGTCTTGATTATTCTTATGCCACCTGAGTCCGCCGACGAGGCCGACCGGCAGCTTGGGGCTTGGCCTCGCTTTACCGCTTGCGGTGTCGAGCAGATGAAGAACGCCCAGGCCGTCTTCGTTAGTGACAAAAGCGATCAGCTTGCCATCCCAGGAGAGGCTGAATTCGTCGACGTCCCATTTGATGTCATCGGTAAGGTAAGCATGCTTTTTTGTCGCCAGGTCAATGTAAGCCAGCCGCTGAAACTCCGAAGCGCGATCCGTAGTAACGTAAATGCCTTTGCCATCTTTGCTGAACCGTGCGTTGCTATAAGCGACCTTCTCGGTTTCGCCTTTCGGTGTAATGAGCGTTTTCTCGCCGCTCGCCACATCCACCAGCCAGAGATAGCTTTCGTTGGCCGAAATGTCTTCGAAGACCAGCAACTGGCGATCATCCGGCGACCAATCACTCGCTGCCCAACCGCCGCCTTGAAGTTGCGTCAGCAAGCGGTCAGTCTTCGGGTCGGCGGGGTTCATGACCCACAGATCGACATCCTGGCCTGTGCGCCGTGTTGAACCATAAGCGAGGCGGTCGCCTGCACACGACCAGACGCCGCCGGTGTTCCGCGATCTGCCATCGGTCAGCAAGGTGATCGCGCCGGTGGAAAAATCGTAGCGGTACTTCTGATAAAACTCGCTGCCGCCGACATCTTTATTAAACACGAAGTAGTCGCCCCTGGTCGGCTGATAAGAAGCGCCGCCAGCGCTGTCTTTGAAGAAGGTAAGCTGTGTGCGCGCGCCGCCGGGGAACTTGATCAAATGGACTTGCTGTGTATCGGCGAAGCGCGTGCCGATGAGCATCTCGCGTCTGGTCGGGTGCCAGCTTGAAAGCCCTGCATAGCGAAAGTCTGTGTAACGGCTGACTTCTTCGGCTAGCGCGGCAGGTATTTTCGGAACGCCTTCAATGACCAGATTATCGCCGGGCGCTATCTCATCGCTCTGTGCGGCGACCAGATTCGTGGCCAAGAGAATGACGACTATAATCCTTGCAAGGGTTCTCATGTCAGTTCTCCTTTGGAATTCCCAATGAGTTGGATCACCGGGCACTGAGCATCTAGCAAACTCTTGAGCGATCCTTTCATTTCAAGAGTCCGGCACGGAAATATATCAAAGGCGAAACAAATTCCATAGCCGCGATGCGGGCGACGAAGCGTGTAGCCTTGGCTGGTGTCTTCAGCCCCATAGGGGCGAAATGTTTATAGAACCTGATGCAAAAGAGAACCCAAACCCCGTAGGGGCGTCATGTCGATATTACGCCCCTACGGGGCTTGGGTTCTTTTCTACGTCTTTAACTATAAACATTGCGTCCCTACGGGACTAGTCTTGAGCCGCGGGCGTCGTGGTTCAGCAATTGTTACGTGCTTCGTACGGGCGAACGGCTGTCAGACAAATGTATCGCAAATGCCGTTCAACCGCTTGCTACCCGGTAACCGTTTGAGTGTTTGATGTGAGAGCGAAGCCTTCGCAATCTGGTATTGGCTGATGTATGATCTTTGCCGACTCGGTTCAAGCACTCGCAGCCATTTTGGAAAGGAATCTTATGCCCGGTCGTGGACTTCAGACCGCAGCCACGCGATTGGCCGGCAGCAGCGCGCGCCGCGCGCTGATTGTTGTGTTGATTACTTTTGCCGCTTGCTTCTTTGCCGCTTGCTCAAAAACCTCGGCAGGCAAACCCGTCGACGGCAGCGCCGCCAGACCCGTCGCCGCCCGCGCGCTCACCATCGCGCCGAAAGCCATTCGCCGCAACATCGAATCGGTCGGCTCGCTCTTCGCCTACGAAGAGGTCACGGTGAGTTCGGAAGTCGAAGGCCGGGTCGAGCGCGTTCTGGTTGATGTCGGCGACCGCGTCGCTGCGGGCCAGCCGATTGTCAAAGTCGCGCCCGCCGAGCTTGAGCTGTCGCTCGCACAACAGCGTGCCGCGCTCCGTCAGGCGCGGGCGCGACTGGGCATCAACGACGACAATGACGATTTGAAAGACGTGCGCGCCGCCGCTGAAGTCAAGCGCGCCGCCGCCGACCTGGCCGATGCCGAACAAAAGTATCGCCGCGCGCAGACGCTTTATGATAAGGGCCTGCTGCCGCGCCAGAACCTCGACGAAGCCGAATCGCGTTACAACGCGGCGCGCGCCGCCTACGATCTGGCGATGCAGTCGGTCGAGAATATGCGCGGGCAGCTTGCCGGGTCGCGCGCCTCAACCGAACTGGCGCAAAAGAAGCTTAATGATTCAACGATTCGCGCGCCGTTCGCCGGCCAGGTCAAAGAGCGCAGCGTCACGCAAGGCCAGTACCTCAAAGTGCAAACGCCGGTGATGGTCATCGTCAACATAGATCCTTTGCGCGTGCGCTTGAAAGTCCCTGAAAAGCTGGCCGCCTGGGTTCACGACGGCCAGGAGGTCACGGTCGCGGTCGAGGCTTATGCGGATCGCACCTTCAAGGGCAAGGTGACGCGCATCAATCCTTCCGTAGATCAACAAACGCGTTCGTTTGAAGTCGAAGCCTTGATCGAGAACCACGACAAAGCGCTCAAGCCGGGCTTCTTCGTCAAAGCGACGATTCCCTCAAGCAACGTTGCCAACGCTTTGTTCGTGCCGCAGGATGCGCTGCTCTACGTCTATGGCGTTTACAAGGTCTTCGTCATCGAAGGCAACACGCTGAAAGAGAAAGAAGTGAAACTCGGCGAGCGCGCTGGCGATGAAGTCGAGATTACCGACGGCCTGCGCGAAGGCGAGCGCCTGGCGCTGCCCACGAAAGGTCAGGAACTCAGAGACGGCGCAACCGTCGACATCGTTAATTAAAGTCTTAATTAAAGTCTGGAGAGTCTAGGGAGTCTGGAGAGTCTGGAGAGTGTTTCTGTAAAGAAAGCTCCGTAGGAGCGCAATGTTTATAGTAACCATCGCAGAAAAGAAGCCAAGCTCCGTCAGGAGCGCAATGTCGACATTTCGCCCCGACGGGGCTGGGATGCTTTTTGACGGTTGTCACTATAAACATTGCGTCCCTAACGGGACTTTTCTCAAACGCTCTCCAGACTCTCCAGACTCTCCAGACTCCCTAGACTCGCTAAACTTGCTAGACTTGGTAGACTGCTATGTCACTTGCTGAATTATGCGTCAAGCGTCCGGTCTTTGCCGTGATGTTGATTACGTTTCTGGTCGTGCTCGGCGTCTTCTCGTTTCGCGACCTCGGCGTTGATCTGTTTCCGAAAGCTGACCCGGCGACCGTGACCATCAATATACGGCTGCCGGGCGCGACCAGCGAAGAAGTGACCACGCAGGTCGTCCTGCCGCTCGAAGAGGCGGTCAGCACGATCAGCGGGCTCGATGAACTCAGCTCGACGGCAACCGAAGGCAGCGCCCGCATCACCTGCAAGTTCGTCCTCGAACGCGAGATCGAAAGCGCTGCCCAGGACGTGCGCGAAAAGGTGGCGGGCGCGATTCGCCAGTTGCCGCCCAACATCCTGCCCCCCATCATTCAAAAAGCCGACCCCGATGCCGACCCGGTCATCTCGCTGGTCGTCGCCGGCGATAAGAGTCTGCGCGAGACCAGCGAAATTGCCGACAACCAGATCAAGCGCGTGCTCGAAACCGTTGACGGCGTCGGCGAAGTCAGTCTCACAGGCGCGCGCGTGCGGCAGATTCGCCTTTATCTCGACGCCGAAAAACTGAACGCCCATAACCTCACCATTAACCAGGTGCAGCGCGCCGTCGAAAACGAAAACGTCGAAATTCCCGGCGGGCGCATCAATCGCGGCGAATCCGAAATGGGCGTGCGCACGCTCTTACGCATCGACGCCATCAGCCAGTTCGGCGACATCAACGCCGCCAACGTCAAAGGCAAACCCAAACGAGTCAATGACGAGGGCCGCGTCGAATACAGCTTCGCCGAGCCGACCACCTGGAACATGATCGACGGCAAGCAGGGCGTCACCCTCGACGTGCGCCGCCAGTCCGGCACCAACACCGTCAAGATCATCAGCGCCGTCAAAAAGAAACTTGCCGAGATTCAAAAATCGCTGCCGGCGGGCGTCACCCTGCGCATCATCCGCGACCAATCCGACTTCATCAATGCCTCGGTCGCCTCGCTCGAAGAACATCTGCTGTTCGGCTCGCTGCTGGCGAGCCTCGTCGTGCTCTTCTTCATTCGCAGCTTTCGCTCGGTGCTGATCGCCGCAGTGGCGATTCCGACCTCGATTATCGCCACCTTCACGCTGCTCAAAGCGATGGATTTCACGCTCAACAACATGACGCTGCTGGCCTTGACGCTGGCCGTCGGCATCGTCATTGACGACGCCATCGTCGTGCTCGAAAACATCGTGCGCTACATCGAAGAAAAACAGTACGAGCCGAAGGAGGCCGCCATCGTGGCGACCAAAGAGATCACCCTGGCCGTCATTGCCACGACGATTTCGCTGGTCATCATCTTTGTGCCGATTGCCTTCATGAATGGTTATGCGCGGCGCTACGTCAATCAATTCGGCTGGACGATGGCGTTTTCGATTCTGGTGTCGATGCTCGTCAGCTTCACGCTGACGCCGATGCTCAGTTCGCGTATGCTGCGCCGCTTCCGTGGCCAGCCCAGTGAAGCGGCAAGCGAAGCGACGGAAACCGGAGCGGCAGAAAATGTAATGAATGCCACTGAAGATAAAGCCCCCCGGCATACGTCGAAAGATTCGCGCTTCTTCGCCTGGATTGATCGCGTCTACGGGCGCATGCTGGCGTGGTCGCTCAATCATCGCGCGGTCGTCATCAGCATCGCGCTGGCGACCTTTGCCTTGACCTTCCCGCTGAACGCGATGGTCGGGCGCGACTGGATTCCGCCCGACGATCAGAGCGAGTTGACCGTGTCGATGAACTGGCCCGAAGGCACGTCGATTGAAGGCACCTCAAAAATGGCCGTCGAGATTGCCGATAGATTCAAGCAGGAGATTCCCGAAGTCGATTTCGTCAATCCGTTCATCCACGAAGGGCTGTCGAGCCACAATCACATCTACGTGCGCCTGGTCGACGTAGCCAAACGCAAAGCGACCAACCTGGAGGTCGCGGCAAAGCTGCGGCGGATTTGCGCCGAGTACCGTAACCTGCGCAGCAAGGTGATCATCCCGTCGGCGCTCGGCGGTGGTGAAACTTACTTTCCGATACGCGCGCTGATCCTCGGCCCGGACTTTCAAAAGGCGGCTGATTTATCGAAGCAGATCGCCAACGAGATGCGGCGTGTGCCGGGCCTGCTCGATGTCGAGCCCACCCTGAGCCTCAACAATCCTGAGCTTCAGGTGAAGATTGATCGCCAGCGCGCCTCTGATCTGGGCGTGCGCGCGGCGGACGTCGCAACCGCCGTGCGCTTGATGATCTCCGGCGAAGATCAAATCTCGGTCTACAAAGAAGGTGACGAGCAGTATGACGTGACCATGCAGCTACTGCCCGAACAACAGAAAGACCGCGCCGTGCTGGCGCGTTTGATGATCCCCTCGGCGAAGGTCGGACAGGTGCGGCTCGACAACATCGCGACCATCGAGCAAGGGCTTGGGCCGTCGCGCATCGAGCGCTTTAATCGTCAATTTCAAGTGACCGTGAATGCCAACAACGCGCCCGATTTTCCGCTCGATCAGGCGGCGCGCACGACGACAGAGATCATCAAGGGCGTCGGCCTGCCGGCGGGTTTTGCTTATCGCTTTCTCGGCTCGGTGAAGGTGCTGGACGAGACGACGACCAATCTCATTCTCGCCTTTCTGCTGGCATCGATCTTCATGTACATGGTGCTGGCGGCGCAGTTTGAAAGCTTCCTGCATCCGTTCACCATCATGCTGAGTCTGCCGCTATCGATTCCGTTCGCGCTCGCTTCGTTGTGGCTGACGGGCCGCACATTGAATCTGTGGAGCGCGCTCGGCGTCTTGCTGCTGCTCGGCATTGTCAAGAAAAACGGCATCCTTCAAGTGGATTACACCAACAAGCTGCGCGC
Organism: Blastocatellia bacterium; assembly: GCA_039648975.1. Lineage (GTDB taxonomy): Bacteria > Acidobacteriota > Blastocatellia > UBA7656 > UBA7656 > DATENM01. The sequence continues at coordinate 14,645 of JBBWZK010000238.1, forward strand.
GGAAGGCGTCGAGTTGCGCGAAGCGATTCTGCGCGCGAATCACGTGCGCTTGCGGCCCATCTTGATGACGACGTTATCGATTGTCGCGGGCCTGATCCCGACGGCCATCGGCATCGGTGCAGGCTCGGCGCAACGTTCGGCCATCGCCGTGACGATCATCGGCGGGCAGAGCTTGTGTCTGCTGCTGACGCTGCTGGTGACGCCTGTAGCCTATTCGATCTTCGGCGAAATGGAAGAACGCAGCATTTTTCGTAGCGCCCGTGCGCGGCTGGCGCGTGTGAAGATGGCGGCAGCGCGCTTCTTTACTTTTCTAATGCGTTGAAATGTTTATTATCGCCGCATCACGATGACGCGCGGTGTTTGCGGCATCTGCCGGCCATCGAAAAGCTACAAAAAGCTTGCCTGAGATCACGCCTGACGCGCTATAATGCGCTCAAGGTTTCAAGCACTTGAGTTTAACAGGCAGCGAGGTTGCTCGGCATGAAACGCCTTCTTTGCTCAATCGCTCTTTTGTGGCTTGCGCTATTTATGCTGTCCGCCGTTAAGGTTGCCGCGCAGGTTGCGCCGCCGGTGCCGAGGCGCATGGGGACAGACGAAGAAGCGTTGCGGCGGCGCGAAGAGGCTGCGCGCCGCGAAAACGTGCGCATGTTGGGCGAACTGAGCCGCGCCGCAGAGCGCGACCGCCGCACGTCGCACGAGCCCGATGACCACACCTTCTATAATAAAAAGCTGACCGAGGCGCAGAAGAAATTGCTCGCGCCTTCGGCTGAAGACGCGGCGGCACACCGCGACTTTCTGCGCCAGGAGCATACCGGATTGATTCGCCTGCTGCCGCGCGGCAGGTACGAGTTCAACTCGGCGGTCGTCGCCGCCGATCAGGCCGAGATGGTGCTGCCCATCAGAGGCGGCGGCGCGTTCTATTCATTTGCCGAAAAGAAGCATCCCTATGGCCCCTGGTCAGAGATGACCTTGCAGGAAGGCCGGCTGATCGTCGGCTTCCTGCACCAGTCGCTCGGTGTGATGACGATGCTCGGCGACGTGCCGCTCGAATCGTTGACTCTGACGACGCCCGGCATAGACTACCTCGCGCAGATGGTAGCGCCCACCCAACCGGCGGCGGCGCGCGATCAGTGCATTCGCAACCTTCAGGGCTTCACCGCCGGCAAACACATCTACATTGCGAGCCTGCCGGCAGTCGCCAACCAGACCTATGTGCTGCGCTCGATTGTTTATAAAAAGGAAGGCCGCATGGTGGTGCCTCCCGGCGGCGGCGCGGTCTACGTTCCGCATCCCTACGAGTACGGCGGCGCAGACGAGTTGATTGCCTTTCGCATCCTTCGCGTCAGCGAAGATGGCGGCATCACGATTCTCTGGAAACGCTTGCAGAAATTCCCACCCCCCAGGATAAATCAAAAGTAAAAGGCGACGCGGTGACACGGCGACGCGGCGACACGGCGACGAACGCGATGCTCGAACGCAAGAGAGATGAGCGTCTGAGAAAATCTTTCACCGTGTCGCCGCGTCCCCGCGTCGCCGCGTCGCTCTTCCGCCGCGTCGCTTTCAGCGTAACGTCGCGGCGCTAGCTGGCGTACTGGCTTTATGATCGAGTCACACCTGTGCCCGGCGATATGCAGCAAACCGATTTGCTGCGCGATTCGATAAGCCGTTATCATGCTTACTTGATTTGCTCATCAGGCTCGTCATTAAAGAAGTGTTTCGGGTAATCAGCAATGCGGTTGTTTCGATCAGCAAAGATGAAAAAGCAAACCCTCACGAGGCTCGCGGCGCTGCTGGCGCTGGCCGCTCTGGCGTTGCTCAATGCCGCGTGCAAGAGCGGCTATCCGGTGTCGGCAAAGAACGCCGCGGACACGAAAGAAACGCGCGCGGTTAAGACAGCGCTGGTCAGCGAAATCCCTATGGAGCGCGCCGTCACCGTGTCGGGCACGCTCGCCGCGCAGGATCAGGCGACCGTCAGCGCCAAAGTGCCCGGTCGCGTGCAGACCCTCGCGGTTGATCTCGGCAGCGTGGTGCGCAAAGGACAGCTCATCGCGCAACTTGAGCAGCAGGATTACAACCTGCGATTGCAACAGGCCGAAGCGGCGTTGGCACAGGTGCGGGCGCGCGTCGGCCTCTCGCCCGACGGCAAGGACGAACAGGTTGACGCGGAAAAGACCGCGAGCGTGCGACAGGCGCGCGCCTTGCTCGACGATGCGAAGCTCAAGCTCGAACGCGCCAAATCGCTTTTAGAAAAAGGCGTCATCGCGCAGGCGCAACTCGACACCGCCGAAGCCGATTACAAAGTCGCGTTGAGCCGTTATCAGGACAGTATTGAAGAGATTCGCAATCGCCAGGCGCTGGTCGTGCAGCGGCGCTCAGAGCTTGAAATCGCCCGGCAACAACTGACGGATTCAAGCATCACCGCGCCCTTCGACGGCGTCGTGCAAGAGAAGCGCACGAGCGTCGGCGAATATCTGGCTGCCGGCACGCCCATCGTCAACCTCGTGCGCATGGATCCGCTGCGCTTGCGCGCCGAAGTTCCCGAACGCGAAGCCCACAACGTCAAGCAAGGGCAGCAGGTGCGCGTCACCGTCGAAGGCGATACCAACGTTTACACAGGCATCATCGCGCGCCTCAGTCCGAGCATCACCGAACAGAATCGCATGTTGATCGTCGAGGCCGAAGTACGCAACAACGGGCGGCTGCGCCCCGGCTCGTTTGCGCGTGCAGACATCGTTGCCGATGCGCGCAGCCTGAGTCCCGCCGTGCCGGCCAACGCCGTGGTCAGCTTTGCCGGCATCGATAAAGTCATCACCATTCAAGACGGCAAGGCGTTGGAGAAACCGGTCACTGTCGGTCGCCGCGCCGGCGACTGGATTGAAGTGCTCTCCGGCGTCAAGACCGGCGACACAGTCATCGTCAATCCCGGCAATCTACAGTCGGGCCAACCCGTGATTGTAGCGGCAGAGTGACAAGGAGAAGGTGACAAGTGACAAGTGACAAGTGACAAGAAGGAAGAATCAAAAGCCAAGGCTCTCACTGTAATGTCCAATGACGTGACGGCGAGACGCAAGCGGGATTTTCTTGTCACCTGTCACTTGTCACTTGTCACTCAGTTTTTATGCAGAAGCTCGCAGAAATTTGTATCAAGCGGCCCGTCTTTGCGGCGATGATCATCCTGGCGCTGGTCGTCGTCGGCACGGCCAGTTACTTTCGCTTGGGCGTTGACCGCTTTCCGTCGGTCGATCTGCCGACCGTGAGTGTGCGCACGACCCTGCCCGGCGCGTCGCCCGAAGAGGTCGAAAGCGAGGTGTCGCAGAAGATCGAAGAGGTCGTCAACACCGTCGAAGGCATTCAGGAATTGCGCTCGATTTCGGGGCAGGGCACATCGTTTATCATTGTCACCTTCAATCTGAATCGCGAAATCGACGTGGCCGCGCAAGACGTGCGCGACCGCGTCGCGACGGTGACTCGTGATCTGCCGCGCGACGTCGATCCGCCGGTGGTCGGCAAATTCAATAACGACTCCGCGCCGGTGATGACGGTGGCGCTGTCGGCAGATCGCCCGCTGCGCGAGTTGACCGAACTGGCGGATAAAGTCGTCAAGATTCAACTCGAACGCTCGACCGGCGTCGGCGAAGTCGATGTTGTCGGCGGCCTGGGCCGCGCCATCAACGTCTGGGTTGATCCCGACCGGCTGGCGGCTTATCAGGTTCCGATCACCACCGTGCGCAATGCCATCGTCGCGCAGAACGCCGATGCGCCGGGCGGCAACGTCACCGCAGGGGCGCGCGAACAATCGTTGCGTACGATGGGCCGCGTCGTTGATCCGAAGAGTTTCAGCGATCTGGTCATTACCAACATCAAAGGCGCGCCGATTCGCGTCCGCGACATCGGCTGGGCCGAAGACGGCACCAAAGAACAACGCTCGCTGGCGCGCCTGAACGGCGTGCCGACGGTGACGCTCGAAATTCGCCGGCAATCCGGCGCTAACACCATAGAGGTCATCGAGGGCGTCAAAGCGGCGCTGGCGCGCATCGCCCCGCAAATGCCTGCCGACGTCAAGCTCGAAGTCATCCGCGACCAGTCGCGCTATATCTACGCCGCGCTGCATGAAATCAATCTGCATCTCATCCTCGGCAGCATTCTGGCCTGTCTGGTCGTGCTGGCGTTCATGCGAAGCTGGCGCTCGACGCTGATTGCCGGCATCTCGATTCCTGCGTCGGTTATCGCGTCGTTCGGCATGATGCGGGCGTTGAATTTCACTCTGAACAGCGTGACCATGCTGGCGCTCGTCTTGATGGTCGGCATCGTCATTGATGATGCCATCGTCGTTCTGGAAAACATCTTCCGCCACGTCGAAGAGAAGAAGATGCGGCCCTTCGAGGCGGCGCGCGCCGCGACCGCTGAAATCGGTCTCGCGGTCATGGCGACGACCTTCAGCCTGGTAGTGATCTTCGTGCCGGTATCGTTCATGTCGAGCATATCGGGTCGCTTCCTTTATCAATTCGGCATCACGGCGGCAGTCGCGATTCTGGTGAGTCTGCTGGTGTCGTTCACGCTGACGCCGATGATGAGCGCGCGCTTGCTGAAGACCGAAGACGCCGCCTCGCACGGTCACGATGCCTCGAAATCGCGCGGCGGATGTTACGGCTTCATTGATCGCTTCTACATGGTGACGCTCAGCTTTGCCATGCGCCATCGCATCGCCATAGGGATGCTGGCGTTGCTGGTGGTCTTCTCATCTGTGCCATTGTATGGCGTCGTCAAGCAGGATTACTTGCCGAGCGACGTTGACGAATCGGAGTTCGATGTCAATATCAACGGGCGCGAAGGCACCAGCCTCGATGCCATGAATCAAGCAGTGCAGGCGGTCGAGGCCGATCTGCGCTCGACGCCCGGCGTGCAGACCGTGCTGGCAACCGCCGGCGGCGGTTTCATCGGCGGCGTTAATCAGGGCGGCGCTTACGTGCGCATCGTGCCGATTGAAGAGCGTAGCTTTTCCATCAGCCGCTTGTGGCATGGCCTCATTCATGGTCATCCGCTTGAAGCCTTCCAGAACAACTATTCGCAGCGCGACGTGATGCAGGAGATTCGCACGCGGCTGCGCAAGTACAAAGACCTGCGTTGCAGTGTGCGTAACGCGCCGTCGTTCAACATCGGCGGCGGCAGTTTTGAAATTGACTTCAACTTGCGCGGCCCTGACCTGGAGACGCTGGCGAAGTATGCTGAAGTCCTGCGCCAGAAAGCGCCTGAGCTTGGTATCGTTGACGCCGACACGACATTGAAGTTGGATAAGCCGGAACTGCGAGTCGAGATTGACCGGGCGCGCGCTGCCGACCTCAGTGTGTCGACGGATGACATTGCTTCGGCGATGCGCCTGATGGTCGGCGGCGACCAGCGCGTCTCGCGTTTTCATGACCCTGCGGTCAATGACGATTACGACGTGCAGCTTCGTTTAACAGAAGGCACGCGCAATGACCCAAGCGCGATTTCGCGGCTCTACGTCGGACGGCGAGACGGCGGCCTGGCGCGGCTCGATAATCTAGTGAAACTGGTGCCGGCCAACACCGCTTCGCGCATCGACCGGCTGGACCGCCAGCGCCAGGTATCTTTGCGCGGCGCGGTCGCCCCCGGCTATGCGCTGGCAGATCGGCTCGACGCGTTGCGCAAAGAGGTGGCGAGCATGAATCTGCCCGCCGCGTATACGACGAGCGTGTCCGGGCGCGGGCGCGAGTTGGAACGCACGTTCAACGAGTTCATCTGGGCGTTTTTGCTATCGATCATTTTCATGTACATGATCCTGGCGTCGCAGTTCGAAAGCGTCGTCCATCCGCTGACCATTCTGCTCAGCCTGCCGCTATCGATTCCCTTCGCGCTGGTGTCGCTGTGGGCGACGGGGAACACGCTGAATCTCTATTCGGCGCTCGGCATACTGGTGTTGTTCGGCGTCGTCAAGAAGAACGCCATCTTGCAGATCGATCACATGAATAATCTGCGGCGCGCCGGGCAGGAACGGCTGCCCGCCATTATGCAGGCCAACCGCGACCGCTTGCGCCCGATTCTCATGACGACGCTGGCGCTGGTCGCCGGCATGATGCCGCTGGCCTTAGGCACAGGGCCCGGTTCGGACGAACGCCGCGCCATCGCCGTCGTTGTCATCGGCGGACAAACGTTATCTTTGTTACTGACGCTCATCGTCACGCCGGTAGCTTATTCACTCTTCGACGACATCAGCGCGACGCATGCCTGGCGAGCCTTTGCGGCGCGGGTCTACGCCGTCATGCATCCCTTCCGCAGGCGTGTGCGATCTGCCGCCAAAGGCCGCACTGCCATTGATGCTGATAAGATTGAAACAGCCAAAGACGATCTCAAAGCTGGCGTCGGCAGCGGCGACTGACAAGGAAATGATGAACGATGAACTGAAGAGGAAAGGGAAGGCGGATCGTCTATAGATTATCCTCTGCCGTTTCCGCCGCGCGAAGCGCATCTCTAGCCATCCCCTTCATTCATCATTTCTCCGCTCTGGCCTCTAGCCTCTAAATCGGTCAGAATATAGCTTGGTGCAGTTGAGTAGAGGCAAAGCATGGCGAAACCGAAACTGAGCGGGCCGCGACCTGAATGGTTGAATGTGCGATTGCGCGCTGATGAATCATTCAGCCGTGTGCAGCAGATGATCAGTGATCTGAGCTTGCACACGGTCTGCCAGGAAGCGCGCTGCCCGAACATCTACGAGTGCTGGGGCGAAGGCACGGCGACCTTCATGATTTTGGGCGACATCTGCACGCGGCATTGCGGCTTTTGCGCCGTCGCCAAAGGCAAGCCGCGCCCGCTCGACCCTGAAGAACCGCATCACGTCGGCGAAGCCGTCAAGCGTCTGGGCGTGCGCCACGCGGTCGTCACCAGCGTCAACCGCGACGAGTTACCTGATGGCGGCGCGCTCGCGTTCGCGCAGACGATCCAGTGGATTCGCCGGCTCAATCCCGGCACCCGCGTCGAAGTGCTGATCCCCGATTTCTGCGGCAACGAAGCGGCGCTGAACACCGTGCTTCAGGCGCGGCCTGACGTGCTGAATCACAACACAGAGACGGTGCCGCGACTCTACAAGCGCGTGCGACCCGATGCGCGTTATGCGCAATCAATGGAATTGCTGCGCCGCGCTCACGCACGCAAAGGCGAATGGCCGATGCTGACAAAGTCCGGCCTGATGGTTGGGCTGGGCGAGACGGTGGAGGAATTGCTCGACGTGTTTGGCGATCTCGCGGCGACCGGCTGCGACATCCTGACCGTCGGCCAGTACCTTGCGCCGACGCCGCGCTACATTCCGATTGAAAAGTATTATTCGCCTGAAGAGTTCGCTTACTTGCGCCAAGCGGCGCTGGCGATGGGCTTTCGTTATGTCGAATCGGGGCCGCTGGTGCGCAGTTCGTATCACGCGGGCCGCCACACCGACGGCGCGGCCAACGCCAATGATTACGGCAACGACCCGATCTTCAACAGCGCCTGGCCAGCCGAGATTCCGCCCGCGCCGCTCGTGCAGTTGAAAGGCCGCCCGGAAGCCGGCGATTAACCAAACCTAAGATTTGCCATCGCAGTCACAGAGCCACAGAGTAAATCAAAAACTCTGTGGCTCTGTGACTTTTACTCGAAAAGGAAAAGGCCGGACGCGCGAGCGCCGGCCTTGGTTGTTGAATACGGTTGTGGAAATAACTGACGATTACTTCTTGCCGCGAGCGGCTGCCTTCGAAGCCTTCAACGGGTTCTTCGTGCCGTCGCCCTTGCGCATCGCATCAAGCATCTTCGCGTGCGCCGCACAATCGTGCTCGGCGGCGCGCGCCTTCCAGTAATCAGCGGCATCAATTCCCTGCGACAGGAAGGCGACGACCGTGAACGGGGTGGCGCACTTCGGGCAGGTTAAACGAACCCCGCGCGCTGCTCCTCTTCGTACAGACATTAGCCTCGACTCCTTTCTTCGTGAATGCCTTCGGGCATCTCGTATAGTGATCATGACGCGAATCGCGCGCCTGATACAAAACCATAGCTTAACAGAATTGCTATAGGTTTTTCAATCGTTACAAAAAATGCTCAGGGCCGCTGCCGGCGCGGGCGTTTTCTCATCGGCATGCCGTTGTCGGTGTCGGATTGCTGCATGGCGCCAGGTTCGCGGTTGACCTGTATCTGCACAATGTTGAGGCCGGCCTTCAGCACTTGCATCTTGCTACCGAGTGGCGCGCCGCGCGGCCCGAAGACGGTGACGCGCACACGATGTCCTGGCGTCAGGCCGCAGGCGCGAAAGCGTCCCTTCGGGCCTGTGTGCCCGTTGTACATAGCAGAGGATGCCGTATCCGGTTCCTCGACCACCATGACTCGCAAGCCTCCGCCAGCCGGCTCGCTCGTCGTGCTGGAGATCCAGACGATAACGCAGGTGCTGCCCTGCGCGACAGGCGGCTCAGATTCTGTCTCTTTCGGCGTTTCAGGTGGTGGTGGCGTCACCACCGTAGCCGCAGGCGCGGGCGGCGGCGCTCCGTTCTTTGCCGCCTTCTGCTGCTCTTCTTTCAGCTTGCGCTCGGCTTCGGCGGCTCGCTTTTCGAGCGCCGCGCGTTCGGCGTCGGTCGCCGGCGGCGAATTCGGCTTTGTAGCTTGTGCCACATCCGTGCCGGTATTGGCATTCGCCGGCGACGCATTGGGCGCAGCCGGCGGTGCGACGACCGCCTGCTCAATCGTTTCCGCATCGGTTGGCACATTGCCGCGCGCCGGGCGGCGCAGGATGACGAACGCGCCTGCCGCCAGTCCGATCAATAAAACCGCCGTCACGGCGTAGGCGATGCGCCTGCTTCTGAGCGAAGTCTGGGGACGAACCGCGCCCGGCGCGGCAGTCGCCGCCGGCTTCGCGGTCGCTGATGCACTTGCCGCAAGCGGCACCGCTAAGGGCGTCGCCGCAGATGCAAGTGGCGGTGAGAGGGGCCCTGCCGCCGGGCTCGTCGGCAAGGCGGGCCGCGCCGTCGAGGCTGCCTGCAGGTCAAGCGGCAGCACCAGGGTTTTGAGCGCGCCGCTGTCTGCTTCGGTAACTTGAATTATCGTTGTTGCGCTCATGCCGTTCGGGTCGGTGACGCGGACGGCATGCGCGCCGGGAGCCAGCCGCACCGTTGCACGCCCATCTTCGTCGGCAGCGGCAATCGCTTCAGAGCCGAGAAAGATGGTGCTGCCCGCAGGCAGGCTTTCGAGCATGAGCAGCGCCGTCTTGCTGGCATCGGCGCTGGCAAACCTTTCTGTGCCGAAGCCGCCAGCGGCGGTCATTTCAGCCGGCGGCATCACGGCGGTCGCGCGCGCCGCTAACGCCACCTGCAAATCGGTTTGATGATCGGCTTCGAGCGCGACGCTGATTTTGTAATCCGAATAACCTGCCTTCGATACTCTGACCGTGCGTAGTCCGGGCGCAAGATGGTCAATGAGAATCTTGCCGCGAATCACGTCGGACGTGCCGCACAGCGCATCATCAACATAAACCTCCGCGCCGCCCGGCGCCGTCGTCAACGCCAGCCGCGCCGTCCCTGTCGCTGCCAGCAACTGGCCGGTCGCCTGTGCCTCGACGTGTTCGCCCATCCCGCGCTTGAGATCAGCGAGCATGTCATCTGCCGACGCATAACGGTCTTCCGCGCGCTTGGCCGTCGCACGCTGGATGATATGCTCAAGCGCTGCGGGAACGCCGCGCTCGGCAAGCGAGGGCAGCGGCGTGCTTTCGTGCAGGGCGCGCATCTCCGACCAGTAGATCACCGGATCGCTGGCGCCCGATTGGAACGGCGCGCGGCCCGCCAGCATCTCGAAAAGAATGATGCCGGCGGCGTAGATGTCTATGCGCGGATCGTCGCTGGTATTGCCCCACATTCTTTCGGGCGACATATAAGCCGGCGTGCCGAAGCCTTCGCCGGCCAGCGTCAGGCTTTCGCCGCCGACCAGTCGGGCGATGCCGAAGTCGAGCACCTTGATGCGCAGCGTGCCGCCATCGTCGATGAGGATAATATTATCGGGTTTGAGGTCGCGGTGAATGATGCCGTTGCGGTGCGCATAGCTGACTGCTTCGAGCACCTGCGCGAGCATCCCTGCGGCCAGATCAGCAGTCATCGGCCCGTTCGCGTGCAGTTCGTCGGAAAGCACGCGCCCGGAGATGAACTCCATCACCAGGTAATAACAGCCGTTGTCTTCGCCGAAGGTGAACAGGCGCGGCAGGTTCGGATGATCGAGCCGCGCCATGGCGACGGCTTCCTGAAAGAAGCGTTGTTTAATGACGGCGTTGCGCGTGTGCTTTTTGTGCAACTCTTTGATAGCGACGATGCGACCGGGCTGCGTCGCGTCTTCGGCTTTGAAGACCGAGCCGAAACCGCCGCCGCCGATGTATTCGGTGATCAGGTAATTGCCGATTCGTCTGCCACTCATAATGCGCTCCGAGTCGAGTGTTCCCACGGCGTTGTTTGAACGACGCCAGCAAGATCACGCAGAACAAAGAGATTCGTAATCCCGCGCAACATTTTCAAACCGAGAGATGAACCAGGGAAGGCGCTTATGCTGCCGTTCGATTCTCACACAACCGCCAATTGCAGTCAATAATCCGCCACTTGGTTAAGACGCGCGCCACCTGCTAAAAGACGACGCGGCGACGCGGTGAGGGGGCGACGCGGCGAAAGAGGAAGGGTTAAGCAG